>CAMDFS010000026.1 GCA_945897715.1 Chlamydia trachomatis
ATATCAGTAAGTTGCGTTTTGCCTTTTTTAATAAAAAAATCTCCTGTTATTTCATAAAGTTGTACTACTGGATTGCTAAATACAACTCCATGAAATGCAAAATATATAAAAATAATGAACAATCTCATTTTTTATCCCTATATTTTAAAAAAATAAATTTTATTAAAATATATAAAAAATGTCAATAAAATCTTTTTTCTCTATTACTAAATTTAGATGTTGCAACGATCTGAATCTAAGAAATCAGCACTTATTTTACTCAGTTCCTCTTGACTTATTGGGCATGGCTCAATTTTCCAGATTTTCTCTGCATAGTTTTTTACAGAGACATCTGAAGAGAACGTTCCCATAGAGGCTATGTTGTAAAGAGCCATTTTAGCCCATTTCTCTTTATCTTGAAAGAGCCGCTCTGCTTTGCTTTGAGCACGTAAATAATCTGGAAGGTCTGCAAGCACTAAGTACCGATCTTGATCTTGACCACTTAATAGACTATTATAGATTGCTAATAACACTGCCCCTTCTGCGTCGTTATCTACTAAAGAGCCATCTCTTAGCATTTCCATGGCTCCTGCAATTTCAGGATGATCGCTAAGCACTTTATGCGGGTCATAGGAATGCTCCTCCTTGATTTTATTCACTTCATCAGAGCTATACCCAAATAAAAATGGCCAATTATCATCTCCTACAGCTTGACGCATCTCCACATTTGCACCGTCATCTGTTCCTATTGTTAATGCCCCATTTAAAGCCATTTTCATATTACTTGTTCCAGATGCTTCCATAGACGCTGTAGAAATTTGCTCAGATAAGTCTGCCGCAGGGATAATCACTTCCGCTTTTGCCACATTATAGTTTTCTACATATACAAGTCTTAAATACTCTGAGACAACTGGATCATCATGAATTTTTCTTCCAAGGATATAGATAAAACGGATAATATTTTTTGCCATATCATACCCAGGAGCTGCTTTACCTCCGATAATCACTTTTCGCTTACCTATTACTGCACTTGGATCATTTTTAATTCTTCTATATAGAATAAGAACATGCAAGGCGTTCATCAACTGTCTTTTATACTCATGAATCCGTTTAATTTGTACATCAAACATTGCATCTGTATCAAAAAAGAGTTCCTTTTTGATCTCCTCTTCAGAGAGTCCTTTATCTCTTCTAAATTGTTGTAAATTTTGGAGCATCCGTCTTTTATTCCATTGCTTAATCTCTAAAAAGCGCTTCCAAACTTCTTCTTTTTCGATATGCTCTTTCAATTTCTCAATCTGACGAAGATCCTTAATCCACCCATCCCCAATTAAATCAATAAGAAATTCTGAAAGACCGGGGTTACATTTATATAGCCATCTTCTTTGCGTTACACCGTTTGTTACATTGATAAACTTTTCAGGCGTTGTCATTGCAAAATCTACAAAGAGCTTTTTCTTAATAATTTCTGTATGGAGTGCAGCTACCCCATTTACCTTATGAGACCCCACAATAGCAAGATTAGCCATTCTAATTCTGCCATTTTCTAAAATAGACATCCACCGAACCTTTGCCTCATCTCCAGGATAAATAGCCCTCAACTGATTGCAAAACATATAGTTAATTCTCTCTATCATACAATATTGCGCAGGTAAAATCTGTTTAATATGATTGGCATCCCACTCCTCTAATGACTCACGAAGAACGGTATGATTGGTATAACTACACACCTCTTGAACAACAGCAAAAGCATCCTCAAACTTATACTCATAATCTTTTGTTAAAACTCTCATCAGCTCTGCAATAATAAACGCTGGGTGAGTATCATTGATTTGAATACGTACTTTATCATGAAATTCATCCATGTTCCCATAGACATCCAAATGCTGTCGAATAATATTTTGTAAAGATGCAGATACAAGCAAAAATTCTTGCTTAATCCTCATAATAAATCCGAGCATATTTTTATCATTTGGGTACAATACATCGGTAAGGGAGGTATTAATCACAGCATCGGCAATGTTCCCATCATTAAAGCTTGAGATGGCAAAGTTTTTTGGCGATTCCTTGGTTGTCCATAAACGAAGTGTTAAAGCTGAGTAATCTGTATCGCCGCCATACCCAACAATTGGGATATCAAAAGGGATAGCTCGAACCTCATTTTGATTTGCAACACTTTGTACAATCTCATCATGCTTATTTTTTTTCTCTATAACTGTTCCATAATATGGCACAGTTACCGCATAATTATCTCGTCGAAGCTCCCATGGATATTCATTTAATAGCCACCCATCACTTCTCTCAATTTGTACCCCAGCCCAAAGTGCCTGCTCAAAAATCCCATATTGATACCTAAGACCAAATCCCATTACTGGATAATGATGCGTTGCTAAAGAATCCAAAAAACATGCTGCAAGACGTCCAAGGCCCCCATTTCCTAGCCCGGGCTCAGGCTCGGTTGATAAAATTGTCTGAAAATCTTTCCCTAATGCCTTTAACACTTTTTGTACTAAATCCACATTGGAAATATTGATGATATTATTTACTGAAATCCTTCCAGGAAGCCATTCCAAAGACAAATAATAGACCTTACGAACCTTCTTTGTATTGAAAGTACGCCCTGTTGCTGCCCAATGGACCATCACTTGCTCTCGCAATACAAACGCTAAAGCTCGATAAACCTCTTCATCTGTTGCATCAACAATTGTCTTCCCCATGGTCGTAATGACATAGTGCTTAACCTGTTGCACCATAATCTTTACTTCTCTTTCTATATCTAGTTCTGCCAAAAGTTGCTCCTATAATATACCTCTATATCAAATTTCCCTTATAAATGTATATTCATTTATATAAAAACCTTGCCCTTAACTCCTCTTTTTTTCATGTTATGGGAAAAAGGAGCCTTCTTTGGTAGAAATACCCCATATAGAACTATTTCATGAATTAAATGAAACAATAGCTCCTGTTTTATCAACAATTGAGCCTATCCACGCTTACCTATACACCTTGAGCTCAAAGACTTTTAAAAAGGACCTTTTAAAGCCTTCAGGCTTCTACTTCCTTTTAAAGTCTAATTTTAACCCATCTACCCATCTAAATATCATTATTGATCTATATAAAGACGTTACCTGCACACTTCTTGTTCTTTCAGAGATAGAGCGGGTAAAAGATGACTTTAGCTGCTATTTAAGTCTTAAAGCTCTGCTACTTACAGCATTTGCCTTAAAAGCTAATATCAAAGATATCTCTTCTCTTATCATAAAAATTAAAGAAAGTGATGCAAACATCCACTCAAAACAAACCTGTAAGACGTTATTTCTTTACACTGAGAGTGTTAGAGCTCTCCTTGAGGAGCTTTTAACCCTCAAAACCATCCTTTTAGAGGAGGTTATGTCCTTTAAACACATCGCCCTTACTAAAGAGCCCCTTGATCTCAAGGGTGATCTTGAGTAAAATTACTCTTAAATGTTGAAAAAGAATAAAATATATGTTATAATTAGTATATAATAAAACAATTATAGTATAATTATGAATATTTCTACTCCTTATATAGTTCCCCCTCAGTTTATAGAGGCACAACCTCCTGATAGTGGCTCAACTACTGGAGCTGTAGGCCTATTTCTTGCTTTAACAAGTTTTGGTGAACTAAAAGGAAGGGTGACCAAAGCTTTTAACTCTCAAGGTTTAGAGGCAAAGATGATCGCAGTTCATGAAATCATTAAAGCTCCATTTAAGCTTTGTATTGGATTTCTCTCAACAATTTCTCTACTTTCAACAGTTGCAAAATTCTTAACCATTTCTATCGGAGTAGTTTTATCCCCTATAGTCCTTGCAACTTGTGCTTTGATTTTTGCAATAGCAAGTACTGTCTACTTAGGAATGGAATTAATCCGCTCTATCATCATTTTGGATAAGTCTAGAAGATTTCTAAACAAAGAAGAAATTGGAACAGCTCTTGAAAAGATCAAGCTTTTGAATAATCTTGCTGACCAAGGATTCGAAAAAATAGGACTTACTCTTTTTCAAAATAAAAAAATTCTAAGACAACACCTTGGCGATGAGGAATATAACACTTTAACAGCTTCTTACTGCAAAAGTGCCAATGAAGTAGCTAAAGCCCTAAAAAAGGCACAGGCTGTTTTAACTTATAACAAACTTAACACGTTGTTTACCAAATATGTAGCTAAAGATTCTCGCCAAACTGAATACTTTGCTCGTAGAATTGGTAATAACGCTGCAAACGCATTTTCCAAAAGAGTGCAAAATATCACACAGTATGACTTATCTTCATTGAAGAATATGGATGATACTAAGCTTGATGCATTTATCGAGCAAGGGAAGAGCCTTCTAAAAATGGTAAACACACAATCAAAGAAAGTACTAAAAGTGCATATATTTTCTGTGATTGTCATCCTAGCTGCAGGATTTTCTCTTGCCGTTTCAGCAAAAGTGATTGCTATCCCAGTAACTATGGCCTCTATTGGAATCACCTGTTTTGCTGGAGCTACAAGCATGGCTAGATCTTTTGCAAATGATGGCTATATTGATAATCCCAACAAAGGTATTAGCTTAAGACTCTCTATTCCAAAATCTCTCTCTCCTACAAAAGAGGGCGAAAGAGTCTGGTCTATCTGGAGAATTTTTGATCATACAAACCCTCACATCAGTAGATTATTAAAATGCCTCTACGTCTTCACATCTGTTATCTTACCTGGAATTTTACCTCTTTTTGATGGCGCCATTTACAAAGCAGAATGGGTAAAAAGGGCTAGAGGGGAAGGGGAAAATTATGACCTTTTTGACAAACATAACACGATGCGGGTCCCAGAAATTACAAATAGAGAAAGATCTCATGCAATTACTAGATAAAAGTTGAAATATAACTAATTAAGTATTATAATTATCATATAATAAAACAATTATATGGTAATTATGAGCTCACCTCTTTCAAATATCACTTATAGACCTTTAGAAGAAACTGTTCCTGAAACTGGATCACCTACCGGAATTCTAGGCCTAGTCTTTGTGTTTACAAGCATCATTGAGTTAAAAGAAAGGGTGACTAAGGCTTTTAAATCTAAAGATTTAGAGGTAAAAATGCTCGCTGTTCACGACATCATCAAAGCTCCATTTAAGCTTTGTATTGGGGCTCTTTCCGCAATTTCTATCCTTTCAACAGCTGCAAAAGTTCTAGCCATTGCTATCGGTGTAGTTATGACCCCTGTAGCCCTCTCTATCTGTGCTTTGGTTTTTACGATAGCAAGTGCTATCTACTTAGGTATGGAATTAATTCGTTCCATCATTATCTTGAAGAAATCTAATGCTTTCTTAGACAAAGAAGAAATTGGAACAGTCCTTAAAAAGATCGAGCTTTTAAAAACTAAGGAAAAAAACACTTTATTATCGAACTGCGATATGTCAGCGTTAAAACAGGCACAGGCAATTTTAACCTACAATAAATTAAATACGTTGTTTAGTAATTATGTATCTTCAGATGTTGATCAAAAAGAATATTTTGCCCGTAGGATTGGTAATAATGCTGCAAATGCATTTTCTGAGCGGGTACAAAATATCACACAATATAATTTACCTCTCTTGCAGACAATGGATGATACTAAGCTTGATACATTTATTGATCAAGGAAAGAGCCTCTTAAAGATGGTAAATACACAAGCACTTAAAGTGCAAAAAATACACATATTTTCTTTAATTGTAATCTTTGTGGCAGGATTGGCTCTTGCCGTTTCATCACAATTTATTGCTATTTCAGCACCTATTACCTGTTTGTCTGGAGCTATAGCCTTAGCTAGGTCTGTTGGAAACGATGGCTATATTGATCATGCCGGAGAAGGTATTAACTTAAGGCTTTGCATTCCAAAATGCCTATCTCCTACAAAAAAAGGGGAAAAGGTCTGGTCTATCTGGAGGACTACTGATTATAAAAACCCTCATACTAATAGATTTCTAAAATGCCTCTATATCTTCGGATGTTTCCTCTCTGTAGGAATTTTACCTCTTTTTGATGGTGCCATCTTCAAGGCAGAGTGGATAAAAAAGGCTAGAGGGGATGGTGAAAATTACAATATCCCAGCAAATGAGACGATGAGAGTGCCTGCTCTAAAAAATTAATAAGTTTCTTTATTTTATTCCCTAAAAAGAGTCAGATCACAAGTATGGGGAATCTGGTTTTTGTAATTAATTGTGGTAGTAGCTCTATCAAATTTATGTTGATAGATCCAAGCTCTAATGAGGTTTATCTTAAGGGGCTTGCGGAAAATATTGGAAGCGCATCCTGTAGAGTGTCTTTTGGCGACCAAAAAAAAGAGCTCCCTTTAGAAAATTATACTGAAGTTTTAGAGCGCATTGTTGAGCTAGTTATCCCTTACGAGGAAGAATTATGTGCAATTGGGCATCGAGTGGTTCATGGGGGAGAAGACTTTACTAAATCAGTGATTGTTGATGCAAAAGTGCTCTCTAAAATTCGTAAATGCAGCCATTTAGCCCCTTTACATAACCCTGTAAATGCATTAGGGATTGAAGTATTTAGTCAGTATTTAAAGCAAGTGCCAAATATCGCTGTGTTCGATACAGCATTTCATACCACTATGCAAGAAAGAGCTTTTCTATACGCCTTACCATTAGATTATTACGAAAAGTATCAAATACGGAAATATGGATTTCATGGCACGTCCCATAGATATGTATCGGGCCTTGCACAAAGCCTCTTTACTCCCAATAAACGCTTGATCATCGCTCATTTAGGCAACGGCTGTAGTGTTTGCGCTATAAAAGATGGAAAAAGTGAAGATACCAGCATGGGATTTACCCCCCTTGAGGGTTTAATGATGGGCACTAGATCTGGAGATGTAGACGCAAGTATTATCCCCTTTTTATCTCATGAGTTATCTATTACTAGTAATGATGTGATCAACATTCTCAATAAGAAAAGTGGCCTATTAGGAATTTATGGGGGATCCTCAGATATGCGACTTATTGAAGAAAAGGCAAAACAGGGCGATGTTCGTGCAAAACTTGCAATAGAGATGTTCTGTTATCATTTAGCAAAGTACATCTACAGTTATATTGTCCCCTTAGGTGGGCTTGATGGGTTAATTTTTACTGGAGGAATTGGAGAAAATTCTTCTCATATTCGTTCAAAAGTAGTAGAGCTATTACCCACTATAGAGATCGATGAAAATCTAAACAAAAATCATAAGAGGGGAAGCTTTCAAATCATTTCTCCAACGGGCAAAACAGTGGTGGCTATTATTCCCACAAATGAGGAGTTGTTGATCGCCCAAGATGCCTTTTCCTTAGTGAGATCCTCGTGAAACAGACAATTATTTTAGCCCCGATTAATATGGGGGCAGGTTTATACACAGTAACAAATGGCTTTGTCAGGGCATTAGAAAAACATGGCGTCAGAGTTTCTTTTCTTCAGCCCTTTTCTCATGAAAGTAATGAAAATTCTTCCCCACTTTCTGCAAGTGCATTACAACATTTGCTGAGCAATGGTGAGGAGGAAAAAATCTTAGAATTTCTTATCCGCTTTACTGCCGAGCATACAAAAGATTGTGATGTGGTGGTAATTGAAGGACTTGCCATTAAATCGGCACAAAATTACGCAACAAAGTTAAACAATTCCATTGCCCTTTGTTTGTCTGCAGACATTGTTTTAGTAGCCTCACCCATGGGGCAGAACCATTCTTGGGTGATTGAAAATATAGAGATTGAAGCAAGTAATTTTGGAGGGATCCACAACCCTAAGCTTTTAGGTTGTATCATCAATAAGGTGGGAGGGCCAACTGATCGACAAGGAAATACCCGTATTGATTTGTTTGACCCTCCACAAGAGATAGCTCTACCTAAAGAGGTAATAGAGAAGTCTAAAGTACAAATAATTGGGATGATCCCGTGGAAGAGATCGCTTATGGGCGTAAATGTTACAGGGGTAAAAAAGCATCTTGGGGCAATGGACTTTAACTTAAATGGGTTTAAAGATGGCCCTGTCCTTCATTTTGCATTAGCAGCAGCAAATATCCAGCATGTGACAAACGTATTTAAGGCAAGAGCCTTAATCATCACCTCTGGAGATCGTGAAGATATTTTTTCTGCAGCATGCCTTGCTTTTTTAAGTGGTATAGATCTTGCAGGGCTTGTACTTACAGGGGGTCATACCCCTTCTAAAGAGACGACAAGGCTCTGTGAAAAGGCTATCTCTTCAGGATTTCCCATTTTACTTGTCCCAACAGATAGCTTAAGAACCGCCATTAACCTCCAAACTCTAACTACAGAATTAAAGAGGGAGGATTTTTCACATCGTGAAGAGGTGAACAACTATATCGCCTCAAAAATCAACGCAAAATGGGTAGATAATCTACAAAAAAATTACGGGGGGTACACCATGTCTCCTGTTGCGTTTCGTTATCATCTGATTAAAAAGGCACAAGAAAAGCACAAGACGATTTTACTTCCAGAAGGGCAAGACATTCGAATTCTCCAAGCTGCAGAATTTTGCACGCAAAAAGGGGTTGCTAAGATCATTCTGCTTGGCAACGAAGGGGAAATTCGTAGAATTGCTACAAATAATGGGTTGGAACTATCCAAAAAGATTCAGATCATTGATCCAAAAACAATTGCTTTAGACTATGTAGCGCCTCTTTTAGAGCTTAGGAAACATAAAGGGCTTACCGAACAAAATGCCATCGAATTTCTTAATGATCCAATTGTTGTGGGTATGATGATGCTATCTACTGGAAAAGTAGATGGAATTGTAGCTGGTGCAACAACAACTACTGCAAATGTCCTTTCCCCTGCGTTAAAAATATTGGGGACAGTTGATGGGGTAAAGCTTGTCTCTTCAGTATTTTTTATGTGTATGCAATCTGAAATCCTCGTCTATGGAGATTGTGCTGTGAATCAAAACCCCACCTCAGAGGGGCTTGCAGACATTGCTATCCAAAGCGCCCTTACTGCACAAGCATTTGATATTGACCCAATAGTTGCAATGATTAGCTACAGTACAGGGACTTCAGGGGTTGGAAAAGAGGTGGAAAAAGTCAAGGAGGCAACAGAAATCTTACATAGAAAATGGCCAGCGCTTATCTGTGATGGGCCACTACAATACGATGCAGCAAAAGTACCAGACATTGCCAAGAAAAAAGCTCCAAATAGCCCTGTTGCTGGAAAAGCTAATGTCTTTATTTTCCCTGATTTAAATACTGCTAACACTACCTATAAAGCTGTCCAAAGAAGTGCAGGGGTCCTATCAATTGGTCCCATCCTTCAAGGGTTAAAAAAACCTGTAAATGACCTTTCTCGAGGGGCAAGTGTAGAAGATATCATCTATACAATTGCCATCACAGCTATCCAAGGATAACTATACGTTCATTAGATCGTGAAGCTTATGCAACACTCCATCGATACGAGATTTCTCTTTATCATGGATATGCTTTTTACGGCGCATTAAGGTATCAATGATTCTCTCTAAATCATCTACTGCTTTTTCTCCAAGAGTTCTTAAAGAACGTTTATCCCCTAAAATAGGGATATGCTCTTCGATACGATCAAGCATCTCTCTTTGTTTCTCTCCCTGGTAGGAGTCGATGATAGAAAATTTTAGCTTATCGGGGGCAGTTCTTGATGCAAGGACATAACTTACTTTTACTGGCATCTTCTTCATCTTTACTTTTAAATCATCTGTAGGAAGTGCTGAATAGAGTTCATAGTATGCCATTGCGTTGTAGGCAGTTTTTTTTGCGTTAAAAGCAAGGGAGAGCCAGGCTGTAAATCCAATGCCTTCGCCGCCATGCCTTTTAAAAATCTCACGTACAGCACAAATGCGCTCGCCTACTAAGATTACGGCCTGTTTCTGGATGGCTTTTAGCTCTGAAGTGATCTGCACTAATTGAGAAAAATCCTTATCGATCTCCTCTTCAAAAGCCGACTCTGTCGAACTCTGCTCAAAAATACGCTTCAGATTATCAATTTCTTTCTCAGCAAGTTCATGAGGATCAAACATCGCCCTAAAGCTATTGTGGGGAATAACGGTTTGTTCAGAAGGTTTATGCACCTCCTTATTTTTTAAAGCTAAGAATTTTTTTGCGAGTAGATTTGCTTTAGACATAGACTGCCTCCAAAGATTTTTTCTTCTCCCTCTCCCCTGTCACTCTCTTAATTACTTCAGCGGCAAGTCTTTCATAATCATAAGATGCACGTGATTCAGGGTAGACATCACATACAGGCCTTCCTCTTAAGACACTTCTTGATACCGAAATATCTCGTCTAATCTTTGTATCGAATAATTTACCAGGAAATGCAATATCAATGGCATTCACAAATGCTTGGTTGGTAGCCCCACGTTCATCCCAAAAAGAGAGCACGACCCCTAAAATCTCGAGTTTATGGTGGCCACCAATTTTATCATGGTATTCCTGCAATCTGTTCAAAGCCAATATACTATAGGGCTCAGGAACAGCTGCAATTAGAGAGTAATTTGAAGCAAAAAATGCACTTTGCGTAAGCCACCCTAAACTTGGAGGGGTATCAATAAAGATGAAATCATAATCCAAACCTTTGACAGCCCGTCTTAGCCTTTCATGCCCATATAAATCATTTACAATAGGAGTTGTTGCCTCTACCCCATCTAAATAGACATTTGCCGGGACAATGTCTAGCCCTTCAATGTGTGTGTGTTTGATTACTTCTTGCATTGTCTTTTCTTCTCGAAGAACAGAGACCATGGTATCATCATCATCAGAGCTAAATCCTAAGCCTGTGCTTAGGTTTGCCTGCGCATCAAAGTCAATTAACAACACTTTTTTCTTAAATTTTTTTGCTAGGAAAACCCCTAAATGTAAAACAGTGGATGTTTTTGCTGTTCCGCCTTTAAAACTACAGCAAGCTATTGTGTACATACGATTCTCCAAAGAGTGAAATCAAGAAAATGTAGCATACATTTTTATACTTGCTGAGTCAATAGTTTTTACTTTCTTGCAAGAAACAACATAAATGACTCTTTATATGGGGTGCCCTCTTCATACGACCTTACTAACTCTGCCTCTTTGAACCCAGCCTCCGTTAATAATGAACGAAATTCAAACTGGCTATACCACCTTACTGCTAAATCTTTTTCCTCCATTTCAAGCAAATCTTTTCCGAGCCATGTCTCATATCGTACCTTTCCGGTGATTAGTTGATTGACCTCATCATGGCTACTTTTTTCTCTACGCACATACCGCTGCTTGGTTCGTGTATCTTTAAGATCTGAGGCAATCACCCAATTGTCTGTTGCAAAGCTTGCCCCTGTCCATGGAAGAAACAATGCAATCGATAAAACACCCCGATCTTCTAAACTGCAATACAATTTTGCTAAAAGCCTACTTGCATCTTCTCGATCAGTGATCATTTGAAAAGAACCTAAACTAGAGTAAATTAGGTTATATGTGCCCTTAATCTCAATATCTTCCAACTTCATCTGAGAGACATCCACAGTTAATTTTGCATCAGATGCTCTTTGCCTTAATAAAGAAGCTAACTCTTTAGACCCTTCGATTCCAGAAACCTGCAATCCTTCCTTCACAAATGGCAATAGGAGGCGCCCGCTCCCGCAGGAAAGCTCCAAAGCTTTTCCCCCATCTTGAACAGCAGCAAGGATTAATCGGTGGTAGAACAGATATTCCGCCCTATCGATATGAGGACTCCAAAAGTCATAAAGTCTTGATAAAAAAGTAACTGTACGTTTTCCCATAGTCCCTCTTTCCCCCATCATGAGGAGAGGTGATTTCTATGCAAGGGCTAATACCCCCATACTCTCATAGCTTCTTTCAAATATGGAAGGATTGACTCCCTAACTGAAGGAGAGGCAATATATTCACTTAATTCTTTATCCACATGTTTTCCATGCATTTGGGTTAGAGGGTCAACGTTTTCCAAAGTATCTAAATGATCGGCAATAGCCTTCATTGCTCTTCTTGAAAAGAGCATCTCCACCTCCTCTCTTGTCTGCCAAGAAATATTCCCCTTCAATAACTCCTCAATTTTATCTAATAAAAAAGGAAAATTGTCATTAAACTCTTCATATCTAAGCACTATTGCTGGGTTTATTGACTTTTTTATCCCAATAAATTCTTTTGCAATCACTTTTGCATAATGGATGGCCCCATTTTTATAAGAAACATTTAACATGTTACAAAAGGAGATAGCCGAATCGATAGGATTTCTCACCGTGACAACCAAAATGACATTTCGACCATCAAGGAGGAGTTTTTTTAAGATCCCCTTTTTATCGGGATAGTGGGTTTTATAAACCCTTTTATCCTCCATCTCATTTGGGATCCATAAGATATCCTCGCAGAGGTAGTTCAATACATTGTAGACAAGAGTAGAGCCTGTTCTGCATGGGGTGTATAGAAGAATTCGATCATTTGGAGAAAGCTTTACTGGTGGAGAATCAAGCAATCGAGGATATACTGTTGCAAATGAAAGGGTAAGCAGAGTCAATAAATAATAAAAAACATGTTTCATAATTTCTATTTTTAACTACTTTTTAAATCTTGTCGATATGAGTTTGCAATTATTAGATCTCTCTGGTATTAGAAAATTAATGGTGCATTTTTATTAAGAGTCTGCTACCATATAGCCGCAGATTTTTGGAGTGATTTAGTTATGCGTAAAAACCTACTTCCTATTCTTTTTTTCCTATTAGGCTCCATGTTTGTTTCCTGTAGCGGCGGAAAGGATATTATCCTTAACAATTTAAATGAAAAAGACTCCAATGTGATCATTGTTTTTTTATCGAGTAAAGGGATTAGTGCTGCAAAAAAAACAGTTGGATCAACTGGTGGTGGTGTTGAAAGCGGGGCTGCAAAATTCAATATTGAAGTAAGCTCAGGAAAGAGCGTCCTTGCGATGGCACTTTTGAATCAAAATGGCCTTCCTCAAAAACAAGGGACCACTCTTTTAGACCTATTTGCTAAAAGTAGCTTTATGTCTACAGATAAAGAGGAGACAATCCGTTATCAAGCAGGGCTCTCTCAACAAATTGCCAACGTGATTTTAATGATTGACGGGGTAATTGATGCAAATGTGCAACTCTCCTTTCCTGAATCAACAGATCTTGGCGCTGAAAATGAATTGGTTCAAAGACCAACTGCTGCAGTTTTTGTGAAGCATCAAGGGGTGATGGATGAGCCAAATAATCATTTGATTATAAAAATTAAGCGTCTTGTATCAGGGAGTGTACAAAATCTTTCTATTGATGATGTAACTGTCGTCTCTGATAAATCTAGATTTACAGATGTATCCCCATCTGATTCTATAAAGACTATCAGTGCTGCTCATGCCGATGAACAAGTGAAGATCTGGTCGATTACTATGAATAAAAACTCTACAGGGAAGTTTCGATTATTTTTCTTTTTCCTTATGGCGGTCTTGCTTCTTCTTGCAGCAGCCCTTGGTTGGGTTATCTGGAAAGTATATCCAATTGTTAGAGGCGGCGGCGGCTTTATGAAAATGTTAAAACTTGCCCCCTACTCTATGCCTTCTGAAGAAAAGGGCGGTTTAGTAAAACCTTCTACAGGACTTGACACCTAGAGAGTAATAATGCATCATCAAAATGTTCTTGCTCTTAACTCAAAACTCTCTTTACTCACCCCGAGCAAAAAAGCACATCTAATATCTTACCTGCCCGATCACCTCAAAAAAGCCCTTGCCGACGAAACCTTTCCAGAAAAAACAGTCCCTGTCTCTTTGACCATCGAAAAGCTTACGCGGAGAATAGACATCTCCCATTTTAAGGAATTTTTAAAAACTTTACCTGCTAATGAGCAGAAGGTATTTATTTCCGCCTTTCCAAAATATAAGCAGGTGCAACTCTCTGATGAACCTACAACATTTGGGGAATTTACAGCAGAAGGGCTTTCAAACACGGTGTTAAAGATGCTCTTTGAAAAGGTTTTAAAGGGGTTTCCTCCTCCTGTATATTTGCCTTTTCACCCCATCTTAGAAATATTAGGAGATACAGGCATTGCTCTAATAAAACTAGTTCATTATCTTGGGCTCTATGATGTGGCTATGGAATTGAAAACTATTATTTCTAGAAAGACCTTAAAAACATTGCAAAGTGCCTTTGATGCTGAAGAAATCTCTTTCCTCAATATCGCTTCCAATAAAGAGGGGGGTAAATTACTATCACCCATTCATTTAGAAGAGTATAATGGAGATGAAAAAGAGCTAAGGGAGTATATTCTCGAAAGGGGGATTTATCGATTTGCTCAAGGCATACACAACGCCCCAATTGAATACCATTTTTTTATTACCTATTTTCTTCCAGTCAAGATTGGAGAAAAAGTGAATAGTTTGTTGAAGAATAGACACACCCTTCCTGTGGATTATAACAATTGGGAATCTGATATTTTAATAACATGGAGGTTTTTATGTACCTATTCACAATAAAAGAACAGATCAAAATCCATGCTGGACAAAACAAAATTCCAAGAGAAGAGTTTGCTGCAGTAATTGAGGCAAAGACAATGATCGAAGAGGCACAGGCAGAGGCCAAAGCGATTATTGAAAGAGCACATGAAGAGGCACAAAAAATTCATGAAGAGGCTCGTCAAAAAGGGTACAATGATGGTTTAGAACCGTACAATACACATATTCTTTACTTTGATGACCGAATAAAAGTACTTCGCCATGAATTGCAAAAAACAATCCTTCCACTGGTACTGAAAACTACAAGACAAATTGTGGGAGAGGGGCTTAAAGAACACCCAGATATCGTGGTCGATGTTGTTACTAAAGCGATAAAATCAGTGACTACGAGCCATGAAGTGAAGCTTTTTGTAAATAAGGCCGATCTTCTCCTTCTTGAAGAAAAGAAAGAAGATTTCAAAAAATTATTCGACCATGTGGATATGTTTTTAATTGAAGCAAGAAATGATGTGGAGAAAGGGAGTTGTATTATTCAAACTGAGAAAGGGATTCTTAATGCAAATCTTGAGAATCAATATATAGCACTTGAAAATGCTTTGAAAAAAACTAGTAAATTCTAGAGAAGTCTATTAGACCTCTTGCGTAATTACATTTGCCCGCTAAAATCGCCTGTTTTGCGGATGTATTTATTACCTAAAAAATGTAGAGATACGATAAGAAGGCCGAGGCAAATGCTTCGGAATTTTTACCAACTACAGTAAACCAGACTCCAGCAAGTAACCCAGAGTTTAT
>CAMDFS010000027.1 GCA_945897715.1 Chlamydia trachomatis
GATTATCCTCTTTGATCAAAGAAGTTTGCAAATACTTTTCTAAATCGCTGATAAGGTTATCTAACATATACTTATTACAGCTGAATTTAAGATTTTAACCAAGGAGATTTTCCTCTCCTTGTTGCCTTTTTCTTTGTCGCCGAGCCTACCGATTTAGTGAGTGCATGATCTAGAGAATCTTTTTTCTTTTGAGAGATTTCCTCATGTTCTTTTTTTATGGAAGCTTTCGTCTTTTGAAGAAGAGCCCACTGCTCTTTTGAAAAGTTCTTTTCATCGGTAGAAAGTTCGGTAATTTCTTCAGGGGATAAGGAGAGTTCTTCTTGAGAAAGATTTTTTTCATGGGAGATCTTTTCTTTTAAGATCGTCATCTTTTTTAAGATACTTTCTTTCTCTTTTGCGTCCCCTTGTGCTTGTATGTACTTAAATTTATCGATAAAATTCATCGATAAATGAAAGATTTCATCAATTCGTTTTTCCTTTTCTTCTGATGGCAAGGAAAATAGCTCAATTATTTTATTAAAATCATCACCCATATTCATTACTCTATATAAAGTTAGTTTTAATGGAAGTCTTTTTTCTTGATTCTTATTATTTTTTTTGCTCATTTAGGTTGAAGAGGGTATGGTGATGATGGATAAACTTGAACAAATAGAAGATGAAATGTCTGAGAGTATGGATCTTATGATAGAGGCATATGGGCTATTTAATCAGGTGCTTAAAAAAAGTAATGGAATAGATAAGGCGATGGCTTGTTGCTTGATGGACTCTTTAAGTAAAGGGTTTAAGATAGAGGTTAGGGACAAAGAAGATAAGATCGAACAGTTAAAAGAAAATTCAAAACAAGAGATAACCATATCTCTTGAAGAGAAAAAAAGAATGGATAGGAGAATGGAAAAATTTATCGATCAATCTCAAGCATTGCAGCAAATGATGATGATGACAGATAAAGCTTTGCAGAAGTACTTTCCTTTAAATAACCGAACTCATGCTTTTAAGAAGAAGAGAAGTCGCTTAAGAAAAATGAGATCAAAAATCATTAAGGATTAGATAATGGAAGATTTAAAAAATACACTGGAAGGGTTCAAAGAGATTTTAAAGCAAAATCTAGAGGCAAAGACACCTAGTCACTCTGCTGTGATGCTTTGGTTAATTAAAGTCTTTGCAATTGCCAATAGCCACCTTCAAAAGGCAACAACTTTGGTTGAAAAAGGGGAAGTCTTTACTCTGATGAAGACCCTTCATCCCTTTCTTGAAGCAAACAAAGAGGTCATTGAGCAAAAGCTAAAAGATGAAGATATCAGAAAACCTGAAGAAATTATGATGACAATGATTAGCTTTGAAAAGCAAAAAACAATCTATGCAAAGTTTTTGCGTGCAGCAAATAGAGAGAAAGGAAGAAAAAATCGCAATAAGTTTAAGAAGAAAGGGTTGTAATAATTATATGTTGATATTTTAATTAATATCATATATAATAAAGTAAGCAATAATAGCGTTTAATTAAAAGGAAGGTAAAATATGTCCACGACATCAACTGGTGCACCAGATCCAAATGATCCCTACTCAACTGCCGGGTTAAGGGATGCGTTGATGACAGAAATTGATAATTGTATCAAGGAGTTAAAAGCCCATCCTGGTGATATGACGGAGGTGATGAATAAGATTTTTGGGGATATGCAAAAAGTTCAAGGGCTCCTTGTTGGGCAGTCTTCAGATACACAAACTGGCTTAACTACAGCTATTACAGGTATTGCTAATTTGCAAAAGTATGGGGCAGATAAAGATGGAACCCCTCAACAAGATATTAACATTTTTACCGGAAAGCCAGCGACGAATCCTGACGGAACGGCAAAAATGGTCTCGCCAGAGCAAGCTTTTAAAGATGAATCGATGTTTTTGATAAATAGTCCCGATACAAAGGATAAATTAGACTCAAGTGGCCATCGGATCCCAGCAGTTGGGCAAGATGGAAAGCCTATTTTGGATAAAAATGGGAACCCTACGTATCTGGAAAATCCCATGTATAAATTTGCACATACTCCTGGAAATGAATCTGTTGCAGCACAGCTTAAGTCTGCTGTAGAAGGCGCTGTTACTTCCCTATCAGGTGGAAAATTTCCTGCTACTACATCAGGAACTTCTGGCTATGTAGTAGGGGCAGATGGGCAAGTTGAAGTTGGAACAGATGGATACCCGTCAGGAACATGTGAAACTGTGAACATTCAAGGAGATAGTGATAAGCCAGATAGTTCAGGAAATTATACAAAGGGATCTATCTCAAATATGTGGAATTTGGCAGATCCGGTAGCTCCTCCAGGAAGCTCAAAACCGCCTGCGCCTGATTCTTCTATTTTAAACTCTTTTCAAAGTGCAATGGGAACACTTGGGCAAGCAGGAACTGCCTCTTCCTCTACCTTACAGGCTTTTATTAAGGTTTTAACCGATAATTTTACCGCATCACAAGGTAACTATAATAAGGCTCTGTCAGGGACAATTGATATGCTAAAAGTATTTGTTCAGGCGCAAAAAACTGGTTAAGAGCTTATTAATAATATGTTGACTTTTTAATATAAATAAGTTATAATTAAGGTAAGGAAAATTAACTTAATCAATAATAAGGATAAAATATGGAAATAGAAAGAAATAATGGGGATCAGTTAATCTCCGATCAGATTGCAAGAAACAACGTCAAAGAGGCCTTAGAGGCAAGCAATAGTCCTGTTTCTTCAGAAAGCTCTAAAAAAGGGCATGCAGCTATTTTAACAGGGCTCAATAGCGTTGCTGAAGAGGTTTTAAAAAACTCAAAGACAGCACCGGATGGGAATCCATTAGGTTCAATAGATGGATCTGTTGATGGCACTGATAGTACTGATGGAACTGAAAGTTCTGATGGTGCAACCGATAGTGATTCTCAAGGAGAATCTGATGAGGATGATGCTCCACCAGCGTATGTAGATCCATTAGTCGCCTCTATTATGGCTGGGGTTACAAGTCTTATTTCAAAGACTGATTTAACAATAGCGACATCAGATATGCAGATAAAACTTTCAAAATTGACTACAGATACAGCAAAAGCTGGTTCTGACTGGATGAATAATTTCTATCAATATGGAAACACTGACGGTCTTGGAACCTATCACCAAGGAATATTGGGACCTAATACACCAGGACAGCAGTCCGATGTGCTTTTCAGAATTAATAATAACCATGGTGGTGCAGTAGAAGCGAGTATTGATGGTGGAGCAAATTATTATCAAGTCGCCCCGTATACTCCTAATAACTTGTTTGGTGGGGTGCCTGTGCCTACTAGTGCAGAAATGGAAAAAGTTTTCCCTGGGTATACTTTTGATGGTATGGCTACCCAATCTATTCGTGACATTGGAGCAGTTTTCAACCAACATGTCGGCAGTTTGAATTATGGGGATGATACTCCATTTAGTATAGCGATGATAAATAACACCACGACAAAATTTCAGAAACAAGGCTCAGGGCTTGCTAATGCTGATTCTACTAGTTTACAGACGCTTATGAACGCATGGTCATATGTTCAACAAACAGTAAGTAGCCAAAATCAAACGGTTCAATCTACTTCGAGTTTGCCATCTGCAATGCAACAAAACACCTCTTCATCGATAAATAATTCAGACTCAAGTAGGCAAAATATCCAATCTTGCCTGGATAGTACAGCAAGTTTGGTTACAGGTTGGTCAAGTAAGTAACATGGGTGTTTTAATTTGAAAAATAGGAAGAAGGAATTTTATGGCTAATCACGATATTAATATAGATGCAGCACAATCTTTTATCTCAAGAGATGTCTCTTTAGATGTGAAAACTTCTGATGGGGTAGAAGGGGTGAGCAATACTGCTATTGACCCTAAAAAAAGCCGTGCGGCGTTACTTTCAGGGTTAGAGGCCTTAATGGGCGCTGTCGAGCAAGGAGGGGATGCAACAAATGGCTCTGCATCAGATGCTAATAAAGGTAAATTAGGTGGCGCGCCGCCATCAGCCCCAGCAGATCCAACAGATCCAACAGATCCAACAGATCCAACAGATGATGAAAAGCCTTCGAGCATGCCTGTAGGTATGGCAATTTTAGAAGCGTCTCAGAAATTTCAGAATTCGAGTAATGAAATTATTAAAAATTTATCGGATATGTCAACAGAGATTATGGATGTAACCACTGCTGCAACAAAATCTGGCGCAGACTGGTTAAAAAACTATTATTACTATGGTCTTTCCTCTAAGGAGTCTAGCTCTACTGGTGGAATTGGTCAATTTGATAAAGGAACAGGGACACTTTTACCTGCTGGTGATACTACGGTAAAAATGTATATAAAACACAAGCATTACTACATGAGTATAGATGGTGGCAAGACCTTTAAAGATATTGGAAAAACTCACGCGATACCTGGTACTGGTGGCTTTATAGATCAACCTACTCAGGAACAAGTAAGTAATGTGTTTCCTGGGTATAATTGGAAACAAGATACAGCTACAGTTAATGCAAATCGAGCTTTAACATACTGGCATTCTGGCGACTGCGCAAAGGCAGGTGTTGGAAATGAAGTAACGTTTGATATAACAATAACAGCGCCTCCTAGAATGAGCGATGGTAGTGGTACAGGGATTGTAAATTCATCTCCAGAGGAAATGCAGGATAAATTGCAACAGTATAGTTATATACAGGATATAAATACTCAAAGAAATACACAGATGCAGGCAGTTTCTGCCCTTCCTACAGAGTTAGAGAGTACAATTGTAGGATCAGTTGATAAAGCCCACGATAGTGATAGCAGCACCTTGGCAGCTGTAGCTAGTTTGGGAAATCTTATTAAAGGATGGCGTAATTAAACTACATTTTAAAAAAAACTGGTATAATTATATTAAAGATACATAAAATTAAGAATTAAGGAGACCTACATGTCGGATGAACAAAAAATTAATAGCAACACAACGCCAATCAATCAAGGCCCTATAAGTGGACCCTATACAGATAACACCAATGCAAAGGCCTTAAAAGCACTGTTATATGAATTAGAGCAGTTATTATCTGCCTGTACTGAAGCTGCTACTTCTGATACAACACCCTCTTCAAGACAGGGGAAACTTGTTTTACTATTACAAAATGATCCAGCTAAATTTGCCGAACTTCTTAAGAAAATTGGAAAAGGCTCTGTAGAGAGTCCTGAGTTTCATGAAGTATTACAGGCAATTTCAGCATTTGTAGCTTCAACAAAAGGATATGATAATAGTAAAGTAGCTAAAGTGTTAGCGGAGTATTTTAAGGGGACTGCTGAAGCAAAGGAAAGCGATGAATTTGTAACAACAGGCCTTGAAATGTTTGATACATTTACAAATGCTGTAAATAGTGGAGAAACTTCTCTAGATGAGGGGTTTAGATCACCTCCGATGAAAGCATTTATAGGGGAGCTTATGAATGAAGGGCATAAAGCTACATCTACAGCTGTACGAGCATCTCTAGTCGCTCTTTTTGAAGGGAAAAAGGGAGATGATAAATTTATTGAAAAGGTAATTGATATTTCTGTAAATGCTTCTGTTAATAAAACAAGTGATGGAAAAGAGGTATTAAATATCTTAACTTCTCCAGAAAAACTTGCTGATATATATAATTCTGCAAATAGGCAGGAAGCAATAAATAATTTAGGGCAGAAAGCTTTGCCAACTAATAACGATCAATCATATGTAGTTGCGATGATGAAAATGGCAGTAAGTCTAGCTGGCCTTTTAGGAAATGTTATGGAAGCTCAAACTATTACAAGTGATATGGGTACAAAGATTATACAGAAGCAAGGGGAAAATGCAAAGACGTTAGCAACTACTCATATTAACTCAATTCAAGTGGAGCTTGCAGCAGAGGCGGATGCGGCCCAAAAGCCGTGGTATATGACTCTTATCGCAGTAGTATTAGCTATAGCTGGAGCTGTTTTAACATTTTTCACTGCAGGTGCAGCAGCTCCTGCCATAGTAGCCCTTGTAATAGGGCTGGTAATGGCCTCTCCTGCTGGGGATGCTATTACTGGAGGGTTATCTAAAGCTATTGGAGGGGATAAGGAAGGGCCTGGATCACAAGCTGCTGCCGGTGCTATAGTAGCAGTTTTCACTACAATACTTAGTTGTGGTTCAGCAGGATTTACTTCCGCAGTAGAGGTAACAGCCGACATAGGGGTCGAAGAAATTGGTAATAACGTTGGGGAAGCAGCAGGAACTGCTGCAGGTGCTGCAGGTGGTGCTGCTGTCGATAATGGCGCAGCAATTGCTACCGATGAAGCAATTGAAGAAGCTGTAGATGAAACAGCTGATCAGGCAGCAACTCAAAACATAGGAAATAATACTAGAAACGCTACAACTGGCATGAGTAAATTTGTCCAAAAAATTAAGGACGGATTTAATCAAAAAT
Source organism: Chlamydia trachomatis (assembly GCA_945897715.1). Lineage (GTDB taxonomy): Bacteria > Chlamydiota > Chlamydiia > Chlamydiales > 2-12-FULL-49-11 > JAJACQ01. The sequence goes on from CAMDFS010000027.1 coordinate 6,416, forward strand.
GGAATCCCCAAGCTTTGTTAGCAGGGCTTACACGAAGAGCTATAGGGACTTATATACAACAATTTTTAGGAACAGGAGGTCTTACAAATTCTGCTGAGGCAATTGCACTTGCTGTTAATCCAAAAATCATGGATTCGCTAGCCGCTCAGCTCTCTTTTGCTATCGGAGGAGCAATATTATCAATTGCTGGTAGTTTGGGTGTTGCTAAAGGAGTGACAAATGTAGGGGATGGAGAAAGAGCAGTTTTCATGGCAAAGAACAGTCTTCAAGATGGAATTGTGACATTGAGTAAACCTATCGAATATGGTGCAAGAGGGTTGCAATTTTTAGGAACAGTTGCTCAAGGTGCTGTTTCAATCAATCAGTCTCAACAAGAGATAAACATAGCTTCTCTTCAAGAACAAACTACAACAAGTGATGCAAAGCAAACTGCTCAAAAGTATTCATCAGAGCGAGCAAGTGAGCTAGCTGCAGATACAGGAAAAGCATATAGTGACATGGTAGAGAGCTTAAATGATACGTTAAATCAGGCACTACAGTCTATTGGCGGCGAAGAACAAAATAATAAACGTTCAGCATCAAAATAATAGGTTTATATAAAATGTTTATTATTAGAGAATTAAGTAAATTTGTATATAAAAGACTTGAAAATCAATAATAAATGTGTTATAATTATGTTAAGGATAAATATTAGTAACTAATAAAGGGGTAGGAAATGACAATAGATAAAAAAACAGACGCAACAGCTCAAAATATAAATATTTCTGAAACTTTGACGACTTATGAATCGATCAAATCAGCAGAGAGTAAAGCTAAGCAGCAGGAAGTTGCAGCTAAATTAAAAGAGCTTGAAGATTTAACAAAATTAGTGAGTACATTAGAAAATGCAGGCAATGGAGAGGGAGATTCACCAGAGAATGTGTATCAAACTGTCGATTCTGACTCATCTCAAACCCTTGATTTTATTCAAAAAGTAACAACTTCTGCTCAAGCAGATGCTAAAAAGAAAGAAGGGGAAGATCTTCTTTCTTCAACAGATCCGGATTTAGGGGCAACAGATAACACTGGCAAGGTGCCGATAAATATTAACGGCCAAGTCTATATTATAGATGTGATTCCATTTCAAGCATTTATAGAGCAGCTTAAACAGAGACTTGAGCAAGCTTTATTAAATATTGACACACATAAAATGCAGATCGCTGCCTATATTGGGGATACTGTAAATTCTGATGGATCTATCACTAAAGCTGATAATGGCGGAATTATGGGAATACTTGTATCGTCAATTATTGCTGGTGGAGATGCTAAGGCGCAACAAACTATCATTTCATCTGTCAAGGACTTATCAACAGGATTGGCTCAAGCCGGTGGGGCAGCTTTAACGGAATTTGTGCAGGGAAGTACTGCACCCCAAGAGGAAGAAGTCGCTAAGGCTAAAAATGCATTAGATGCAGTTGATAAAATTCCACAACTCGATGAATTTGCTGGGGATGGGGCGTTGGGTATACAACGTAGATCGCAAGCGCTTACCAATGGAGTTAATGATCTTAAAGATAATACAGGCACCCTTAAAGATTCAACGTTTGGTTCAAAAGCAGATCCAGCAAATCCTAAGAAGGTGATTCCTGCTGATGTAGCTGAGATCAATAATGATCCGACTATAGTGAATGATCAGCGGGCAGAAGCGGACCAAGTATCCGTAAAAGATGCGATAGCATCGGCAACTGACACAGAAAGATCAGCAATTAAGAAACAATTGAGAAAGCAGGTGGATAAGGCAGAAGAGGCTTTAAGAACGCAGCAACATAACAATAGTCAGAGAAGGCAAGTTATTCAACAAATTATTCAAAATGGGGGTCAGGCAGCTGGAGGAAGTATTATGATGCAAACTGCTCAGTTGCAAATAATAGAGGCTAATCAACAAGCAATACAGACCCAAGCACAGTCTGTGAACTCTACTGCAAACGATATGATGTCAACAGCTAAACAGACAGCAAGTGATACAAAACAGTCTATGAAAGATACTTTGGATGCTTTAAATGCTGAAATAAGAATCGTTAACCAAAGGGTGTAAATTATTTACACTAAGTATGGTAGCAGACAGCTCTAATTGAAAGATTAGGGCTGTTTTTTATGGAATTGATTGAAATATAAATATAATTATGTTATAATTATATTTAATAAGGATGGTGATTACATGATACAAGGAACAGGAAATAGCGGAGGCGGAGGCGGCGCAGTGATTAGCGGAAGCGGTCAGCTGGCCACTTCCCAGCAGGGAGGAGGGCAGGGGCCTCAAACTTTTGCTCCAGGTTCTGTTACTGCAATTTGTGGGCAGTTCGGGGTACAAAAAGGTGAGCGAGGGCTAAAAATAGAGAGAAAATCCATGCAAAAAGCAGAGGGCGCCTTTTTGGAATTTAAAACTCTAATTCTTGAAAAAATACAACGAGATAAAAATTGTCCACCTCTAGATGGTAGAACAACGGCAGTGAAAATAGATTTTTCAACAAAAAAGGTTAATGTGACTTTATCAACCGGCCATCCTATAGTATTTTATCTCACCCATTTGCAAGATTTGCGTACACCTGGATCTAAGGATAGGGCAATTTATGATGCTGCAGAGAATTTTGAGGGTGTCCTTTCTCAGGAAGGGGTGATTGACGGAACTAGGCATAACGGCCCTGATGATGAAGATTTTGATGATGTGTTAGGGGATTATAGAGGAAAAGACGGTCTTGTTGAAGCGTATAATGGGATGCAGCCAGCGTGCAAGGATAAGCTTGTAAATGAAAATCAACTGACAATTGTTAATGATATCTGTAAAATTTTTCATCCTACGCGTAATGATTTTTCACAAGAACAAATTGCAATGATCAATAGATATGCCGATATTTTAGCGGAACATAATAAACAGCAAGAATTTCTTAAAACAAAATTGGCGGGATTGAAAGCAGACCTGAGTGCTTCGCAGACAGCGAGTCCAAGGACTATAACAAATAGTCAATTAGTTGAATTAAAGAACGACATAAAAGCCTTGCAGAAAAAAATCTCTGAGATAACTTTAACTCCTGAAAGTAAAAAGACATTGTTCTTAACGCTAGTAGTACAACATTTAAATAAAGAAAGCTTACAGCAGAATACAACAAAACCTCGTCCTGATCAGGTTGAAGAGATAAAAGAGAATTTAGAGAAGTATTTTAAAGATACCTTACATATAGGAGAGGTAATAAGAGATCCTAAAACAAAAAGAGCTGACATAGTGTTAACTAAGCCTTACAAAGAGTATGCGGCATTAATTGCAGCTGCGGTTGTATATTCAAGTGAGTCATCATTTCAAGGGAATAATAGCTCTAGAGGGATGGATCGAAAAGAGTATAACCAAATGAATAAAAAAGAATACCAAGAATTTTTAACTAAGGAAAAAATTAATCCTCGAAGTCACTTAGGAAATATTGGCGCGTTGCTTCGGTTAAATGGGGATATAACTGCTAATAATAAAGATGGTATTGATCGAAACCATGGGAACCTTTATTGCCCTCAAACCCTTTCAAGTAGTCTAAAAACCGATGTTAAAAGTAAGATTTCTTGGATTTCTTACATGCAATATCTTATTCGATTCTGTTCGGATCAACAACCAGCAGGGCAAAAGAATATACAGCAAGCAGAAGCAGATGCACAAAGCGAATATGATAAAAAAGGTGGACCGGCTCTACCTTAAGAGGTTTTTGCTCGAGGAGAGCGGTGGATAATTGGCGCACCTTTTCCTTCTACACATGCTTTATCGATGATGATCTCTGTTACATCTTCATCTGACGGCACTTCATACATAAGGTCTATCAAGGTGTTTTCAACAATCATCCTTAATGCACGTGCCCCTGTTCCGGCCTCTTTTGCTTTTACAGCGATATGTTCTAATGCATCATCAGTAAATGAGAGGGAGACATTATCCTCAGCAAATAAGTTCTTGTACTGTTCAGTAATGGAATTTTTTGGTTTGGTAAGGATTTCCATAAGATCTTGGATAGAGAGCTCATTGCAGTTGGCTATTGAGTTAAAACGTCCTACAAATTCAGGGATAAGGCCATATTTGATCAGATCTGAAGTTTCTACTTTTGAGAGGAGGTAGTTAAGTTCATTGATATCAAAATGCTTATTTGAAGGATTCTCCTCAAAACCAATGGTCCCTTTTCCTAATCGTCTTGAAATGATTCCAGGAAGGTGAACAAAGGCGCCGCCCACAATAAAGAGAATATTCTCTGTATTTACCTTGATATACTCTTGATTAGGGTGTTTACGCCCCCCTTTAGGAGGAACGTTAGCAATTGTCCCTTCTACAATTTTTAAAAGTGCTTGCTGCACTCCCTCTCCTGATACATCTCTAGTGATAGAGACGTTTGAAGAGGTCTTTCCGATCTTATCGATCTCATCGACATAGATGATTCCTTGTTCAGCGCGCGCGATGTCATAATCAGCATTTTGCACAAGTCTTAAGATGATGTTTTCCACATCCTCGCCCACATAACCAGCTTCAGTAAGGGTTGTTGCATCAACAATTGCAAATGGAACATCGATGGAATTAGCAAGAATTCTTGCAAGCAATGTCTTTCCTGACCCTGTAGGGCCAAGGAGTAATACATTGGATTTAGTATAGGATGGCGCACCTTCTTTGTTATTAGCACGTATTCTTTTGTAGTGGTTATATACTGCTACTGCAAGAGTTTTTTTAGCTTGCACTTGGCCAATAATATGTTGGTCTAGCTTCTCTACAATTTCTTTAGGCTTTAAGCATTTCATCTCATGCTTAGTAGGCTTTTTGGAAATGATATCGATACAGAGTCTTACACACTTATCACAAATGTATGCATTTGGACCTGATATTAACTTTTCTACACTATCTTCTGGTCTAGAACAAAATGAACATTTTGCATTTTCTTCACTGCTTCCTGACATGGTTTGCCTCTATTAGTTGTAATCCGGTTTTTATTTAAGTAGCTGCAGGGAGATTTTGTAAACCAATTACAGCATCAATTAGCCCATAGCTCTTAGCTTCTGTCGAACTCATATAATAATCTCTATCTGAATCTTTATGTATCTGGTCACAAGTTTGCCCTGTATTATGTGCTAGAATTTGTGTAAGGCTCTTTTTAAGATATAAGATTTCTTTTGCCTGAAGTTCGATGTCAGCGGAGGATCCGCCTACAGCCCCTGCGGGCTGGTGAATCATAATTCGGCTATTGGGAAGAGCAAAGCGCTTTCCTGGAGTGCCACTTGATAATAAAACAGCAGCCATAGATGCGGCCATCCCTATGCAATAGGTGTATACATCACACTCTAAGTATTTCATCGTATCATAGATAGCAAGCCCTGAAGAAATCACTCCACCTGGAGAGTTGATGTACATACTAATTGGCTTTTTTGCATCCGTTGCTCGAAGGTAGATCAGTTGTGAGATGATATGGTTAGCAAGGGGGTCATTGATTTCTTGTCCGATAAAAATAATACGATCCTGCAATAGTCTCGACATGATATCCATGGTCTTATCACCACGAGCGGTTTCTTCTACTACATAAAGCGGGTATGACATAAGTGATCCTTATTTTTGTTTCTATCTTTACTGTTATATCGTGGAAGGCTTAGCTAGTCAAGAGATTTGTTAGACTTCTTTTGAAATTCTATCTCGTGAATGATGTGGTCTTGAGCCTTATGCATCATTACTTGCGTAAGGGCCATTTGTTTTTCTTCCTCAGACATAGATTTATAATGCATCTTATTTTGATCTCCATACATCATTTCTAAGATAGAATCAAAGGATCCTTCCATGTCAGAATCACCAACAGAGAGTCTGTTTTTATTTACAATATCTCTGCTAAGGTAGAAAAGACGGATTGCTTGGATAGATTTCTCTGTAATCTCCTTTTTCTTCTCTTCTTTTTGCTCATCAGTCAGCTCATTTTCCCATTTCTTTTTGAAATCAGCATTATTAAAGAGCTGGTACATGCGATGATTAGCCTCTTTCTCTAAAAGAGTGCCAGGTATCTCAAAAAGGATCTTATCAATCATCTGCTGCTCAATATCAAGGCGCAATTCATGCATCCTGGTTCTTTCTGCTTTGGATGCAATTAATGACTTAAGCTTTGCTTTCATATCGTCTAAATCTTTAGCACCAAGTCTTTTAGCTAAAGCATCATCCACTGCTGGAAGGGTCGATTTTTCAATAGAAATAATTGTAATTCTAACGTTTTTCTCTTTGAAATTCTTTTGATCCTCTTCAGAGGCTAAAGCATCAGGTTTTGAAATCCCAGTACTTTCTTCGCCTTTGTTTTTTCCAACAATAAGGTCTCTCATCCAAGAAATCATCTTCTCTTCAGTAACCTCAAATCTTGCTCCATTAAATACTTGGACAGGGGGAGTTTGGTCCATATCATCAATATCAAGAGTAACAAAATCGTGAAGTTCTACAGGGCGATCTTCAATTTGCTCCCAATTTGCATAAAAACCTCTTACATGATCAATTTCTTCTTCGAGTTTTTTCTCATCAACTAAGGGGGAGTCTACTGCTTTTAAATGAAATTGGGTAAGGTCTATTTTTGGAATAGCTGGCTCTGTTTCAAAACTAAATATAAAGGTAGGCTCTTTTGTCTCTTTACCTTCAACATGAAAGGAGACGTTATTATGGTTATGTAGAATAGGGGTCTTTGCAACTTTTTGGCACTCTTCAAAACAAATGTTTGCAAGCTCATTTTCCATCTGTTTTTCTATTTGTACACGATGTTTTTGTAAAATCATATTTGCAGGAGCCTTTCCTTTTCTAAATCCAGGGATAGAGACATCTTTAGAGACTGTCTTAATCGCTTGAGTATTTGCTTTGTCCCATAAAGGTTGTTTTGGCTTTACGGCATACTTGATCCTGCAATTAGGGAAAGTCTCTTTCTCAAAATCCATAATTTCAGTTTGAAATGATTCAATTGCTCCCCTAACTTCAACCAGGGATTCTTCTTTATTAGCCATAATGCCTCTATTGTATTATAAAAATATAGCGGGTGATGAGATTCGAACCCACGACCCTCACGTTGGCAACGTGATGCTCTACCACTGAGCTACACCCGCATTTTAGATGTTCTAAAAACTGGTTAAACTATAAAGGGTCTTGGTATATAAGTCAATCTCAAAAGAAAGTTTTAATCATTAGTCTTTAAAAGATCGAGAACATCTTCCCAAGTAAGCTTGGAGATGACGTCTTCATCTGTGCTGACAATATTTTTAACTATCCCGACTTTCTTTTTCTGCATAGCTACGATCTTTTCTTCAATGGTATCTAAAGTGACAAGTTTGTATACAGAGACATTTTGTTTTTGCCCCATTCGATGAACTCGGTCGGTTGCTTGGTTTTCTACCGCTGGATTCCACCACATATCGTAGTGAATCACAGTATCAGCACCTGTTAAGTTTAATCCTGTACCTCCTGCTTTTAGTGATACAAGAAATATTGGGTTGTCTCCTTCATTAAACTCTTTGACAATACTCATCCTGTTTTTGGATGCTCCGTCAAGATAAGAGTACTTAATACCATTGGCTTCAAACTCATTGCGCATAATGGTAAGCATCTTGGTATATTGAGAGAAAATAACTGTCTTATGGCCACCATTGATCAATGTATCTAAAAGTTCTAGTAACAAATCAAATTTGGATGAATCGCCTGTTTCGCCCTCAGCTGTTGCAAAAATTGCTGGGTGACAACAGATTTGTTTAAGTCTTGTAAGGGTTGCTAAGACATGGATCTGTACTTTATCAAAACCGTCACGTTCCACAAGTTTAGTAAGTTCATCTTTTGCAGAGGTTGCGTAGGAGTTGTAGAGCTCTTTCTGTGATTTAGAGAGTCTGCTGTGATAAACAATTTCTGAAATAGGTGGCAAATCATCTAATACATCAATTTTCATACGACGCAAGATAAACGGAGCAACTTTTTTCTTCAAATACTGAAGGCTTTTCTTAAGATCTTCATTTTTTTGACGTACGTATCTTTCTAAGAAGCGATCATAAGTATTTAAGAAGTTAGGCATTAAGTAATCAAATAGACTCCAAAGTTCGTCTAAGGAATTCTCTATTGGTGTACCAGATAGAATTAATTTGTAGTTAGATTTTAACATTTTGACAGACTTTGCGTTTCTTGTGCTTCTGTTTTTAATATGCTGAGCCTCATCAAGGATGGAGTAGTGGAATACAGTGTCTTCATAGAGCTCAATATCTTTTTGCAATAGGCTATAGGAGGTGATGATGGCATCGTAATCTTTGATCTCTGAAATGAGTTTTTTTCTATGATTTGGAACCCCATCCACAACTAGTGTATTAAAGGTTGGGTTGAATTTATGAAATTCTTCCTTCCAGTTATATAATAATGAAGTTGGGCAAATGATAATAGAGGGGGCTTTTGCCTCTTTCTTGCTTTGTGCTAAAGTAACAATTGTTTGCAGAGTCTTACCCAATCCCATGTCATCGGCAAGAATTCCACCTAGGTACATGTTGCGTATCCTTTCTAAGTAGTTTACCCCTTCTATTTGGTAAGGGCGCAGTGTTGCTCTAATTTCACTTGGAACAGGGGAGAAGGTGAGTGTTTTTTCGCCTAACATCTGAGAGCGGATCTCTTTTAATCGATCGGAGATGTTAAATTTCACAGGCAGCCCGTTAAAATTTTCCCCATCAATGCTTGCAATGCTCCAAATAGGCACTGTGAGGGTATGAGTATCTCATTTTTTAATCCCAAGCTCA
>CAMDFS010000028.1 GCA_945897715.1 Chlamydia trachomatis
CTTTTCGTTAACTAAGCTTGTCGCTTCGTTAAGAATGCACAACTATATAACAGGCGCCTATTTATTGGAATGCATTTTGTGAAAAAAATGAAAAAACTTTCTAAATCTTTTTTCCTGACTCTGAAAACTCTCTGCTGGCAAGGGTTGGCACAAATATAAATTTTTCAGGTTTTTTTCATTTATTTCTACTTTTCGAAAATTTTTCTCATTTTTTTCTGATTTTTTGCAAGAAAAGTGATCTTTATTAGCATGTTAAGGAAATACTTTAAATATAGTTGGTTTTAAACCTCTATGTAGAGGAAGCTTTCTCTACAGGATTAGAAAAATGACAGGTATCATCAATCATGGATTTGAAAAGTCTCTTCTTAAATTGCTCAATATGTAAAGGCGCATTATTATTATCCAATAAATAATCAGTACACCAGATGTAGAGCGGAGCACTATTTTTAATCTCATCTTCATCCAATACTCCATGGTAATGTTCGAACAAAACCCCCATATTTCGACAATCAATAATTAAATTTGAAGTCTATTAAATAAAAGTAAAATAGTAGACACCAAGAAGATAGCCAAGTAAGGCCGGGATCGTCGCTTTCTTCATATAAGAGATGAAATCTACTTTTTCTATACCCATCAAAGCGACACCGGCCGCAGATCCAACACTAAGCAAACTTCCGCCAGTTCCAGCTGTAAAGGCAACCATCATCCAAAATGGATTGTCCATGCCATAATTATTTATGTCATACATACCAATTGCAGCTGCAACAAGAGGAATATTATCAATGATGGCTGAGACCAATCCAATAAATGTTGCAATAATTAGCCCATTAGAGGTAATGCTATCTAGCCAAACAGCGATATTTTTTAAAACACCTACCGCTTCAAGCGCATTGATACTGAGCAAAATCCCCATAAAGAATAAAATACTTGAGATATCAATTTTAGTAAGAATATGTGGTACCCGGAGGTGCTCTCTATTATTGTATTTAAAATGAATGACATCGGTCACTAGCCACAAAAATGCAAGTCCTATAAGCATCCCCATAAATGGCGGGATGCCAGTTGCCCATTTCAAAAACGGCACGGCCAGAAAAGAAAGTATCCCAAGGGTAAAGACAAGTGTTGCTCCAGGCTCGCTATCTTCAGAAAATAACTCGTTAAGATCATTTGTATAACGACCCTTAGTGAAAAATGCAAAAATTGAAAGAGGCACAAACATCGAAATCAAACTCGGAATGATCACTTTAGTCATCACTGCAAAAGTTGACACGCGCCCATTTATCCACAGCATTGTCGTTGTCACATCACCAATTGGCGTCCATGCACCACCTGCATTAGCTGCAATAACAACCATACAGTTAAGTGTGAGCCTCTCATTTCTGTCCGGAACAAGTTTTCTCAACACTGAGATCATCAAAATTGTTGTAGTCAAATTATCTAAGACAGACGATAAGAAAAAGGTAAAAAAAGAAATGATTACAAGCATCCGTCGCTTCGACGTGGTATGAATCATCCGAACAACAGTATTAAACCCCTTGTGGGAATCGATAAGCTCAACAAGGGTCATAGCTCCTAGCAAGAAAAAAATCACTTGAGAGACTTCAGAGAGATGGTGAGATAGATCTATAGATGGATTTTCAACACCACCTGCTAAAAAGTAGATTATCCATAAAGTTCCAGCAAGGGCAACACTAACTGCCGTCTTATTCACTCGAACATAAGATTCTAAAATAATTGCAACATACCCTATAATAAACAAACCAATCAATAAATAAAGTCCGATAATTGTCATTAGTGCTCCAATTGTAATTTTCCTAAAATGATACAAAACTCATTTTTCTTTGTCTATCTATAAGTAGGGAGCGAGTTTGATGAAATAATATGATGCATATGAATACATCCTACTGCTTTACCTTTTTCTAAAACAGGCAGAACTAAAATCTTTTTACCCGTTTTCATCACCTCTAATGCTTTTGAAGTAAGCTCATTTTTCCCTATCCAGGTAAAGTCTTTGATCATCACTTTTTGAATTTTCTCATCTAAAGCACTTGACCCGCAACTCTCTATCAACCTACGCAAATCTCCATCGGTAAAAACTCCTACAAGATTTTCTTCCTCATCATTAATAAAGACTGCCCCTAATTTTTTTGAAGACAAAATATATAAGACATCTTTTACCAAAACATCTTCCCTACAAATTGGCAAATCTTCCCCAAAAACCATTACATCTGAGACACTTTCCGCTATTAATTTTCCAATTGAACCGGCGGGATGATTGAGCGCATATTGATCAAGGCTAAATTTACTTGCCTGCATCAATGCAACGGCCAGACAATCCCCAAAAATCAGTTGCAAAGCGGTAGAGGTTGTTGGAGCAAGACCAAATGGGCAAATTTCCCCTTCTAAAGGTAAATGCATCGTATAATCCACCAAATTTTCCAAATCAGAGTCTCTATCTGAAATCCAGGCTATGGTATTAAAACCTCTTTTTTTACAGGTTTTGGCAAGATTTAGAATTTCTGAACCCTTTCCACTTTTACTTAGCAAAATGATCAAATCCTCTTTCGAAGCAATACCGATATCTCCGTGAAGTGCCTCTTGTGCAGAAAGATACATCGAACGTGACCCTGTAGAAATCATCGTTTTAGAAAGTTTCTCGGCGATAATACCACTTTTTCCAACACCAGAAAAAATAATCATCCCCTTACACTTAAGGATCAGAGCAAGAACATGCTCGGCCTCATTCATATTTAACTGATCGAAAAAGTAGTTTAAAAACTGTCTCTCTCTTGTAAAAATTTCTCTTAACATATAGCTTCAAGTATATATAAGGAGACCACTTTGGGCAAGATAAAAGTCTTAAGAGCTGTAGTTGAAATTACTGGCGATGAAATGGCAGAGGTAATTTGGAATAAAATCAAAGAAAAGCTGATTCTTCCCCATCTTGATATCGATCTAAAAATCTTCAACTTAAGTATGAAAAATCGTAACGATACCAACGATCAAGTAACAGTTGATGCGGCCCATGCAATTAAGCACTATGGTGTGGGGATCAAATGTGCGACAATCACCCCTGATGAAGCGCGAGTGAAAGAATTTGGGCTAAAAGAAATGTACAAATCTCCAAATGGGACCATTCGAAATATCCTTGACGGCACAGTATTTAGAGAACCAATCCTTTGTAAAAATATTCCACGCCTTGTTACAAGTTGGCAAGAGCCTATCGTAATCGGAAGGCATGCCTTTGGGGATCAATATCGAGCAACAGAGATGTCTATCCCTGAAAAAGGAAATCTACGTCTAGTATTTACTGGAGAGAGCGGCAAAACTGTTGAAAAAGAAGTGTTTACATTTAATTCTCCAGGAATTGCAATGAGCATGTTCAATTTAGATGATTCTATCTACCATTTTGCTCATGCATCTATGCACTATGCACTAGCAAGAAAATATCCACTTTTTTTATCCACAAAAAACACCATCTTAAAAGTATATGATGGACGTTTTAAAGACATCTTCCATAATGTCTATATCAATGAATTCAAAACACAATTTGAAAAAGCAGGCATCTATTACGAACACAGACTCATCGATGACATGGTCGCCTACTCAATGAAAAACAAGGGCGGATTTGTTTGGGCTTGTAAAAATTATGATGGGGATGTCCAGTCCGACTCTCTTGCTCAAGGATTTGGGTCACTAGGGATGATGACTTCAGTGCTCATCACACCAGATGGAAAAACTGTTGAAGCAGAGGCAGCACACGGGACTGTTACACGTCATTTTAGACAACATCAAAAAGGAGAAAAGACCTCCACAAATCCCATCGCCTTGATATTTGCTTGGGTCAAAGGTCTTGAATACAGAGGAAAATTTGATAACAATGAGCCCTTGATAAAATTTGCCAAAACCCTTGCTAGTGCATGTATTGATACAGTAGAAAGTGGAAAGATGACTAAAGATTTGGCATTACTTTGTGGAGATGCCTTTCATCTTAACACTGATGACTTTTTATCAGCGGTAGAAAAGCAGCTTTATTTAAACCTATCTAATTAATACTTAATTATGATACGCTTTAATAATGAAAGCATTTGTAACAGGCGGTTCAGGACTTATAGGGATTCATTTAATCCAAGCACTCCTTGAGAAAGGGTATGAAGTCACATGCCTTTTACATGGTCATACAGCCATATTTGACGGTTTAAATGTAAACCTTGTAGTAGCAGACATAACTGACTCAAGCTCAATTGTCCCTTATCTAGAGGGGGTAAGTGTTGTTTTTCATCTTGCAGCAGTCATTTCATTAGATGATAATGATGCCCATAAACTCCATAAAATCAATGTAGAAGGGACAAAGGCGGTAGCATCGGCAGCAAGGGCAGCAGGAGTTTCAAAATTTATCTATTTTTCTTCAATTCATGTTTATGATTACAAGGACCCTGAAGCAATTCTATCAGAAGAAAATCCATTTGTCACAGAAAAGACAAAGCCTTGCCCTGATAAATATACATTTTCAAAATTAGAGGCCCATCAACATATTCTTTCCTTAATAAAGGAGGGGTTTGATGCAACAATTCTTGTGCCAACAGGGGTAATTGGCCCCCATCCCACATCAGGTTTTATGAATACAGTGATTAATGAGGCTTCAAGGAAAAAAATTGTCTTTCTTTTAAAAGGTGGATTTAACTGGGTAGATGCTCGTGATGTGGCAAACGCCGCCATCGCCGCTGTAAAAACTGGAAAGAACAGGGCTTATCTTATTGCTGGGAATTTTGTCACACTTAAAAACATCGTAAAAACTATTGAGAAAGCTTTAGACCGAAAAATTTTTTCTATCGCTTTTCCAGTGTGGCTTGTAAAGTTTCTCCTACCCATTCTACCAAAATCACAACAACTCAATTCCCATTCTCTCCATTTCCTCGGCCATGCCCCAAAACACATTTCGATAAAAGCGGCACAAAAGGATCTAAATTACTCTCCCCGATCCATCATTTCTACCATCAAATCCATGGTGCTTACACCCAGACAGCCTTAGAGTACGTTTCTTCATTAAGCTGACCCTCTTTTTTCGCAACATAGACAGCTGCCAAGGCATCTCCCACAATATTTAGAACAGTTGAGAGCATTTCACGTATCCTATCGACACCAGCAACTAGCGCAATTCCTTCAAGAGGAAGACCAACTGACGATAGCACCACAGACAACATGATAATTCCTGTCCCTGGAATTCCAGCAGCACCAATTGCTGCAAAAATTGAGGCAAAGAATAACACTCCTATTTTCAACCAGGTGAGCTCTATTCCATATGCTTGTGCAATAAACAGCGCCGATACCGCCTGCCCAATTGCTGCTCCATTCATATTTAGCGTACACCCTAAAGATAGAACAAAACTTGAGATGTCTTTAGCAACCCCAAGTTTTTCTGTTGTACACTCCATCGTCAAAGGGAGCGTTGCAGCGCTGCTGCAGGTAGTAAATGCTAAGATAATGGGATCTTTGAGCCCTTTAAAAAATGGCATGATTGGCGTTTTGATCACATATTTTAAGATCAGGGAGTACACTCCCAATAATTGTAACAAACACCCTAAGTAGCAGCACGTTAAGAATTGCAGAAGGGGGAGTATCAATTTTGCTCCCATAGAGCCTACAGCTGAGGCAATTAGCGCAAATACTCCGTAAGGTGCTAGTTTCATAATCATTTGAGTAAGAGTATTTAACACATGAGTAAGGGATTCAAAAAATAGAATAATTGGCTTTGCTTTTTCCCCCGTCACAATCACCCCCAATGCAAATAAAATGGCAAAAACAATCACCTGAAGGATATTTCCTTCCACAAAGGCTGCAAATGGATTTGCTGGGATAACCGATGTTATAAAACTCAAAAAACCAAAGGATTGTGTCTTGCTTTCAACAATGCTATTTGTCGTTAAATGTAACCCCAAACCTGGTTTTAATATCTGTGTAATAGTTACCCCCATTGAAATGGCAATCACTGTTGTAAACAGAAAAAAAGCTACTGCGCGCAACCCAATTCGACTAAGCTTTCTTGGGTCATTAATATGACATATTCCAGTAACAATGGATGAAAAAATCAATATTCCTACCAACATTTTCAATAAGTCGATAAAAACCTTTCCAAATATCGTTAGTATTAGAAATTGTTCTTTTGCGATAAGACCAAATATTACCCCTGCTCCAAGACCAATTAGTATTTTTACCCATCCCTTCATAACTTTTCCTTTGTTCTCTGTTTGTAGTTCTCGATGCTATCATTAACTTGTTCTAATAAAGAGCGATAGACATCGACATCATACTCTATTTCCATAGAAATCTGTATAGGTATGACTAATTTTTTTTCCTCTATACTTAATTTCACAAAATCTTTTGCGGTACAAACAACAATCTCAGCACCCAAGCTTTGAGAAAGTTGAACAAACTCTAAGAGCCCAGTACATTTTTCATGATCAGCTAGGATTTTACTCTTAACAATATCAAGATTTAAAGCTCTCAGCCCTTCGATAAAAAACTGTGGATTGCCAATGCCACAAAAAACACCTACTTTTTTGCCAGCAAGTCTCTTATTTTCTTTAAGGCAGTAGGTGGTTCCAAAAAATTTTGCAGAACCATAACATAAAAGATCCTTTTTTACCAACTCATAAAGTTCTTGATTCTTAGCTCCATGAATGCCGATATAATCCACTTTCCTTAATTGCGAAAGCAGCTCTCGTCTCATTCCAAAAGGGACAAACCCTTGACTTATGGGGTCACTTGCAGAAATCATCGCAATCGAAATATCTTTTTTTAGACGTAGATATTGCATTCCATCATCTAATATACACCCACAAGCTCCAAGAGTTTCTGCAAGTTTAGCAGACTCTTCACGCCTTAACCCACGAATTACAAATGAGTTTTTTAGTCGATTTGCAAGCATAAACGGTTCATCCCCATCATCAATATCTTTAACAAGGGCAGATGCCCCCCCTCTTTTTGATCGGTAGCCGCGCGTTAAGACAGCTACACCATTCCGCTTTAAATCTGTGATCAATTTCCCTACAAATTCAGTCTTTCCCGTCCCTCCACAGACAATATTTCCTACAGAAATTATTGGCAGGTCTACCTCAACTGTTTCAAAAAGCTTCCTTCCATAGAAAGCATGACGAATAAAAACCCCTGATTTAAAAAAAAGACTCAAGAAATACAAACACCCTTTAAAAAAGCTCAATCCCTTAGTTTTTTGTTTCTCTTCAATCCATTTTTCAATTTTATGCATAGGGAAAGTATAATACCTATTTACTTTTTAAAATTCTAGAGCTATAGTCATTTTATGTTAAAGACAGGATTGATTGGCCATCAAGGATTATGCGGGATAGAGCTTTTGAAACTCCTTGCAGTTCCCCCAAAACTATTCCTTCGTGATGCCCCTCTTGATTTTAGTGATATTGATGTACTCTTCATGGCAATTAGTGCGGAAGAAACAGTGCCTATTGCCCAAAAAGCGATCGATGCCGGGGTAATTGTAATTGATATGTCTTCGGCTTTTAGAACAAATCCATTACTTCCGCTCATTCTTCCCCCAGTAAACTCACATCTTATAAACAATTCCTTAAAAATCATTTCACTACCTAATTGCATCGTCTCCATCCTCTTAACAACACTCTCTTCACTACATACAATTTGTCCTATAAAGCAGCTGATCCTATCCACCTACCAGGCAGCAAGTGGGGCAGGAAAAGCTGGTCTTATTGCAATTTCCCATGATGAGGTAATGCCTCCTTTCCCTTACCCACTCAAGGATAACCTCTTTAATCACGAATCAACACAAGGAAAAAATGGCCTTTGTGGTGAGGAAGAAAAAATCATTTTCGAGACAAGAAAAATTCTCAATGCACCAGAGCTAACTATTTCAGTAAGATGTGTTCGAGTCCCTGTAAAAAGAGCCCATTCGATCCATGTATTGACAAGTTTTGAACAAAACATCCACAACGTAGATGAGATCCTAAAGCAAAATCCATACATTTCCTTAAACCCTTCACCTCACCCATTACTTGCAGAAGGACAACATCAAATATTTGTCTCAGTACGAAAAGATTTAGGGATAAAAAACACCTACGACTTTTGGATCGTAGGTGATCAATTATTAAGAGGTGCAGCACTTAATGCTTATGAGGCATATATGCATCTTTGCTCTCTACTGTCTTTTAAAAATAGCTAATCCATTTGTATGGTCAAATAAAAACACTTTTCTTTTACTAGAAAGATGAAGTACTCCCGCTAACAAATCTGGGTAATTTCTGTCAAAAATTGGATAAATATTATGTGTATATCCCTCTTCATATATCTGTAGTTCATCAAGAAGCCACTGAAGTGTTTCCTCTTGTCCTATAATAGCAGATTTAGGAAAATACGAAGTCTTCATGTCTACCTTATCCCCTAACCATTCATGCCCTATAAAAACTGTTGTGTATGAAAATAACGGTTGGGCAAATGATCTGCTTAATACAAAAGATGTAAAATTAGGCAAATTCATCGGTTTTTTATTAACTAATCCTATTGGATAAAATGTATACTGATAGGTATAGGTATCATAAGCATAGTTAGCGCGTGAAGATGTATAGGTGTAATAGCCATAAATATCATAATGATCTGTATATACTGTATCCACATATCTTGATTCTGTAACATAATGATTCTGAATCCATTCATTTGATCCATAAAACAAGTTTGTGTCTATGTCTAACACAGAGCCCACTTGTATCGCTTCCAAACATCCTGAGGTTTGAATGACATATTTATTCTCTAAAATATATAAATTATGATCTTTTACGATCTTTGTCACTTTTAAATTCACAGCAAAGCAATGACCAACAAGGCACAAACTTAATAAGAACAGTTTTTTCATGGGGTCTCCTTTTAAAAAAGATAAATTTTACATAAATGTAGGTAAAATGTATAGCACAAAAGTTGTTAAAGGTCTATTTTTTGAAAATTAACAACCCTTCAATCTCATCCTCTGTAGAAAAAACTTTCCGAGTAGACTTGTGATACACACCCACTAAAACATCAGGTTCTGTGAATGAATAGATTAGCGAGATTTTATGATCCAATTTGTCTGACAAGAAATACAATTTATTCACAAACCACTGGGCAGACATATCCACCTCAGCATCGGAGAAATCTACTTTGGAAATTGCCTTATGTACCCCAGACATATCTTTTGAACTCTTGATTTGAAGGTAGAAATCTATATCTTGCAGTTCATTTTGTTGAATAATAAGATCTCCAAATGTCTCTGCATTCAAAGATGTTTCACTTATCCTTCCAATAGGGGTAAGTAAAAAAGTTCGAGTAGAACTATAATAAGTAGGCCAAATATCATCATTCCAAAACATACGAAAAGAATTATGTATCTCAATCTCTTGTTGCCATTGTCTATTTTGAGACAAGTGCTTAGGGTCAATGTGTATGACATGTCCTACTTTAACTTTCTTATTCATATTCAAGCATTTCACTAAATAGGTATGATTCAAGACATATAAATTAAGATCCGGAATAATCTTGGTAATTTCTAAACGCTCTCCAAAACAGCTTCCTAAAAATACAACCAGAACAAAAAATAATTTTTTCATTTCTTCCCTTCCAATTTATTCTGTAGTTGATTTATGAAAAAGTGCTAATCCAAAAACTTCATCATCTAAACAGACTTTCCTCATAATAGAGGCGTGATAGACTCCTACAATCTTATTTGGTTCTGTTATGCTATAAATTAGATGAATTTTATGCTTAAATTTTTTCGGCAATTTGTCCAACGGTTCAAGCATCCAATCCAAATGAGCTTTAATTCCTTCTGCGTCAAAAAACCTCTTTGAAAATACTGTCTTACTTAAACCTATATTCCATTCATTGGATTTATACGTTTGAAAGTAGGACTCTAATACATCCTCATTTCCATAGGCCAATATAGCTGAAGCAAAAGCTTGTTTATTCATTGGTTTATGCCCGATCAGACCAATAGGAGAAAAAACACATTTTTCGATAGTCTCGTAAAAACGTACGTAGGAACATCCAAACTCCCAATAGCGTTGTGTCTTATCAACAAGTACTTCTTGAACCCAATCCATTTCATTTAACCAAGCATCTGCATCAATGTCTATTATACTTCCGACTTTAACATCTTTAATGATACATGAAGTCTTGACCACATAGGCATTATCAAGAATATAGAGGTTTAAGCTGGGGATCACTTTGGTTACTTTTAAGGGAATTGCAAAACAACTTGTAAACGCTAAAATACAAACACACAAGACTTTCTTCATTTTTTCTATTCCTTAATTAATAACGGATATATCCTACATAAATGCAGGTAAAATGTCTAGCGTTAAAGCTTTCCCCGTGACAGGATGGATAAGGGAAAGCTTTGTATGGTGTAGATGAATTTCTTTAGAGTCTGTTTTAGGAGCGCCATACTTTTGATCTCCCACAATAGGGCACTTCATAAAACTCATTTGTGCTCGAATTTGATGATACCTTCCTGTTTTAAGCTGAACTTCGTAAAAATTATCTCTAATATGAGAAAAGGATAATATCGCTTCCTTAGAATAAGGTCTTGGCTGAGAATAAACCTCAGCAATATATTCTCGCTTACACAGGTGGTGAATAAGCTCCCCTTTTGTTTGAGGTAATTTCCTGATAAGCTCTGCTATATAAACTTTTTTCCATAAATTTTCTCTAATCTGCTCATTTAACCTTGAAAGGGCTTTACTTGTCTTTGCAAACACTACAATTCCACTCACCCATCGATCAATCCTATGCACAGGATGTAAAAAAACATCCCCAGGCTTTTTATCCCTTTCTTTAATAAAGGCTTTCATTAAAGTTAGCATATCCTCCATTCCCTCATTAGGAAGAACAGATATCCCAGCGGGCTTATTCACTATTATGAGATGGTTATCCTCAAAAAGGATGCGCTCTTTAAGATGCATTTTGCCTCAATACTTCGTATAAAATAATCCCTGCCGCTACCGATACATTTAATGAATCACAAATCCCCTTCATGGGGATAGAGACCTTTGTCCCCTTCATCCATGAGACTGGAAGACCCTTATCTTCCTGACCGAGGGCAATTACAACTGGACCTGATAAATGTATTTTTTCATAACTTTTTTCCGCATCCGGGGAGGTCACTATTAACTGAAGTTTTCTTTCTTTAATAAAATCAAAAGCCTCTTTTGAAGAGCATGTAACAATATCTAAAGAAAAACTTGCCCCCAGACTTGCTCGAATCGCATTTGGATGGTAATGATCAGAAAGAGAATCAATAAGCAAAACTCCATCGACCCCACATCCATCACAAGTACGAAGAATTGCCCCCACATTTCCGGGTTTTTCAAGCCCCACAAGGGCTACAAAAAATTTACCCTGCAGTGAAGATAGGAATTTTTTCTCCTGTTTCCCAATTGCAATGATCTCCCCACGAAGGGAAATTCGCCCAAGGAGCTCTTTTGAAACCTGTATCAACTCAGAGCCGGTTTTCCCAAGGGTTTCAATAAAGGGATTTGTTTCATGATAAAAAAGGGTCAAAATCTTCCCTGCTCGTAAAATTTCCCTCTCCCCTTCTACAAGAAATAAATTTGAAGATTTTCTCTCTTTACTCTCACGTAATGATTCTAAATATTTTATTTTTGGGTTTGATCTACTTGTCAGCAAATGGAACCTCCTCACATTTTATCAAAGAGAGTAACTGAAGGATCAAATAATTAGCACATTGTATTTGCATTTCTTCCCTTTCTAACCCTTTTAAATTTGGAATAACTCCGGCAAAGATTCCATTTTTTGATCCAATTGCACCAAAAACTGTTCCCACAGACTTTCCAAGAGGTCCTACATACCCTGTCACTGCTATTGCGTAATCACTTCCAAAAAGTTTTAATACCCCCCGACACATTTGCTTAACAACTTCAAGATCTACAGAGGTTTTTTCTTCAATCAACTCTTTACTTACCTTTAATAGATCCATTTTCACCTGATCGGTGTAAGAAACAATTCCCCCCAAAAAATAGTTTGATGCACCAGGGATTTTAGTAAGAATTGATGCAATCAACCCACCTGTACAACTCTCGGCAAGAGCTAAAGTAATCTTTTTTTCAATAAAAACCTTCTGCATCTCTAACATACTGCTAATTTCAACCCCTTCATCTTTGCAATCCTTTTTTCAGCCTCATCCATTGCTCCCTTTCCTATCCGACAGGAACTTTTTAATACTTTTCCTTCATAGATAAATTCGGCAGACTTTGTCTCTTTTCGAATCCATCCCCTCATTGCATGGAATAATTCTGCCTCTCCAAATTGCTTTCTCGTCTTTTCCACCTCTTCACTAACAGAAAATAACATCGGATAAGAAATTGAGACCCCAAAATAGAGACAATCCTTCCCCGCCTGCTCTAAAATTTTCCCTTGAGAGGTAATCAATAACGCAAATGAAGAAATCTCTATTACAGGTAAAACAGCCTTAGCAATCATTCCTTTTCCAGGAATTTCCATAAACGCAAAATGATCTAAAGTTAACGCAAACCCAATCATATTCATTCTCTCAGAGGTTGCCATTGTAAGAAACTCTTCTTTTGAAATGATGGGATCATTTACAATTTTCCCTAAGAAAACAAAGAACCCCTCAGAAAATAATCCCTCTAGCTCTGATTTTGCTAATAATAAATGATAGGAAACCAATTGTGATGTCTCAAACTTACCTTTTAATGGCATGGGTACCTTCTTTACTAAATACGATAAATAATGCCCCAAAAAATATCATCGCATCTGCCACATTAAAAATTCCATAAGATCTACCCCAAAAAAGAAAATGGAGCATATCGACCACATGTCCATACATAAACGTATCCAAGACATTGGCAAAGGCGCCAAATAGGATCAACAAAAAAGGGAACAGCAACTGCTGCATCTTTTTACTCCGACAAAGCCCAATTGCAATTGCAAGGATCACCAGAATTCGAAGGATTAAAATAATCCCTTGAAAGGAGGAAAACATCCCCCAGGCCATCCCAGTGTTTTCAACATAGGCAAGGTCAAAACTTGCAAAAGAAAGGATATTTATATGGTAAGAGAGTGCTCCAGTGATTAGCTCTGTCCTATGATCAATTACAAAACGCTTTAGCCAAAAGTCAAGGATAAAACATCCTATTGCCAGGAGCACTAAGAATGCCTTTTTCATTTAATTACATCCACTAAAGCATTCATTAACTCATTTTTATCTTTAAAACGTCGATAGACGCAGGCAAATCGAACATAGGCAATTGCATCTAAATTTGAAAGCCTAGTCATTACAATTTCCCCTATTTTTAATGTATCAATTTCTCTGACTCCACTTGTCATGATCTCCATGGCAACATCTGATGCTATGGCTAATACCTGATCGTGACTAATACGAGTATGGCGACATGCACTATCAAGCCCATTTATAAGCTTTTCTAAATTAAACTCTTGGAAGCTTCCGTCACGTTTTTTTACTTGGATAGTCAGATCTACTGACTCAAAAGTAGTAAACCGTTTTTCACACTGTAAACACTCTCGTCTGCGTCTAACGGAGTTAGAATCGCTCTGATTTCTAGAATCAGTCACTTTTGTCTCTTCAAAGCCACAATATGGACACTTCACAGCTCCCTCCAAAATATTTTTGTAAGTGTAACAAATCGTGCTTTATGCTTCAATCTTGACTTTTCAAAATACATTGTTTGCAATAAAATTTCCTGTTACTCTAAAATGATGGTCATTTTTCAAAGGCAGAATAATGAAAGAATTCTTTAAACAAGATCGTTGGTCTCCTTATTTAGTGGGGATTTTGATTGGGCTTTTACTCACCCTCTTATTAACAGCTGGATATACTATTGGTGTTTCTACAGCAGTTGCAAGAGCTGGAGCTCTCATAGAAAATATATTTGCAGCAAAGCACTTGGAAAAAACACCATACTTTCGAGCGCTTCTATCAGACAAAGTGATCCTTGACTGGAAAATTCTATTTATTATCGGAATTTTTCTTGGTTCTTTTATTGCATCAAAACTTGCACCTAAATCGAAACTTTCCCATAATACAGTATGGGTTCGTCAATTTGGCGTATCTCCACGCAAGCGAAAGTTTTTCGCATTTATTGGGGGAATCTTTCTTTTATTTGGCGCCCGCGTTGCTAACGGTTGCACATCTGGCCACGCAATTAGCGGTGGTGCTCAACTTTCTCTAACTAGCTGGGTTTTTATGCTTTCACTTTTTGCTGTTGGTATCCCCACCTCTATGTATATCTATTCAAAAAGCAGGAGAACCACATGAACCTCCAACTTTTCCTTTCTACCCCCTCCATTACTTTTTTTTCTATTCTAAGCGGATGTATTTTTGGCTTTTTACTGCGCAAGGGAGGAGTCTCCCGTTTTGATGTGATCATTGGCCAGTTCCTCCTTAAAGATTTTACGGTGATGAAAGTAATGTTTACGGCAATAGTTTTTGGAAGCATAGGAATCTTTACCCTCCATTTTATCGGCATTATTCCAAAACTCATCCTCTCTACTACACCACTACTTTTAAGTGCAATTGGAGGCTCCATTTTCGGCATAGGCATGAGCCTTTCTGGTTTTTGCCCTGGCACAGGTATTGCAGCTCTTGCTGAAGGCTCCAAAGATGTTCTTTTTGGACTTGCCGGTATGCTTTTTGGATCCATTTTATTTAACGAGCTCTCTGATCAAATACTTCCCTTGCTAAACCAAAAAGACTTAAGTTTTCAACAAACCATCAGTTCTTACTATAATTTGCCCAACACTGCTATCATCGGATGTTTAGTGGTTTTCTGGCTTGTTTTCTACAAACTGCTTGATGGAAGCATTCCAAAGAAATCAGCAGCTTAATTCAATTTTAAAAATAAGGCCCTTTCAAGGTTGAAGTGCAAAAAATAAGCATAGAGAATTTTAGAAATTCATGTTGTGTTCCTCAATTATACCATACCTCTAGATAGACTATCAAATACTTCTAACGGAGTTTTAAAGCCTAGGACTTTTCTTGGCCTATTGTTA
>CAMDFS010000029.1 GCA_945897715.1 Chlamydia trachomatis
TTAACAATAGGCCAAGAAAAGTCCTAGGCTTTAAAACTCCGTTAGAAGTATTTGATAGTCTATCTAGAGGTATGGTATAATTGAGGAACACAACATGAATTTCTAAAATTCTCTATGCTTATTTTTTGCACTTCAACCTTGAAAGGGCCAGTCCAATTAGAAAATTAATAATAGAAGTGTTAGTATTTACAAATATTTTATCTAATTGGTTATCAATAGTTTATGAAATCACTGTTTTCTGTTCTAACATCCTCATACCCTGTTTTTTCATCCTTAGAATAAAAAGGCTTTTTTTGGTCTATTAGTTATGCTAAATTTCAATAATTTTAGGATGCAGAGGCCTTAAAAGGGGAGGGTTCAAAAAAATACCTTTATTAATTGATAATTGTTTTGCTGTTAATTCCTTTTAAATGGTATAATTATTTCATAAAATTAATAGTTTTTTAATAATATGGATAAAATGATGGATAAAATGAATGATATATATACAGTGCGACCAGTAAATACTCAACTAGTGTTTGAATCTATGAAGGTTGCATGTGAAAAAGCGAAGCCTTGGGATGTGGTTGCAAAGATTTTTGCCTATATAGGATATTGTTTAACTGTTGTTCTTCCATTAGCCGATGGAATCATAGCTACTATTAATTACTTTAAAAATAAAGTGAGCTATTCTGAGCCTCAGTTGATTCAGACTCCACAAGTACAGACTCCACAAGTACAGACTCCACAAACAGGGGCGCAATTGAGAGATCAGGTAACAAGGGTGATTGGAAAGAGGTTGAGCGTGTGGGCACCGAAGGGAAAGGCATTGTTAGTTCAAATGCTCGGTATATATACAACGCCTTGTGTTGCTCCATTTACAGTTCATGTAGAAAATGCACAGAGTGGATTGGTTATTGGCCATATAGAGATTCCTTTGGAAAGAGACTGCTCACCTAAGGATTATTTGGTAAGAGCCCTTTTAGCCAATAATCCATCAAATGTTCCTCTTCCAATTAATTTTTATTTTTACGATATAAATGGAAAGCCATTAAAAGACCGCGAATTATCTATTAAAGACACTCCTGGAGAGAATTTAAACTTAAGTGCAATGAGAGATATAGGTATTCGTACTGTTAAAAAAGATGCGTTTGCGCCTAATCTATTCGAAGAAGTTTTGGTATATGCCGATGGTTGTAAGAGCAAGGTCAAAATAAATCTATCGAAACTAAATCCTATGAAAAAAGCCACTGTCCCAATCGGCACTGTATTACCAGTCGACTCTGTAGAGGATTTTCTAGGCAATCATGTAAATAATATCAGGTTTTACGCTAAAGTAATTGCTTCTACGGATCTTGATGTGCAATTTCAAGTTGGCTACTACCGATTTGAAAATACAACTTTTTCTATACCTGCAAGAGTAGAGTCTCGATTTGGATTTGGGGCGGTTTCTTGTGGTCGTGTGAAGATTTCCTGTACGAGTTCTCTGAAAGAGGACACCTTTGTTACTCAGGTAGTGCGTTATAGCGATGGTACAATTATGGATGTTTCTAATCATTCAGGAGGAGTGCATAATTATTTTGAAGTGGTTTATGATGAGGACACAAGGCAATGTGTAATCATCCATAAACAGTAATCTAGGAGAGGGAAAGCATGGTTTTGCGGCTAAGGGAAAAATAGCGTGCAAAATTTTGCTAAAATATCTTCATTACAAAAGTTTTGGCCTGTTTCGATAAAAAGGGATGTGGCGGGTTGATCAATGTGTTTCATTTCTTCTTCTGTTTGATTTATATTAAGTCCAATAGAGGTAAGGGCCATCCCATCAGAAGTTTCTGAAATAATACCAGCTAATTTTTTCCCATTTACCATTAAATCATTGGGGTATTTGATGGTAATGGGTAGGTTTAAGCATTGCATAAGAGCTTTTGACGCGTTTATTGAGATAAATGGAATATGTTCTTGAGAGGGAGCTTTGTATACAAGGGTAGCAAGTAAAGAGCTTCCCGAAGGGGCTATCCAAGGAGTGCGTCTTCTGCCAATTCCGGCGGTTTGAAAGTCTGCTGTAATAACTGTTAAATCATAATCTCTAAGTCTCTCCATTTGCTCTTTTGCAAACAGGTGTGTGGAAGGGATTTGTTCAAAATGTATTCTTTTCATATCGTAAATATGGTATATCATGAAAACATATGTGGGAACCTAAATATTTACGTCGAATCGACCCTCGCTTGTTATTTGTCGTCTTTTTATTGATGTGTGCTAGTATTTTGGTGATTTTAGCAACAACCCAGCCTGAGCAGTCAGAGGTGATGGTATTTACAAGTTTAGCAAAAAATCAGATTCGGGCTTTTGCTCTGGGGTTGTTCATTTTTTTTTTCCTGGCCTGTTTTGATTATCGAAAATTGCGTGAATACACCTGGTTTTTTTATATTGGAACAGTAATTTTATTGTTGGGGTTATATTTTGTCGCCCCCATTCACAATGTTCGTAGGTGGTATAGATTGCCATTTTTGCCATTTGATTTGCAGCCCTCAGAGATTGCTAAGCTTGTGGTTGTAATTACTCTCAGCTGGTATTTAGAGCGTAATATGGACCATGTGAAGAAGTTCTCTGTCTTTTTACTAGGTTCTTTGATTGTCTTTATTCCCTTTGCATTGATTTTAAAGCAGCCTGATTTAGGAACAGCCCTTGTCCTTTGTCCTATCGCTCTAGCAATGTTTTATATCGGAGGAATTGATGGCCGAATTTTACGAGTTTTGTGTATCTTAGGGATGGTGATTTTGTCACTTGTCCTCTCTATTTTTATGGGGCTAGTTTCTCATGATGAAATGCGCCCTGTATTTACAAAAGCGATGAAAGAGTATCAGTATGAAAGGCTCAATCCCGATACCTTCCACCAAAAGGCTGGGCAGACGGCAATTGGGCTCGGGTATTTTTTTGGCAGCGGATTTTTAAAAAGTGAATATACGGGAAATAAATTTCTCCCTTATGGGTATACCGATTCGGTTTTTCCCGCCTTTACTGAAGAGTACGGCCTTGTAGGAGGTCTTTTCCTGTTAGCATTATTTTTTAGTTTAATTTATTTTAGTTTTCAGGTAACAGGAGTTGCAAGGGACTACTTTGGTCGATTGCTAGCATCTGGCATTGCCATTTATATTGCAATGCATGTGATTGTCAATATTGGCATGATGTGCGGCTTTTTACCAATTACTGGAGTACCTTTGATTTTAGTAACATATGGAGGCTCTTCTGTGGTGGCAACATTCACAGCTCTTGGACTCCTACAGAGCATTTATGCAAGAAGGTTCACATTTTGAGAAATCTAGAGTTTTTTAGAAAAGAGGGTTTTATCGGCGAAGGAAAAATCTCTATTGAAGAAGAGGAAGAGAACTTTCCAATGATCATGAAAATAGTGATGAAAAATATCGATGAGAGAAGTCCTATCATTGAATTTTCTACCTCTATTAAAATGAATCACGAAGATGAAAGTATTGAAAGTTATTACACCCTAACCATGCATGGGCGTGATAAGTTCCATATTTTGATAGCAGGGGAGAGTTGGGGGCATGTAGAGGGCTCTGGCTTTATAAAAAATGGGTTTATCGGGTGGGAAGTCTCTAGCCCGGATGATATGTTTCATGCCCATGAGTCTATCGAAAGTAAAGGGGGTAATGATTTTATCTTTTTTGGAGAATACGCCGCTAAGGAAGAGATGAGAACAAAAATTCAATGTAGATTGGTTACGTATGAAAACATCCGTTCCTAAGCTTTTTTTACTTGTAGTAATGTGTATGTTTGTTTCCTGTGCAACAAGATCTGGCCGTGTTGTGACAATGGATAGCTACCTTGAAGTAAATAACGGCGAGACAAGGGAGGGGTTAATCCAAAAGTTTGGCGAACCTATTTCTATTGAAGTCAATACTGATGGAACGGAAATCTTTACTTATTTTGAACGTTTATCATTAAACGGATATGTAATGAAGTCAACAACCTACTATTTCATTCTAAGAGATGGAGTAGTAGTTGGAAAGTCAGCTGTAGTGGAAGATCGCCCGCAGGCAATTGATGCAGATGAATAATTTTCTTTGTGTTTAAGCATTTGTATGATACATTTTTTTTTTACAAAAAGGTGTATCATGAAGTGTTTTCCATTTTTTCTCTTTTGCTTTTTCCTCTTTAGTGAACAAATTGATGTGGTGATCCCTGTCCATAAAAAAGATGCCCCTACGCTAGAGCTAGTCATTGCAGCAATCAAAGAGAACATTCAAGATGTTCGCAGGGTCATTGTAATATCTAAAGAGCAGCTTTCCGAAAATGCAGAATGGGTCGATGAGAAGCAATTTCCTTTTACCATTCAAGATGTTGCCAATGAGCTTGGCGGAAAAGGGGGAATTGGGAAAAACGTGAGAAGGGGCTGGTATTATCAGCAGCTATTAAAGTTTTATGCCCACTATGTAATTGAGGATCTGTTAGATAATATCTTGATCTTTGATGCCGATACTCTTGTTAACCACCCAATGAAGTTTATTGATGAGGATGGATCCTTGTATATGGATATAAGAGATTATGGAAAACCTCATTTTTTCTATAGTGTGCACTTAAGGAATTTTCTCCCTATGATTGGAAAATTTGATCGTTATGTAAATCCTGTCGTACACCATATGGTCTTTAATAAAGAGGTTATACAAGATCTGTTTACTACGGTAGAAGAACATTTCCAACGTCCATTTTGGAAGGCTTTTTCAAATGTAGTGATTACAGACCATAGTAAACCATTATATTTATATCTTGGTGCTTCAGAATATACTATTTACTATCATTTCTGCATGAAATATCACAAAGACAAATATATAGAGAGAAAAATTACAATGAATGAGGATGCAACATCATTGTTAGACCCTAAATCTACTATATTTGATTTCGTAAGTGTACATCAATATGATCGTAGAGAATAAACCCTGGAGAGCTTATTATGAAATTATTCTTCTTTTTTATTACCCTTAATATCTTCGCTCTGCAAATTGATGTCGTTGTCCCTATTCACGAAAAAGATAGAGATAGAATCGATGCCTTGGTGAAAAACCTTCGAGAAAAAGTGGTTGATATTGGCAATATTTATTTTATTTCCAAAGAGAAGTACTCCGATGAAACAATTTGGATAGATGAAGCGCTTTTTCCTTTTAGTATTGAGGATGTAGGGAATGAACTAAAGGTGGGTAAACATAACCGATGTGGTTGGTACTTCCAACAAATCCTTAAATTTTATGCCCCTCTTATCATTGAGGATATTTCAGATTTTGTTTTGATATTTGATGCCGATACTTTGATCACTCGTCCTACAAGATTTTTAGATGAGGAAAATAGAGTCTACTTAGATATGGAAGCAAAAAAATGTGGTTTACCAACTTACTATAGCCATATGGGAAGGTTATTTCCTGCTTTAAAAGAGGTGGATATGGCTGTCAATCCTGTTGTCAATCATGCCCTCTTCTCTAAAGAGATTATTGAGGATCTTATCGCAAAAGCAGAGGAAGAGCATAATCTTCCATTCTGGAAAAGCTTTTTGCAGTGTGTGGATATGAAAAAATATAGACCTTGTACCCGTGGATTTACTGTAGGGGCCTCTGAGTATATGATTTACTATCACTTTTGCATGTATTACCATCAAGATAAGGTGATCCCGCGAACAATAACTATTAGCAACCAAATGCTAAAGAGATATCGTAAAGAGGCCTCAGATTATTTTGATTTTAAGACGATAAATAATGTTCTCTATTAAGTAATCGGGAGAAAACTTTTCTCCATTTTTCTAAGGTCTCTTCCTTATGACGACTGTGCCAGAGTAGGATTGCCTCCCTCTTGGCTGCAAAATCAGTAGTTTCTAGTAGGTGTGGAATTTCCTCATAAGAATCGAAAAATACAAATAGGGGAACAAGATCTTCTCTATACCATTCACAATAAGTAAATATTTCTTCTACTGAAAGGTTATTAACGACATGGTTAGATTTTGTCCAATCGAAAAAAATAAATTCTCTTTTGTACTGCTCAGCATAAAACTTCTTTGATGGAATAAAATGGACCACTCCTTCCGATAAATTTTCCCATAGAAACAAGTTGCTCATTACTAATGGAATATGCACCATTGCTTTGAAATTTTTTATATCGGAAGCGCCATCGTAAGGACCACAATAGGTTTTTATATTTAATTTATTCAAGATGGTTGGTAACCCTACACGCTTTTCATTGAAGTAATCTCTAATGAAGACAGTGGATTTTTTATAAATTGAGGTGGGGCTGCTTTTATAAAGACCATTATGAGAGTTACTTAAGCCAATAGGAGAGATTGTTTCTGTAATTACATGGATATTTCTGTATTTTTCAGCATAATATTTCTCATAAGGAGTGTACCCGATTACTTCGACATTAGGCATATTTGCTGCGGAATTAAATACTGTATAATAATTTTGATCAGGGAACACCTTGCTTCCTGATCGATGGGCATTGATATCAAAGCGGTTACAAACCCATATTAGTAATGGTTTTTCAAAATGATTTTGTAAGAATATTCGTGATAAAGGGGCGATATCTGAGGTGATGATCAAATCATATTGATTAAATGTTTTTTTGTGGGCTTTAAAGATTTTTTTTGCAATTTCATCTGATAGGATGTAAGGTCTGGAGTTTTTATTGCCTGTTAGGAAGTCATTGGGAAGAGAAGGGATGAGCCATGTATCGAGTTTAATATCGAATTCCTTACATAGGGCGGTGATTTCGTCAGCACATCCTGCATGAAAGGTGATATGTAGAGCTTTTGGAGTTGCAAAAAGAAGAAGGGGGAGAAGGAGCCATTTTAACATATAAATATAAAAATTTGCTCCGATAACTTGTATCGGAGCAAAGGGATGTGTTAGCTTGCTGAAGTGATTGCAATATCTACTCCGCTAGCAAGGGAATGCTTGCGAAGTCTGTCTACTGTATCTGCAGTAGGACTGTGGATATCGATCATACGTTTGTGCGTACGCATCTCAAACTGATCACGAGATTTTTTATCAATGTGAGGTGATCTAAGAACTGTCTGCTTCTCTATTTTTGTTGGTAGAGGGATCGGTCCGATGACTACTGCGCCAGATCTTCTTGCGATCTCAGCAATTTCTACCGCTGCGCTATCGACAATCTTATGATCATAGCCTTTAAGGCGAATTCTTATTCTTTGTTTTCTAGGCTGTGCCATATTTTGGATACTCCTTATGTCGTTTTAACTATTTTTTCTTGTACTGCCTTTGGAACTTTTTCAAAGTGACTAGGCTCCATGGTAAACTCGCCCCTTCCTGATGTGATAGATCTAATATCTGTAGAATATCCAAACATCTGTGATAAAGGTACTTCAGATTCAATCTCTGCAGAGGATCCTGTCTGAGTTTGATTTAGAATTTTACCGCGGCGTCTATTTAAGTCACCAATTAGATCTCCAAGAGATGTCTCTGGTGATCTGACACAAACTTTCATGATTGGTTCTAAGATAATTGGTGTACATTTTTTGACAGCTTCACGAAGTGCCATAGAAGAACAGATTTTAAAGGCCATTTCACTTGAGTCAACTTCATGGTAGGAACCAAAGATGATGCTTACCTTTGTATCTACAAGAGGGTATCCTGCAAGTACTCCGGAATTTAGTGCTTCAGTAATTCCCTTGATACATGCTGGGATGTATTCTTTAGGGATGGAACCGCCAACAACTTTGCTCACAATTTCATTTCCCTTTCCAGTCACGTTTGGTTCTACTTCGATAACCACGTGTGCATATTGCCCACGTCCACCTGATTGCTTCACATATTTATTTTCATGTTTTGTGCTAGATGTAATGGCTTCTCTGTAAGAAACTTCTGGTGCGCCTACATTTGCTTCTACTTTAAATTCACGAATCATACGATCTCTTAAAACGTCAAGATGAAGCTCACCCATTCCTGCAATAATTGTCTGTCCAGTCTCTTCATCTGTAGTTACTCTAAATGTAGGATCTTCTTCTGAAAGAGATGTAAGGGCAACAGATAATTTTTCTCTGTCTGTTTTTGTTTTTGGTTCGATAGCCATTGAGATAACAGGCTCAGGAAAGTTCATTTTTTCAAGGATTAATGGAGAATCTTCTAAGCAGAGGGTATCTCCAGTTGTTGAATTTTTCAATCCAATTACAGCAAAAATGTCTCCTGTATGGAATTCATCTCTATCGTATCGGTTATTTGCGTGCATTTCAAGTAATCTTGAAACTCGCTCTTTTTTTCCTTTTGTGGAGTTAAATAAAGCTGTTCCTTTTTTTAGACTTCCTGAATAGATTCTTACAAATGTTAAACGGCCCACGTACGGATCGGTCATTACTTTGAAAGCAAGCATTGCAAGTTGTTCATCATCTTTAGGTTGCACTGTGAATTCGTTTTCGCCATCTTCATCAAAAGCTTTAATAGCTCCTCTATCAATAGGAGAAGGTAACCATGCTACAACTTTATCAAGTAGGGGCTGGATACCCTTATTTTTAAATGCTGTACCACACATTACAGGGAAAAGTTTATTGCTACAGACGCTTTTTCTGATAGAAGCATTGATTTCATCAATTGTTAATGTTTCAGGAGCTTCAAGAACCTTTGCCATAAAATCTTCATTTCCATCATCAAGAGTTGCAAGCTCTTCAAGAAGGGCAGCTCTTAATTCTTTTGCTTTTTCTAAAAGGTCTGCTGGAATTTCAGTTGTTGTGTACTCTTCACCGATTTTTTCTGATGTGTAGATGTAAGCTTTCATGGTTACAATATCAACCATTCCTGTGAAGTCACCTTCAAAACCAATAGGGATCTGCACTGCAATTGCGTTTGCGCCGAGTTTGTCTTTCATCGTAGCAATACACATTTCATAATCAGCGCCAACTCTGTCCATTTTGTTGATGAAAGCAATTCTTGGGACTTTGTAGCGAGTAGCTTGTCTCCAAACGGTTTCAGATTGAGGTTGGACGCCATCAACAGCACTAAAGACGGCAATAGCACCATCGAGCACTCGGAGTGATCGCTCTACTTCAATAGTGAAGTCAACGTGTCCAGGAGTATCAATGATGTTAATTTTGTTTTCGCCCCAATAGATTGTGGTGCAAGCAGATGTAATAGTGATTCCACGCTCTTGCTCTTGAACCATCCAGTCCATAGTAGCAGCGCCTTCATGCACTTCACCAATTTTGTGTTCTTTTCCTGAATAATATAAGATACGCTCTGTTAGAGTTGTCTTACCAGCATCAATGTGAGCCATGATTCCAATGTTTCTTACATTGTCTAAACGGTCTTTTTCACCTCTTGTCATCTTTCTCCCTCTTTCTTTTTCTCTATTCAGACCTGATTTAATGGTGAATAGACCTTTTGTTTTATAGCAATAGCTACTTACGTTAAACGCTGTTCTAATGATGATTTCTCATCACGATCTGCAAATTGTGCAGAAAAAAATATCAGCAACTAATTTTTAGTGCTGATATCCTTAAATTTCTACCACTTATAGTGAGCAAAGGCTTTGTTAGCTTCTGCCATTCTGTGGACTTCGTCTCTTTTTTTAACGCTAGAGCCTTGGCTGTTGTAGCAATCTTGAAGTTCTTGAGCAAGTCCGTCAATCATAGATCTTCCTGCTTTAGCTTTTGCATATCCAATCACCCATTTCATCGCTAAAGAGAGTTTTCTCCCTGGATTAATTTCAATTGGTACTTGGTAAGTTGCTCCGCCGATTCTTCTTGATTTTACTTCTACGTGAGGAGTTGCATTTTCTAAAGCTTTTAAGAAAGCATCTAGTTCACTTCCCTGTGCATTTACTCTTTGAGTAAATTTATCAATTGCTCCGTATACAATCTTTGTTGCCAAAGATTTTTTACCATCAAGCATTACTTTACGGATAAATTTTGTTACTTCCGTATTGCCATATTTGTGATCAGGTTCTACGGGCCTTTTTTCGGCTTTTCTTCTTCTTGACATAGTTATTCCTTATACCTACCAAATTGGTAGAACTTATTTTCCTTTTTTAGCACCGTATTTTGAACGACCTTGCTTTCTGTCTTTTACAGCAGCACAGTCAAGCGTTCCTCTAATTATGTGATATCTAACCCCTGGAAGGTCGGCTACTTTGCCGCCTCTAATAAGAACCATTGAGTGCTCTTGTAGGTTATGCCCTTCGCCAGGAATGTAAGCAGATACTTCAATACCATTAGAAAGCTTCACTCTTGCTACTTTTCTTAGCGCTGAGTTTGGCTTCTTTGGTGTCATTGTTTTTACCTGTACGCACACACCTCGTCTTTGAGGGCATCTTTTTAACGCTTGGGATTTAGATTTAACCTTAGCTTTCGTTCTAGGGTTTCTGATCAGTTGATTTAGCGTAGGCATAAAGGCCTATCTCCTTATTTATATTCAAAAATTTACAAAGCAATATACCAAATGGGCCCTATTATTGCAAATCAAATAGTGAAAAAAATGGATTTTTCTTACCTTGCCTTCGAAAAAGAGTAGAATGTTGTCGTCTTTAAAAATTATATTTGATAGTGTCCGGCTTTATAGGGGGAAAGAAATGAAGAAGGTTTTTGGTATTTTGCTAGCAGGATCGTCAATTTTTGCTAAGCATCATGATTTTAATGATGTAAAAACGATAAATGCAAAATTATTTTCTTATCATGTTATTTTTGATGGTTATAATGAAATGCTCGCTGAGCGATCTGTAAATAAAATTCTTACTTCATTTGACCCTGTAGATTTATATTTTTTAGAGTCAGAAAAAAATATTTTTAAATCTTCTTCAAAAGTGATGGTGGAAGAGTATAATAGTGGGACATTTACCACTTATATAAAAATTCAAGAGACCTTTGAAGTTTCTGTGAAAAGGTGTAGACGAATCAGGGCGGGGGTTCGCTCTGATATTATTTATGACAAAATAGATTATAATGCCGAGTGGATGCGGACACAAAATGGAGCGCCAGAATCTGAATTAGAGCAGAAAAAAAATATTAGAGCGTATATGGTAAGTCATTTACAGGCCTATGCTGCAAGTCGTGGACTCCAAAGCTTAGATCAAAAAGAAAAAATGCGCGTTTTAGATTATTATGAAAGACGGATGCAGGCCCATGAAGAGAGATTTCTGTCGAAAGAAATTTATCCTTTAGTTGTTTCTAAAATGATTGCCTCAAGCTTAGATGCCCATTCCATGGTTTACGGTGAGGAAGAAATTACTAATATTAATTCGCACCTAAAGAGTAGGTTTGAGGGGATAGGGATTTATATTGGTGATGGAATTGATGGGCCTGTTATTACTGGATGTGTAAAAGGGGGGCCAGCAGAGCGATCTGAGATGATTCAGCCAGGGGATAGAATTACTTATGTAAATGGGGTGAATGCCTCAGAGGTATCTTTTACAAAAGTGATGAATTTGCTCTCTGTAAAAGATGGAGGACAGATCATTTTACATGTGGAATCTAAAGAGGGTAAGCAAAAAATGGTGAAGCTTACTGGTGAAAAAATTACGATGAAAAAAGATAAGATCGTGATTGAGACAGAAAGCTTCCTAGATGGGCAAATTGCAAAATTGTCAATTGATACATTTTATAATGATTTTGAAGGCAATGACATGTCAGGGGATTTAAAGAATGTGATCGTGGAGCTGAAAAAGCAAAAACCACTTTACGGGGTTATTATTGATATGAGGCAAAATTTAGGTGGATTCTTTAAAGAGGCCGTGAAGTCAATTGCGCTCTTTTCCCCTCAAAAAACTGTCGTTGTGGCAAAATTTCGCGATGATCAGGTAAGGTATTCTACAGAATTTAACCTTGAGGTAGCCTATTGTGGTCCTATAGTAATTTTAACTTCAAAATACTCTGCTTCTGCCGCAGAAATTCTTGCTCAATCTCTTCAGGATGTTGGCCTTGCAATTATTGCTGGCGATGAGTCTTCTTTTGGAAAAGGAAGTATCCAGTTTCAAACTATTACCGATCCAAATAGTGAACATAAATATAAAGTGACAGTGGGGAAATACTACACAGTTTCTGGAACTTCGACGCAATTAAAAGGGGTTTCTGCAGATATTATCGTTCCATCTATTTACTCAAAAAGGAAAATTGGCGAAAAGTACCTTACATACGCCCTTCCATCAGGAGATTTAAGTAAGGGGCTCAATCATCACCCTGAAGTGAAAGAAGTTTTTGACTACCAATCAAGGCGTAAAAAAACTGCCTATGAGATTATGAAGCCGCACTTAAAGAAAAATAGTGAACTGCGACTCAAAAACAATAAAAATTACCAAGCATTCTTAAAAAGCTTAGATGAAAAACCCCTCGATCAGGGGTTGAGTATGCAAGAAAAGAAGAAAGCTAAATATGGATCAAACGATCTTCAGATGGCCGAGGCAACCTACATTATTAAAGACATGCATTCAATACTAAAGAGCTATGAGTAGGAATTACTAAAGTAGTTGTCATAAATTGCTTCGGTTTGCTATAGTTTCTAGTATCTTCTTTTTTTAGAAGGATTGGAAAGGTCTAATTTTGACACTTCCATCGGCCAGATAGCTCAGTTGGTAGAGCAGAGGACTGAAAATCCTTGTGTCGCGGGTTCAATTCCCGCTTTGGCCAATTTTTTATCTGATACAGCTTTTTTACTAAAGAAATCTTTATAAACATATCAAAAATATCGGTTTATTTTACCAGTTGGTTATCGTGATGCAGATTATATTCTATCGATTATAATTTGAAGTGCACGATTCCAATTTAAAAAAGAAGAGGAAAAACAGAATATTAGGATGGGAAACGAAAAAAATCATAGTTATACCATTCCAAAATAATAAATTCATAAATTAGCCCAAGATCTGGAGCATAAAGTTCTAACGTTTCCTGGAATATCAACCCATCCGTTCCAAGCATCACAGCAACAGCGCACGATATCGTCATAATCTTCATAACAACGATTCGCTAAGTATATGTCCCTTAGTGCTTGCCACACCTGTTCAGTTGGATTGAGTTCCGGAGAAGCCGTTGGGAGTGAAAGCAGTGTTAGATTGGTAAACTTTCGCAACCGTTTAGTTGTATGCCATGATGCTTGGTCTAGGATCAATACTGCATGTCGACCCTCGGGAATCGCTGCCGAAATATGCTCAAGGTGTACCAGCATTGCATCTGTATTAGTAACAGGCAAAACAAGACCTACGGCCTTATCACAAGCAGGACATACTGCCCCAAATATGTAGGCATATTCAAATTGTTGCTGACGTATCAGTCTCGGTCGAGTACCTTTAGAAGCCCATGTCCGTGTTACTGTCCCTCTTTGTCCAACCCTTGCCTCATCTTGAAACCAAATATCTACAACGTCAATCAAGACCCCTGATGGTAATACCTCGATTACTTTTTCTCGGAATTTTTTTTAAAGTTCTCCTGAGCTTCAACATTTGCTTTTGGGTGAATCGAACGACCTGTAATCCATACAAGATCCGCTCTTTTCAGGGTGTTGTATACAGTGCTCAAGGTGGGCTCTACTTTATATTTCTCTTTCATTAGCTCTAAAACATCAGATCCTCGTACTCGTCCCCCGGATCTGTTCTGTTGCAATTCCAAAACTGCTTGTTTAAATGCAGCTCTTTCTTTTTGAGGCAGATAGGGTTTTGAGCCTCTTCCCGGTTGGTCTTTTAAACCTTCAATTCCTTGTTTGCGGAACCGTTTGACCCAATTCATTAATGTCCTAAGTTTTATGCTGATGGCAGCGGCAGCCTCTGTGAAACTTTTACCATCGCAGATGTGGGCAAATGCGAGGTATCTCTTTCTCTCTCGGGGATTGCCTTGTGTTTTGGATAATTTGTCAAAGTCATATTTTGTTATGTCTTTTATTGTTTCAGCTTTTCTTCCGCGCATAAGCCCTCTTTTGAAAAAAAGAAGAGTCTATCAGATTTTGATAATTAAATTTATGAATTTATTTTCTTGGAATGGTATTATTATATGTTTGTCAGCGCTAGAGCTGTTCCAGTAAGCTTATATTTTTTTAATTTTACTATCTTAATCATTCTAATACCCTGTTTGCACCTCTTTTTTTCATGGCCTCTTCGTATAGGATAAAATCCTCTTTATAGAGTTCTTGTATTAGAGCTCTTACCTCTTCATTTGAATCGACAAACTGAATTAGGATAGCTTTCAAATGATCTGGACTTTCATTCTTATATATATTTTCAGTTTTTATTGGAATGTGATATTTTTCGGAAAATATCTTTAAATCTTCATTGAAATGGTCAAAATCAATAATAAAATCAATCTCATTAAGTGTAAGGTGCTTTCTTGATAGAAATTGATATTGTGGATTGCAATGGGGATCAACACGTTCAGTTTTTAGCGTGTTAAGAAAGCTTAGAAAGGATTTTATTGGGTTTTCTCGCTCTTTATAAAAGTCATATTGGGGTGTTGTACCAGGGCCATCTTCTCGACATTTTAAAACCCTGGGTTCAATAATCTAATGCACCATAAATAAAATTATGGAATAATATGAGCATGAAGTACACAAGATTAACAATAGAAGAAAGGGAAACTATTCACGCCTTGGTCAATCAAGGCAAGACTAATAGAGAGATAGCATCTGAACTAAAA
>CAMDFS010000030.1 GCA_945897715.1 Chlamydia trachomatis
TTCTAAACGAATCTCTAGTCCCACAAGATCTGTAGCTGCCTCACTTACTCGCTTATGCTGTTCAGCAAGCTCTTTTGCTGTTGCATCGATTTTACTCTCAAACACCCCAACAAGAGACTCATATTTTTTCAGTGCAAATTGATATCCCGCAAGAGTTTCTTTTAACTGTCCATTTACCTCTACTTGCTTATAGACCTCTCGCCGTAATTCTAACAAAATCCTTTCATGGTCAACATTTGCTTGCTCATATCGAGAATTCTCTCCCCGTAGATCATTTACCACCCCTTCAAGATTTGTTACAATTCCTCTTAATCGATCCACCTCGCTTTGGAGCTCATCTACTAGCGCTTTTAATGTCCCTAAGATAATGTACGCTCTATTATAAGCAATTCCTATTGCGCCAGCTACAGCAACAGCCACCACCAAACCAATGCCAGCATACACCCATGTTATCACCCCTGTAGCGCCTAAAACAACTAACACTATTGCTGCTACAACAAGAGCAATCTCAATATACATAGCAGCTTCATGAATGCATCCACAGCACCCAGCGGTATTAGCTCTTCGGTTTGCGGCATTCACCTCTATTTGATCATCCTCTTTTTCTTCAGCAGGCCTTATCACAACTGTGGTATGGTCCATATAGATTCCTTTGTTAGATTGTTAATATAATATTAAATTAAATCTATTTTTTTACTTAAATTCAATAAAAAAATGACTAATAAAAAATATTATTATCTATA
The DNA here is from genome assembly GCA_945897715.1 of Chlamydia trachomatis. Taxonomy (GTDB): domain Bacteria; phylum Chlamydiota; class Chlamydiia; order Chlamydiales; family 2-12-FULL-49-11; genus JAJACQ01. The sequence continues at coordinate 744 of CAMDFS010000030.1, forward strand.
TAACTAAAGAACAATTGAATATATAGTCTTTATTTTCTGCACAAGTCTTAAATATTAAAAGAATTCCTTCTACAATAAATAATGATAGAGCTGCAAATACCCCTGAGAGCACAAGGGTCACTTTTACATCTTGGAATACAAATACACCTAAAACAAAAGCAGGGATCAAACTTAAACCAACCATAGAAACTCTCATTTTTGCTTTTATAAAGGCAGGTTGTCCGCAAAGGTTTTTTAAGTTAGAATAAAAAAAAACATTATTAGATTTGTGAATTGGGCGAAGCATATTCATTCCTATAAAAAAAAATAAACATTATCTTATTGAATATTTTATATCAAGTGGGTATGTTCTAAAAAAAAATGTTGCCTGCTAAGAAATAATCCCCTATTGTGTTCGGCATGAAAGATTCTATTACAAAAGATCCATTTTCTGTTGCGAAAATTTTCAATGAAATTGCAGAAAAATATGACAGATTAAACACCCTTCTCTCGTTTGGATTGGATAAATTCTGGCGATCTAAACCTCTGCGGTACTTCCCAAAAAGAGATGGAGCAAAGGTTTTAGACATTGCATGTGGGTCTTGTGAACAAATTATGGCGATTGCAAAAAAGCGACCTGACTGTAGATTTACTGGGATTGATATTTCTGAAAATCTATTAGAAATTGGAAGGAAAAAATTATCCAAAACTAAGATTCAATTAGACGCATTATTACATGCCTCAGCACTTAACCTTCCCTTTGATGAGGGATCTTTTACTGCTATTACCCTCTCTTTTGGGATAAGAAACATGGAGAATTTCAACAAAGCATTGCTTGAAGCCTATCGTGTTTTAGAAAAAGATGGCAAGATCTTTATCCTTGAATTTTCTAGGCCATCGGGCTTTTTCCAAAAAAAACTTACTCTTTTCTATTTAAAAAACATCCTTCCTAAAATTGGTAACTTGCTTTCAAATCATTCTTATGCATATACTTACCTAAACGAAACAATATTGGAATTTCCCTATGGGAAGGAATTTATAGATCATATGAAGGCAGCTGGATATACAAACACCTCATTTTACACTATGACCCTTGGAATGGTAACGCTGTACATCGGTGAAAAGAGATGAGATTTCCTCTAGTTGTCTGTAACGGAATGTGTGGGACTGGAAAAGCAAGGACTCTATTAAAAGAAGTCCCTTTTTTTCACGCAAAAATGTTTTCTGCAACAACAGAAGCATTATGGGAAGCGTTTTTAGAAGTCAGCCACTTTCAACCTGAGCATATTTTTCTAAGCGAAGAATTTCCTCTTTATTCTTCCTCTAATTCTATTCTCTCCTGCGTAGATACACCAGTAGATCTTGTCTCTTCTATCCAACGCTTTCTAAAAGATCCATCCCTCGATAAAGTTGTTTTAGCGAAAAAAAGAACCATTATTTTTAAAGATCCTCTTGAACCACTCTCTATTATTTCAACTCTTATAAATACATTTCCAAAAGACCGCGTCTTTGCCTTTATGCCTGATCCCCTAACCCTATTTTTTGGCACAACGCCAGAAAATCTCTTTGTAAGGAAAAAAGATCATATTTCTGTAGATTGCATAGCTGGCACAGTATTAGAAGGCGATGAGGAGTCTTTATTTACCAGTAAACTTGTTAAGGAACATGGTTTTGTTAGAGAATTTGTACAAAGAAAGCTATCCCCTTTTCTTGTTTCTCAAAAAACCTCCGATCTTGGGGTGAAATCTGCTGGCAATGTCTCTCACCTCTATCAAACTGTCTCTGGAATTTTACACAAAGATGTCACAGATCAACAACTCTTAAATGCTTTGCACAAAACGCCAGCAACCCTTGGTCACCCCTCTTTCCTTGCACAACAATTTTTAAACGAGAATGAACCTTTTGATCGTGGAATGTATGCAGGTGTGTGCGGATGGATGTCGGAGGAGATGACCACACTAAAGGTATGCATAAGATCTGGCCTTGTCCATAAAAACACTCTTTCTCTATTTGCCGGAGCTGGGATTACAAAAGAGTCTATTGCTGAAGATGAGGTTCAAGAGATCAATAATAAATTTAAAACGCTAGAGGAGGTTTTTCTTGAAAGAACCATGTCGCAATAACAATGATTACGCAAGCCTAATTATCTCAGACCTCATAAATCTTGGTGTTACTGATTTTTGTATTGGTAGTGGCAGCAGGTCAGCACCTATTGCAAAAGCTCTCAAAGAAAATCCTGTGGCGAATTCTTTGCTCCATTATGACGAGCGCTCACTTGGTTTTTATGCATTGGGAGTTGCTAAAGCATCTTCAAAACCTGTTTGCATCGTCACAACCTCAGGATCGGCAGTTGCAAATCTTTTTCCGGCAGTGATGGAAGCTTATATGGATGGGGTCCCATTAATTATCATTTCCTGTGATCGCCCTTTTGAAGACCTTGATAGAGGGATGAATCAAACATGTAAGCAAGAGAATCTTTTTGGTGAATATGTAACCTATACTAAAAATTTCCCTGCTATCCCTCATACCTTTAATTCTTCATGCATCACCTCCTCCATTGCCTACCTTGTTGCGATCTGTAAAAACACAGCAACACCTGTGCACCTAAACATCCCCTTTAGTGAGCCGTTAATTACTGATGAAAAACCCTCGAAGGAACCACACACTATCCCTAGGTACCTCCCTACGCACTCTGTGCTTACAGAGGATTCCCTTCTGCATGTTATCGACATCCTTACATTTTATGAAAAAGGGGTGATTATTGTAGGTGGGAATTATAGCAATGAAATTGCTGGTGCTATTGTTTTGCTTGCTGAAAAACTTCACTATCCGCTCCTTGCTGACCCCCTCTCAAATATTCGTGAACTTGGATCTTCTGCTGTTACTGCAGATTACTACAACCAAATCATCCACCACACGAAAAAACTAAGCGTTCTTAAACCTGATGTGATCCTTTTTCTAGGTGGTCATGTTGTCTCTAAAAATGTGTCGCTATGGACAAAGTCTTTAAAAGATACCCACCAAATTCTTGTGAACAGCAAACACAGACACATAGACCCCACCCTTCAAATCACAACGGCTATCACCTCTGATATTAGCCCGTTTGTTACTGAATTAAATAAACATCTGAAGAAAAAAGAACCCACCCTTTACCTTTCTATGTGGAAACAATATTCCCTTTCAGTAAAAGAGTGTATTGAAAATTTTTTTGAAGAGAAAGAAAAACTTTATGAGCCAATGGCGATTACAAGTTTACTTCCTTTACTTGAAAAAAAACCCTTCTCCATTTTCTTTGGTAACAGCCTATCTATACGATATGCAGATAATTTTCTATTTCCTAAAAAGGTCACTGCGAAAATTTATGGTAGTCGTGGGGTGAGTGGAATAGATGGCAACATCTCCACTGCACTTGGAATATGTGTGAAAAGCAAAGCTGCCCTTGTTGCTATAATTGGCGACTGCACTTTCCTTCATGACATTGGAGCTTTAACGTTAATGAAACAAAAAAAAATCCCTCTTATTATTGTTGTAATCAATAATAACGGCGGCAGTATCTTTGACTTCTTGCCCTACGGTCAGCAAAAGGAGTTTATAGATACCATGATTTCCCCACCTACAAATCTTGACATTGGAAATATTGCCTCTTCCTTCCACATCCCCTACTGGAAAGCAGAATTTTCTAGCGACTATGTGAAAATGATTGATCATCTTTTAGAAGAAAAAACTGGTGGTATTATCGAAATTCCATCAAATAGAGAGGAAAATCTTCTCCTTCACCAAATGCTTGATGAGTACACAAGAGAAAGCATTGAAAAAAGTATTAAAAAGGATAAGCTATCGTACTTTTCATTCCAGAAAAAAACAGTGCCCGTAAAGACATCTTTTGCATTCACGGATTTTTAGGCAATGCCTCTGATTTTGATGTCTACAGAGACGCATTTAACGTAACGGCAGAGCATCTTCCAGGTCACGGAGGAAGACCATTTATGAAGAAGGAAGAATTCCTTTTAAGCCTTGCAAAACTTCCTCCACAGCATGTAGTTGCCTATTCGATGGGTGGACGACTTGCTCTTGAATCTCTTTTGTACTACAACGCCTGTTTTCTATCCCTTACTCTTTTATCTACTACAATTACCCTTGAAGACTGTGATGAGAGAATAAAAAAGGAGGGGGTGTGGATAGGGAGATTAAAGACCCTGTCCATAGAGGGGTTCATCAAGTACTGGTATAACCAAAATTTATTTGAAGGATTTTTGCCTCCAGCTTCTAGATTTAAGCAAAACAAAGATGATTTAATAAAAGTTTTAGAACAATACTCGATCACAAAAATGCCCTGCTTAAAAAAGCACACAGATACTTTGGTTCACTATATCTATCGGAAAAACGATCACAAAGCAACAGAATTACAAAATGTTCATTTTATCGAAGCTAAAAGTCACGCCATTCACCTGGAAAGGGCTAACCTAATCAAAGCCTTTCTTCAGCAATCAATTTAACATTAATAGGTAAATTAAGAATGCTAATAGCTCTTTTTTTGTTGATTTTTTGTTGCGAACTAGATATTTTTATTAAAGTTCTTGTTAATAATATATTTTATAGTAATAAAAACAAGAGGTGTAAATGAAGTTTTCTGCAAAAAAATAGGAGTAATTTTCATTGGCATGATAGTTGCACTAGGCGGGACTGTTTGGGGCAGTGCTAATGTGAATGAAGATCAACAGAAAAGTGGAAGATATTTTGAAGAAGAGAATCAAGAGGCTTTGTTTTTAATGGAAGTATTGATTGATTTAGCCAATATTAATGATGAGTGCATCTCTAATTTAAAAGAATCATATGCAAGAATTTCATTCATTTCCAGCTCTATAAGAGAACTGCAATTAAAACATTCCGAAACTTGGGTTAATGGCCAATTAACTACTTTTATATGGCTTTCTGAATTATTAGAATCAATTTATGAAGATTCAATAAAAATACTTTGTGATTCTGAAGTTAATGTTAAAGACATAAATGAAGTAGCAACTGTAAAAGCTCGTCGATACAAGAACCTTAAGATATACATGTATATCTCAGGATCAGACACAAGGTCTGTTGCTGATAGTTGCGTGAATTCACTCAGTGAAGATGAAATAAAAGTTTTTTGCTCACGTGCCTACAAAAACTTCCAAGATCAAATAGATATTTATTTTGAAAAAATTCGTATATTAGGAAAAGAATATAAATACGATATTTTTAGGGACACTCCTCTTGAAGATAGAGCTAATCTAATGATATACATTTATCTCTCAGGGAGATTGCATGAAGAAATACGTGATTAAGGGAGATTTCTGTCCAAAAACATAAAATTGTATTTGGCCCTATATTTTCTCAAAAGGTCTGGGATCAAAAAACAATTCATAACCGATGATTAGTCCATCTTGAAATGTTAATAATACGGCAGCTTGAGAAATCCCAATCGGGAGTGGAAACTCTATATCATAGGCCAGCATAACTTGATCTTTCACAGCAAACTCAGCACGAATTATGACCTTGTTTAAGAAAGATATAAGATGTTTTATCGAGTTGAGCACCTCACCCTTTCCTTTAAGATCAGCTAATGGACTGATAAGGCGCACTTCTTTGTGAAGATGTCTCTCTATGGCAACAAGATCTTTGTTATTCATTGCCTGATAATAGGCTAGCGCAAAAATCAATTTTTTTTCTGAGATACACATATTCCTTTCGCCTGAGCAGTTTGAATCTCTTATTGAAGAAGGTAGGAATGAAAAATGCCTTCGTAAACGTCTTGAGATTACCGCTAGCATAGCTAGACAGCTTTATAATGCTGAAAAGACTCAATTCAGTTTTCTGCGCAGGGCCTCCATCTTAGATCCGGTATTCAAAGAGTTAGAAATTGAAAGAGAGTCACAAAGACATCAACGGCAAAAAGATACCGTTGAATCAATGGCTAACGAAAAAGCTTTCAAAGAGAGCGTCACTTTTTCCAAAATTAGAGATATTCATTGGGCATTCACTGGGAGAGATTTCTATCGTATGCTTGTTGTAGAACGTGGTTGGTCATCAGATGAATATGAAAAATGGTTAGCTGATTTGCTCATTCAAACTCTTTTATCTAAGTATCTTTTCAAGTTGTGTTTGAAATTCTGCCAAAAAGATTTGACTTAAAATTATGTAATGCTGTAACGTTACGTTTGAAAATTAAAGGCACAAAATGCGAGTACGTAATCATAAATATTGGAAGATGTTTTTAGAACTTTGTTTAAAAACTGACAACACTTCGCGGTTAGAAGAGTTGTTCAACTTATTCTTCACAATAGAAGAAAAAGAGCACCTTTCTTCACGTATGCGCATCATCAAGGCCCTTTTGGATGAAGAATTATCACAACGAGAAATTTCTGAAAAAATGCAAGTCAGCATTTCTCAAATCACACGTGGCTCCAACGCTTTAAAAATCATCAACGATGATTTTTTAAAGTTTATTGAAAACTACGTCAGAAAACATATATAAAAATGAAAAAAACTCTTTTTTTCACACCCTCTCTCTCTTTGGTGGCGCCCTCACGCCTAACCCCCACCCCTCCGCATCTCAAGCTAATATATCTTTTTTAGCACCACCATAAACAAAAAAATAGAGAGACTTATCATGTTCTAAACTATCCAAAAAACACTATTCAATATAGTTTTTCACAGTTAATTCATTCAACATTAACTACCGAAAATATCAATACACACAATATCGAAACAACTGTTCTTTTACATCATAAAGATGCAAAAGACTTAGATGAAATCAACTCTTGGACTTGCTATCTACAAGGAGATCTTTATGATGAAGAAAGAGATAAAAATGGACCCCATGCTAAAGTTATGAAATACATTCTCAATGCTCAATAATACTGCACTCTATATTGACCATACTAAAGTAACTTCCTCTAAATTTGCTTTAATTCATCGATTTGTCCATTGGTTATCACCTCAAGATTGTCCGTGATTTTTTGAACATCCCAGTCCCACCATTTGAGGGCAAGCAATAATTCGATCGTTTCTGCATCAAACCTTTTACGAATTTCCCTTGCAGGATTTCCGCCCACAATTGTATAAGGTTCCACATTTTTTGTGACCAAACTGTTTGTGCCGATAATAGCTCCATCACCAATTTTTATCCCTTGCATAATGGTAACATTATTTCCAATCCAAACGTCATTACCGACAACCGTATCTCCCTTACTTACAACATGCATAGGGTCTTTTAATGCCCAACTCTTTCCAAACACTTTAAAGGGATAAGTAGAAAATCCATTCATCGCATGGTTTGAACCGTTCATAATAAATCGAACTCCTGTAGCGATTTGACAAAACTTACCTATAATGAGTTTGTCCCACATAAAATCAAAGAGATAAAGAACATTTTTCTCAAAATTGTAGACATCATCAGGATCATCATAATAGGTATAGTCACCCACAATAATTTGTGGATTTGTGATGATGTTTTTTAAGTACACTGTCCTTGTAACCCCTTCAATAGGATAAAGAGCGTTGGGACTTGGGTTATCTTCCTTTATAGACAAGGGATAGTTGTCAAGATCCTGTGAGACTCTTTCTTCAGAAATAACTAAACAAATGTCATTAGCTATTGCTCCATCAATATTAATTATGAGGTAAATAACTGCAAATTTAATTAGTTTTGTAAACCTTAAAAAATAATTTAACATTTTAATTCTCTTTTTTTATGAATGGCCCTTTGAAGTCTGAAGTGCACGAAAAATGACATAAAAAATCTGTGTAATCTATCGTCCCTCCAATGATAACATCGCAGAGGATAACTTATCAAATGTTTCTTGTGGTGTTGCAAAGCCTAAAACCTTTCTAGGTCTCAGGAGGCAACAGGGAAGCATATCTAGCCTTCTTGTCTTTTGATTCGTTTTCCAATGGATTTTTCGGCGATGTAATGGCTTTGTTGGGAACATACCAGTCATAATTTTCAAGCTGAAGCACTGCAGCAATTACACATTGTTTAGAGTATTCTTTTCGATCAATTTTACCTTTTGAGAGGACTCCTATAAGCCCTTCTGTGGATCCAATTTCTATATTACTGCTGATGGCTGAATGTAAGCAAGCTTGACTTAGATCCATTTTCTTATGAAGAATAAGGTCAAGAATTTGAGGAGGGATTTCAAATCCAGTGGAAAGACCTGTATGGTAGTTATTTCCATCATAAATACAACATACAGATACATGTAAATACCCAGAAAGCGTTTCGGCAGCTTCCATCAGGCCACTTTCTATTCCAAAACTATATTTACAATCACATTTTTCAAAAGCATTTCTTGCTCGATTTTTAGCTCCTTCAATGGTTTCTTGAAGAGAAATAGGTTGATCTGAAACATCAGAACCTACTTGGCATTCAACTACCTTGAATGTAAAAAAATAAGGGGAATCTAGGAGGACCTCTTTTACAGCAAGTACTTTTGCTTGATTAGTCGAGCCAACTGCTATAATCATATTTTCTCCATTTCTGCTTTCAATGCAAAATATTTTTACACACAATAATATAAAAAATCAACTAATTATTTAACTTGAAAACAAAATTAATCAAAATCTATTTAAAGCCATTTATTTTTTATGGAGTAAATTTATTGATTTACATTAGTATCCACTAAAAAGTTTGAGTTGTTAGCAAAAGGAATCCATACTTTGCGATTTTTGTAAAAAAATTGAATTCAAATCATCATATTAGTAAAGTGTCACTTTGAAATTTGCAGATGAAGTCGGCAATAAACAGAAATAGTAAACTTTTCAAAGTATGTTTTTGAACCGAGTAAGGTGAGATGAATGTCGGATCTTGGATTGGTTTTTTCGGATCTAAAAAATCGAGATATGGCAGCTAGAGATCAGTGTTTAATTTTTTTGATAAAAAATAGAATTAGCTGACAAAAAATGCGTTTTTAAGAAGGATTTCTTTTCCAAAACACATAACTCTCTCCATCATAAGCTCCAATAATAACAAGATGTGCCATTTCTGCAGCAAGAATGATCTCAGCTTCTGTGATAGATCGTTCATTTCGAATAGGAATAGGAAATTTGGTTAGAAGACAAAGGGAATGCCACGTAGATTCAGATGCATAAAAGCAAGTATCTAAAAGTTTTTTTGAGATATTCTTTTTTGAAACTAAATAATAAACCTCATCTTGGTAATATAATCCAGCTTCTAAAAATAATGGATCGTCATAATGTTCAACGTAGGTAGCCCCTGTATCATCGAAAAGAGCGTTTAAGTCTGGATGATTTTGGAATTCTTCTTGAACCAAATAACTCATTTTAACCTTAATACTTCCCCCAACCCCGCCCCACCTGAAACTATATAATTACTCTTCTTTAATTTCCTTATTAAAAAGAGCATAAAAGTTCCCCTTTTTAAACTCTATGTGTTTAAAAATTGCTGTTGATAAAGCATTTGTATTCTCTAAGTTATCTTGTAAATACGACATTAATCGATCTGAATCTAATGAATAGCAAATAAAATGAGCCATTATTTATGCCCCCGTGTACCATCACGATTAATTCTTACTCCTTTAGGAAAATTTGGCCCATGATAATCCCAATGTGGCCCATGAGGAAAATCATGTTTTAAATCAGGATTGAGTCTTTCTTTTGAATCTTTTTCCCCTTTTACCCAATTGCCGTTTCCACTTTCTGGAGTCCCCTTTTTCTTGCAGACAAATCCTTCTCCTGGACATTTAGACGAATCCCATCCTAAGTCTTCCCATGTAAAAGGAGGGGCTTGTTCTTCAGAAATAACAAAACCTTCATTATTATAGTGATATTTATGTGAAGATATAATCTCCCCTTCTAAAGAGAGCCTGTCTATTTGAATAAGAAGTGCATCTTCAACATGATATCGGAAAGAGCCTAGCTCACCTAAAAATAAAATAGCCTCTTCTGAAAACAGCATCAGGGAAGTACATAACAGTATAAGAAACTTCATTTACAACCTAATAAAAATTAGAATGATAGTCTTTGAAAAGGATTTTGTACACTGCAAAATTTGAATTATATTAATACATCCCTAATGGAAATTTCTTCCTCAAAGAATAGACCTCTTGCGTAATTAGCTTTACCTGAAAAAATCGATATTTTTTAAGCAGGTTTATGGATAAATTTTGAGAGCATATGTTAACATATGGTCGAAAAATTTAACCATAAAGATGCCAAAACAGGCGATTTTAGCGGGCAAATATAATTAGCCAAGAGGTCTAATATACCCTTCTTCATATTTGAAACATGTAAACGTTCTAGTCACTATTTTTTATATACTTCAAGGTTTAAAAGGCTCAATCTTTCTAGCTAAAAATTGCTAAACCACTAACATTACCTAGGCTTGAAATAACACAGTCGAGTTAGAAGAAAAACTCCATTGATGAGTCGTATGCACACATCTAAATGTTTTCAAAATATATTGATTTTCAAATTCAAATTTAGCTTTCTTCGAGCGAGCGGAAACACTTATTCGGATAAGTTTTTTACCAATCAACACATTGAGCTTAGTTCTAACTTGCTTGAGATTCACATCAAGGAAACCCACCAAATACTCTTGATCCTTTTCTAGTCTCCACGTACAGTTTTGAAAATTAAGAGCTAGTATGTTTTCAAAAAAGAAGGTAGGCTCATTATTTTTGTCATAGCTAATCTTAATGATGCGCAATTCCTCTTTTATAAAATCTAATTCTTTAAAGTCGTCTATGAATGAGAAATGTTTTGCTATGCTTTGCACTTCTTTGATAGCTTTAACACTTGAGCAATCAACCCCTATATCAGTTTGATCAGGGTAAAATACTGACCATTGATTTTCTGTAATTTGATCAAAAAACGTCGTTAATTTATACTCTTCAGAAAAAGCGAATTCAGCCTCTAAAAATTGAGACTTAAATTCTAAGGATTAAAACTGCTTTTCGAGCAATTTTTGAATATGCAGTTGAATAACCTCTCTTGAATCTCCTGAACCCACAATATAATTTTCATTTTTAGAGAGTTGCCAGGATGCATTACTTACCCAAATAGACCACTGCTTACGCTTGCTTTTCCTTCCATCTTTAGACTCAATTTCTATATCAAAACCGAATTCGATAAAAATATTTGAACCAATGGAATTAAAAACACGATTAACTTCAAGTTTTTTTAATTTTAATTTTAATAATGCATAAGCATCTAAAAAATCTTTATCTTCCATAAAACAACCAAAAACCTTCTTCCACTAATTCATGAAAATCAAAATATTGAAATAACAATCGATGAGCCTTTAAGAAAGATTCCTTTCCCAAAACATAAAATTCTCGCCATCATGTACGCTCGTAAGTATACATCGAACTCCTGAAGCAATATCAGAGAGGTCCACTGCTGAAAGATTTTTTTGTAATTTACTACCCTTATAAAGAACTACTAATGAATGCCAAATATGATCTGTCCTTCTGATAGTTACGTTAATCTCATTTATTGAATTTGTATTTGATAAACTGTAATATACCTCATCGTTAAAAAAATGCAGTCCAATATTTTGATTGTTTGAATGATCATCTTCGCGACTCATCATCACATCTTCACAGATCATAAAATGACTCTCATCTTCATCAAGGAATTTTTTTATTATTCTGCTTGTTTTGACTGAAGTAGTAATACGTCGTCCTGGAATAAATTTTTGACCATCCTGAAGAATATGTACTTCACCTGTACTAATGAGTGGATTAATTCCTCCATTAGAAAATTTATAAATGTTATCAATTTTGGCATTTTTAGGAAGTATTACTCTAAAACAACCTTTAGAAAAATCAAAAGTTTCTATAAGAGACTTTTCTAATGATCCGCCACCCTCTATATGGTCGATAAAGTACTCAAATGTTTTCAAGTATTCCAGTTTTATAAGACTAATATTTACTTCCATTCCCATCTTCCATCAACATATATTCTTGCCTCTTTTCCGTCGCTTCCAACATAATCCCAATGTGGCCCTACCTCTCCTGCATGATTGAAAATTGTATAATGCTTTTTGAGACACTCTCCAGTGTTAAGAGTAATTCTTTTCCCAGATTATATATCCCTCTTGATCATATGCTCTAAGCATGACAAATTTTGCATTTTTTGCGATTGTCTCTAGCTCCTTCGAGGTAATTGCTTGCTCCTTCCTTTTGATAAACCGATGACTAGAGGTAACAATTAATGAATGCCAAATGCAATCTGAATTGTAAAAACAATGTTGTAATAGCTCCTTATCCATTTCTTTCGCCTGCACCAAGAAATAGACCTCATTTTTAAAATGTAACCCCACTCTATCAAAAAATTGCCAATCACCAGATTCATCATAACTATGATCAAAAGCATCGAAAATACTGATCATATCAGAAGATAATAACAACTCGTTTGACAAAATCTCAATAGCATTTTCCTGAATACAAGCACTTGATCCACATCCACTTCTAAATTTATAGAGTTGATCTTTAGTAATTCCATCCTGTAAAAATGTATAGAATGTTCCCTTATCAAATGGGGTGCAATATAAAACTGCTTCAGACAATTCATTTAAATTTTCCAAATTCCAATGAATAAACTCTAAAGCTTTTTCAGAATCAATATGATATTTTCTTAGTTTGTTCATACACCATTTAGACCTCTGCATCTGAAGAGGAATTTTTTTTCCAAATAATATAGCCTTCCATATCATACGCTCTGAATAAAACGTATTTTGCATTTTTTGCAATTTTTTCTAATTCATTTGATGTGATTGATTGATCATTTTTTTTGGAAAAAGGATGGTTACATAAAACAATTAATGAATGCCAAATGCAATCTGACTCTCTAAAGCACTCTAACAATAACTCTTTAGTTGCATCCTTTTGCCTAACAGCAAAATAGAACTCTTTCTGATAGTGAATTTCAATTTTATTAGTTAAGTTGGGTGGGGAAGAGGGGTTGTAATCTTGATCAATGCAATCAAAAAAGCAACAGCCTCCATTAGAGGAAATTAATTCCTGATGGACTAAATTTATATACATATCCTTGTTGCGGCTTCCCACCCCACCATGTCTAAATTCATATAATTGTTTTTCTAAAAGATCATTTTTTAAATAAGTAAAGAATTCTCCTTTAGAAAAAGGGGTGGTCTCTAAAACAAACCTAGACAAAGTATTTGTATTTTTCAAGTTCTCAGAAATATAGCTCAAACTCTCTTCTGACTTTAAAATATATTTATTCATAACTTCCTTATTATAAGTGATTTAAATTTCATTCTGGAGTTAAATCTTTTGGAAATATCCTAGTTCCATCTGGAAATTTTGGACCTTTATAGTCCCAATGAGGACCTATTGGCTCTTTATGACTCAAATCAGGGTTTAATTTTTCTTGATTTGGTCGCTCTCCCCTTACCCAATTGCCGTTTCCACTTTCTGGAGTCCCCTTTCCCTTCCAGACAAATCCTTCTCCTGGACATTTAGAAGAATCCCATCCCAGCTCTTCCCATGTAAAAGGAGGGGCTTGTTCTTCAGAAAACATTTCCTTTAGGTATTCATAACCTTTATAACCACCGTAACCGATGATTGCACCTAATGCAGCAGCAGC
>CAMDFS010000031.1 GCA_945897715.1 Chlamydia trachomatis
ATCTAAGTAATAGTTTTTGTCCATAAAAATCATCTTATTGTACCCCCTTTTTTTCGATATTAGTACACTTGGAACGATATTTTTTGCTAAAAACACTTAAGTGGTGTCAATTCAGTATTCTTAGATCGTTTATCCTCAAATAGATGCAATTTATTCGCTACTGTTATCTCGTCGGGTTTACAATCCTTTCTAAAAAACGCCTACAAAGTATAAAAATTCCTTTTTAATAAAAAATATTAATGATATAATTATTGAATAATAAAGAGGAAGATATGGCAAATATAGTCGGATTATCACCAGAAGGAAGATTTGTTCAAAGAAGTTTAGCTGAGGCTGTATTTACTAGGCCATGGGAATTGGTCATAGGTAAAAAGTTAGGAGTGGAAATTATCACTACACTAGGAATTATTATTGCTACCTTAGGAATTGCTTTAATTGGATTAATTGTGATGGCATGTGTTGTGGTGGCATCTAAAGATAAACTCCCCGATCATTCGAGAAAACATAATATAAAAGTGGTAAATGCGGATTTAAATAAACTTCCACATGCTATAAAAATACAAGTGTTAGAAAAAATACAAGAACAGGCAGTTAATAAGACAATGAATAGTAAGGAGTCTAGGGAATGGTCCAAAGCTTTAATCGAGTATTTTTCAGATCAGGGAAAACTTTTACCGGAAGATCCAGCTGTTGTTAAAGTTCTTTTAGAATCATATGAACTTGGATGCCTAAAAGATCCTAAAGGTATTGAAGATAGATCAATAGAGGAAATGGTTAAGTATTTCTTACCTGTATCTGGAAAGCTGCTAGAAGTGTTTTTGCCTGAAATAGATGAATTTGCAACAACTTTAGATCTAACTCCTATATATGAGATTGCGGATGGAATCGAAGGTGAAAATATGAAAATTCGATTTGTACTAGGCCGAGTGTATGCGTTGGTTGCGCAACATTTCACGCGATTACCTCTTTTACAGAGGGTTTGGGGAAATATAGATACAGAAGGGATTGTTGGAAAAGAAACAGTAGAGTATTATAAAAACCTTTATAATCGACCTAACGCACAAACTTGTTTAGATAAACAAAAACAGATTAATATAAATACGCTACAATTTGAATTGTATAAAGATATAAGTAGACCAGAACCTTGTGGTTCACTGGGAAATACATTGAATATTTTCTCCAGTCATTATTTTTTATAGTTCTTAATTTACTTCAAAAAAACTTGCATGCACAAAAGTTTCCATATAAAAACCTTTACATAAAATTTTTATTAAGTCATCATCTTGATGATCTAAAATAAAAATTGTATTTCTAAGGAGATGTTTATGCACATGGAAGCTGTTGGATTATATTGCGAGGGACTCATTTTACCGGACAGCCATGAAAGAGATAAAAAACTACCCAGTGAAATAAAGGCAGGTTTATTTTTTCAGATATTTAGCCCAATTTGGAATGTTTTAACAAAAATCATTCGGGTGTTAACAGGATATAGTTTTTGGGCAAAGAAATTAAAAGATCCAGAAGAGGTAATTATATTCAGCAAAGATCTCAGCATAGTCGATAAGGTAATAGAGTATACATTGGAAGAGAAATTTGCAAATTTTGGAATGGATCTGTTACGGATTATTTTATCACCGCTACTAGCCCTTGCTGCTCTTATTTGTTTTATCTATTCACTAGTTGATGTAAAAGAGGGACAGCATTTATTTGTTAATGCTTGTGAGTTGTTTAAGGGAAATGCAATCTCAAGATGGAATCGTGATGTGAAACATCAAGGGTTAGATGAGAGCTTAAGGATTGAAAGTAACTACTTGTTTCCCTCAAGAGATAGAGCTCAAAGTGAAGTGTCTCAAGAGGACGATTTTTAATCCCTTGCAAAGTAAGTCTACTCTAGTACACTAAAGTTATGAGAAAGACGAAAGTTATTTGCACAATAGGACCGGCAGTCTCATCCAAAGAAGGACTTAAGTCTTTAATAGATGCAGGCATGGATGTATGCAGGTTAAATTTTAGCCATGGGGTCCATGCTGACCATGAAAAAGTCATTGTGGATATAAAAGAGCTTCGAAAGGGGCTTGAAAAACCCCTTGCCATTTTATTAGATACAAAGGGCCCAGAGGTTAGAACCAGAAACAAGGCCGAGCTCTTTTTAAAAAAGGGGGAATTGTACTCCCTTCACGGAGATCAAGGTGAAGAGGGGATTTTAATTGCTCCAAAATCTATTATTAAAGATCTAAAGAAGGGTAATATTGTTCTTTTTGATGATGGAAACATTAAAGGGGAAATTGTTGAGAAAAAAGAGCAAGCAGTTGTTGTTAAAATCCTTAACCCAGGGGTTTTGAAGCCAAATAAAAGTGTAAATTTCCCTGGGGTGAAATTAGACATCCCATTTCTCCCTGAAAAGGATAAAGAAGACATTTTATTTGGTGCAAAGATGGGAGTAGAGGCAATTGCCGCCTCCTTTACTATGTCTGCTGAACATATATTGAGTATAAAAGAGTTACTCCGATCAGCAAATGCTCCAGATATACTTGTTTTTGCTAAAATTGAGAGTTTAGAGGGGATTGCTAATTTTGATGAGATTTTGGAAGTTTCTGACGGCATCATGGTAGCGCGCGGAGATTTAGCTGTAGAGTGCAGCTTTGCACAAGTCCCTCCAATGCAGAAGATGATGATCACCAAATGCAATCAAAAAGGAAAGCCTGTAATAGTTGCAACACAGATGCTTGAGACAATGGTGACAAATATGTCGCCAACAAGGGCGGAGGTTTCAGATGTGGCAAATAGTGTATTTGATGGAACTTCCTGCACAATGCTCTCAGCAGAAACAGCCATTGGAGCACATCCAGCACACACATTATCAGTGATGTGTGAAATTATTAAAGAGGCCGAAAAAGTCCCACTTGAAAATAGAAGACCACTAGAAAATATCAATAGCGTTACCTCCAAAATTGCAGTATCTGCAGTACAAACTGCTAATGATATAAATGCAGGAGCTATTCTAGTCTTTTCTAAATCAGGAAATACCGCCCGAAAAATTTCCTCACTTAGACCTAAATCAAAAGTAATTGTCATCACCCCCAAAGAATCGACATTTCACCAGTCAGCGTTGCTTTATGGCGCTATTTCAATGAAGGAGACAAAAGACTACAACCATACTAATTTTAATCCCTTTATGTGCCAGATCCTTCAGAAGGGATGGGTAAATTACGGGGAGTTAATCGTTATTACAATGGGTGTACCTTACGGGTTAAGCTATACAACAAATTCCATTCGGATAGAAAGCATTGGAAATGCAGTTGTACGCGGAGAGCCCATGGAGGGTGTGGGTAAAAGTGTGATTGCCGAAGTGGTCTATTATTTTCCAAGAGGGAGTAGGGAGGCCTTTGATTTTAAGGATAAGGTTGTTATCACAACTGAATTTTTCAAAGAAAGCAATCTTTTAAGGGAAGCAAAAGCAATTATTCTACAAAATGCCTATATAGATCTTGTTTCTGAGGAGGCAATCCATGAGTTTTCAAATAGGTACAATATTCCCTATATCACAAGAGCCGATGGTGCAATGTCACTATTAAAAGAGGGCGAGGTGGTAAGATTAGAGCCATCCTTGGGATTAGTCTTTAAAGAGGGGGAGATGTCCAAAGAGGAGATGCTCTCTAAATTATTGTAAAAATTTACCCATTAATTAAAGTTTTTTAAAAAAACAACACCAAGAATGCCAGTCATTTATGTAATATTTTTGAAAACAGTATTGCAATTAATAATTATTTATCTTCACTTAAGTTAAGTAATTATTACAATGGATTGTTTATTATGAAAATTGAATTAAATGGTCATACTTATGAAGTAAATCAGTATAACTTAGAAAGTTTAAAGAGTGATCCACAATTTAAAAGAATTGAACAGGCGTGTTGGAAAGAAAATCCAGTTGCTTATAGAGAAATCAAAAAAGCATCTGATCTCTTTGAAAAGAACAAAAGTTTTAAACAAAATCTAAATGCAGCTTATCTTAAAATTGCAGAATTAAAGAGAAGTGATCCAAAAGAGAAACAATATACTATTGCAATTTTAAATAACAAGGCTGTTGTTTGTAGTAATTCTGTTTCAAGGTTATTTTATAAAGCTCTTGGTGCTGAAGAGGTTGGGGTTAACAATTCGAATCTGTCATCTGGAGTAACTAAGGTTAAGTATCAAGGTGATTTGAATGTAGTACCTGCGGGCACTCTTGGTGCTGAAAAAGTAGATAGAACCGAACAAGGTAATTTGGGATCAGTTAATGAAGTTAAGAGTACTGAAGATAAGCTCATGGAACTTGTAGATAAATACAAAAAATCAAACAGTCCTCGTGAAAAATCTAAAATTGTACGTGAATTTTCACCATTGGCTGCAAAATATTCTACTATGGCTGAATCATTAAAAGAACCTGAAAATAAGCAAATTATAGAAGCGTTATTTAATAGTCTACTCACATAAAAAGAAGCGTTGCAGCGGCAATTGCTGCAGTCTCTGTTCTAAGAACATGTTTTGAGAGCAAAACAGAAGTAGCAGATAAGTGCTGGGTAAAAAACGTAATCTCATTAGAGGTAAAACCACTTTCTGGTCCAATGATAAAAGTTGCTGAGGTTAAAACCTTTTCATATGGTTTTCCGTCGAAATCAGCAAGAAGATAGTTTCCAGTGGGTAGTTCTTCCATTTTAGATAGATAATGAACCGTTGGTAAATAAAGTCTTTTAGATTGTTTGATAGCAGATATTAGGATCTTATGAATCCTCTCTCTTTTTGTTGGCGATAAGTTTTTTAGTTTACTTTTTGCTGAAGGGAAGATATAGAAGGTGTCAATTCCAAGCTCTGTTCCTTTTTCAATAACAAGCTCAAGATTTCTTGGTTCAGTAAGAGCTAAGGCAAGGGCTTTGGCAAGTGGGCATTTACTCTCATGCTTGCAGCTTTCCACAATGATCTTATCACCAAAAGAGGCTTGTGCAAGATCCCCATTGCCATTGATAATTTCAATGATCTCTTGATCTTTTGTTCTCATCACTTGTTTTATATGGCGTCTTTCTTCTTTATCTAAGTCGATAATACTCCCTTTATCAAGGGATCCAGCATAATAGTATCTATGGGGCATGTTATCTCACTTCTTCAGTATTTTCTGTATTTAAGGTGGTGTAGTCTCGTGATTTTGCAAAGGAGTCGTTTACAATAAACCAAAGGATGATTGCGACAAAAAAAGAGATAATTTTACGGACCCAGTTATCAATAAAAATTTTCTTGAGGAAAAGTGTCATGCTTTTAACCACCAGTTAAATCGTTTTTTAGGAACATCTGTTGCTTCTTCCTCTGAACTAAATAGGCTCCGTATGATTACTTTAAATCGCTCTACTTTAATCCCTCGGGTGATAATACCCTCCCTAGCAATAGAGACTTTACCACTTTCCTCAGAGGCAACAATAACTACTGCATCTGTAGCAATAGAGAGCCCTACAGCCGCTCTATGTCTTGTTCCAAGATTTTTCTGCACATGAGGGGTATCTGCAAGGGGAAGGATTGCTTGAGCTGCAGCAATTTTTTGATCTCTAATAATTATTGCTCCATCATGAAGCGGGGAGTATCTTGAAAAGATTGCATCGACTAGTTCAGCACTAAAATGTGCACCGATAATGCTTGATTTATTGATATAATCTTCTAAAGAATCTTCCTTTTCTAAGACAATTAGGGCGCCGGTTTGCTTAGCAGCTAAGTTATATACAGATGTGGTGAGTTCTTCTAAAAAGGCATCAAACTCACTAATTTGCTTAAATCGTTTATTTTTAAAGCTTAACTTTGATAGCGCCACCCGAAGTTCAGGTTGGAAAATCACAATGACGGCAATTACAGCTACATTTGCGATAAGGAGCATAATTCTATGGAGGACAGGAAATGGTAGGAGGGAGGAAAAAGCAAAAATGAGGATGAAGGCTAAAAAACCTAGGATGAGGTCCATAGACCGAGTATTCCAAAAAAATGAAAGTAAGTAGTTAATCATTATCGTGATGATAATGATTTCAATAAGCGGATTTATAAACGAAAAAATGCTCAATAGCTACATTCACTCCTCATTGTATAGATCCTTTGTTACTTTTTTCCTCAATAATTTCAAGCAAAATCTAACCCCGCAGATACTTTATCTCCAAGGTGTATTATTCTGTAATTTAAATAATTCCCCACCTTCAGGCCATCCTCTCTTGTAATTTTCCCTTTCTCGCCCATACAAATGCCAATAAACTTTAACCCTAACTTGCTTTGTTTATGAATGAAGTTCAACATTCTGTAAGAATCAGAGAGGAGATTAGAGGTAGTGCAAACTTTATATGCATAGGCTTTTTTCTTCTGCATTTTCTTTAAAATAAGGTCCAAATTTGGGGTTCTTTCAAAGTCATGGAAAGAAGCAATCACATTTGTCCCTGTTAAAGAGGCAAAGAGCTCATCAGATAAGTCATGTTCGATGTCCATATAATCAGGAAGGGTGGAGGAGAGTTCAAGGATCTCATTTTCTAGGGAGGCAATCGATCTTTTATATCCTCCGCCACCTTGTAAAGACCTCAAGGTTAGGATGATTTTTTTTCCCGAAGTTTTACAAAGTTGGACTATTTCTGCAATTTCCTCTTTTGAAATCTCTTGAAATAGATCAAGGCGGAGCTCTATCCCATCGCGGATTTTAAGAGCCTTGTGGATTTTCCTTAAGGCAGTCTTGTATGTAGGGCCTGTGATTACAATAAATTCCATAGTCAAAATTATTTGGTTTCCGTATATTCTATACGAGTCATTGATAATTCACATCTTTTTATTTACATGGATATTACAAAGTTACTTGGAGTTGCTTCTTTTTGTGAAGGAGTGAGAAATAGAGGGCATAAAACCCTCTTGATAACTGATGAGAATATCGCCACAATATATTTAGATTTTATTAAAGAATTAAAATTCCCCTATTTAATCATCCCACCAGGAGAGAGAGAAAAATCGCGAGAGAGAAAAGCTGCTATTGAAGATTATTTACTAGAAAATGGATATTTCAGAGATACAGAATTGATTGCATTTGGTGGGGGGGTGATTTCAGATCTTATAGGGTTTGTGGCAGCTACTTATATGAGGGGGGTGGCATTTTCTATTATTCCAACCACAGTCACTTGTTTAGTGGATGCAAGCATCGGAGGAAAAAATGGAATTAACACCTCTAGGGGAAAGAATTTAATAGGGACATTTTACAATCCCATAGATGTTTGTCTCGAGGAGGTGTTTTTAAAAACATTACCCAAGAACCTCTATGAAGAGCAGTTTTCAGAGGTCATTAAAATCGCTTTAACCTCTGACAGGGAGTTGTTTTTTTCCATGAAAAATCCCTTTCAAAGGGCGCGAGAGCTAAAAAAAGCTGTGGTGGCATTAGATGAAAAAGATAGAGGAATTAGAGGGGTATTAAATTTTGGCCACACTTTTGCTCATGGGTTAGAAAAAATCACTAACTATCAGGTAAGCCATGGAAAGGCGGTGCTGATCGGGCTTTATTTTGAATCACTATTAAGCTATCGATTAAATATTCTACCACAAGAGGAATGGGAAGTTATTAGAGGCTGTTTAAGAAGCTATCCATTAGATTTTAACAATGAGGCGCTGTATCAAGCGATGTGTATAGATAAAAAAAATAAAGAGGGAAATCCTTGCTTTATTTTACTGAGAAAAATAGGCTCTATACACCAAATCCAAGGGAGGGTATCCCATGAAGTATCAAAAGAATTAATCATGGAAACTCTTGAAGAAATGTGTAAGGAGAGGCAGTGAAGTGTATCATAAAACCGACATTCATATCTGGTGAGGTCTTTATCCCACCGTCAAAATCTGAGACAATGAGGGCAATTGTATTTGCAAGTATGGCTCATGGGAAGTCGCAAATTGAAAACATCCTATTATCCCCTGATACCTTTGCTATGATAGAAGGGGTCATAAGTTTTGGCGCCAGGGTAGAAATTGAGGGAAGAACATTAAAAATATGGGGAGTTGGTGGAGAGCCAAAGCTCCCTAAAAATATCATTAATGTGGGAAATTCAGGGTTAGCACTTAGATTTTTATTGGCATTTGCAGCACTTGTAGAGGGAGAGGTCTTATTCACTGGCGATGATTCTATTAAAACGATCAGACCTGTAAAACCCTTATTAGATGTATATCGAAAAAGTGGCATGATTGTCTCATCATTTGATGAAAGAAAGGATGGGCTCTTATCAGTAAATGGAAAACTACAGCCTGGGTCAATGATGATTGATGGGCAAGATTCTCAGCCAGTATCATCATTACTTTTCACCACATCTTTCCTGCCATCTCCTTCAGAAATATTTGTGTTAAATGCTGGAGAAAAGCCTTGGGTAGATTTAACAATGCATTGGTTAGAGTTTGTTGGTGCCCCTGTATATCATGAAGCGTATCGCCTATATGAGGTAGAGGGTAAAGCCTCTTATGATGGTTTTTCTCTAACTATAGGCGGGGATTATTCTACAGCAATGTTCCCAATTGCTGCCGCTATCATATCAGGGGGAGAGATGAGAATCCATGGGTTGGAGGAGGAGAGTATGCAGGGGGACAAAAAGACCCTCACTATCTTCAAAGAGATGGGGGCAGAGATATATTTTGAAAATGGGGTGCTCATAGCTAGCAGGAAAGGGCAATTAAAAGGGGTCGAGGTAAATATCAATCATTGTATTGATTCATTACCAATCTTATCAGTGGTTGCAGCTTTTGCTGAAACTGAGACAGTAATTACAGGTGCAGCAATTGCAAAACTAAAAGAGTGTGATCGAATAGAAGTAATGAAAGAGAGATTAATTCAGATGGGGGCAAAGGTAGAGAGTCGCTTTGATGGTATGACAATCTACCCTTCAAAATTAGAGGGAGCAGTGTTAGATGGGGCAAAAGATCATCGGGTAGTTCTCTCATTAATGGTAGCGGCCACAGCAGTTAGTGGGGAATCAATAATAGATGGAGCAGAGGCTTGCATGAAAACATTCCCAACAGCAATATATGAGTTTATCTCGTGCGGCATGGATATAAATTTGGAAATGAAATAGATGAAAAATATTGTCTTGATTGGATATCAGGGGGTCGGGAAAACATTTTATGGAAGGATGCTTGCACAAGAATGCAATATGAACTTTGTCGATACAGATGAAATATTAGAGAGAGAGTTTAAAGAGGGTATTAAAGGGGTCTATAAAAGGCTTGGAGAGAGGGAATTTAGAAATGAAGAGAAAAGGGTAATAGAAGGATTACATGGGATTGCTAACACAGTAATTGCTACCGGTGGTGGTGTAGTGGAGATAGAAGAGGCACAGAAAGTGCTGCAAGACTTGGGAGTTGTCGTATATATCTATAATTGCTTAGAGGTATTAAAACAAAGGCGTCCAGATCAAGGAAACTTCTATAACGGCATCAATATTGAAAAAGTGTTTGAAAGAAGGTGTAAATTGTATGAAAAATGTTGTAACAATAAAGTGGAGGGGACATGGGATCAAATTCTTTCGGTAGGCAGTTTGAGGTAACAACCTTTGGGGAATCTCATGGAAAAGGTATTGGGTGTGTAATTGATGGGTGCCCTGCTGGAGTGTTCATAAATGAGGCGTTGATAGAAAAAGAAATGCAAAAACGACGTCCGGGATTTTCACCATTTACCTCCACAAGAAAAGAGGAGGATGTGGTAGAAATTCTTTCTGGAGTATTTGAAGGAAAATCAACAGGAGCTCCCATCACATTATGGATAAAAAATAAGGATCACGATAGTACCTGTTATGATGATGTAAAAGATGTGATCAGGGTGGGGCATGCTAATTACTCTTACTTGAAAAAATATGGGATATTTGATTATAGGGGCGGGGGGAGAGCATCAGCTAGAGAGACTACAGCAAGAGTTGCTGCAGGGGCTATTGCAAAGCAGATGATCACCCCAATATCAATTCATGCAAGGGTGATTGAGATAGGGGGCTATAAAGAGGGTTTTAATGAGCTTTTAGAGCAAGCGATGGAGGAAAAAGACTCATTTGGAGGATTAATTGAGTGCGTTGTCAAAGGGGTGCCTGCAGGGCTTGGCGATCCAATATATGAAAAGATAGAGGCAAATCTTGCTAAAGCAATTCTTTCAATCAATGCATGTAAAGGGATTGAATTCGGATCAGGGTTTAATTCTGCAAAAATGAGGGGGTCTACACACAATGACCAAATGGAAAATGGAAAGTTTATCACAAATTACCATGGCGGTATTTTAGGGGGCATTACTACAGGAGAGGATATAATTTTTAGAGCTCCGTTTAAACCTACATCATCTATAAAGCGGGAAATGAAGACGATGACATTGGATGGGAGAAATACCACTTCTAGGTTAAAGGAAAATGCAAGGCATGACCCTTGTGTAGCTTTAAGAGCGCCTGTAATAGTTGAGGCGATGACAGCGCTAGTATTAGTAGATCTTTTGCTATTAAACAATTGTTCTAAAATAGAAAAAGTATTATTGTAAAAATAATTTACTTATAGAGGGGTTTTTTTCTTATGGACGTTACGATGTTGTCTCGTATTCAGTTTGCTTTAAACATCTCCTTTCACTATTTATTTCCTCCTATGACAATTGGTCTTGCATGGGTGATAATTTTCATGGAGGGGCTCTACTTAAAAACAAAAAACAAAGAATATTATAAAATCACTCGGTTTTTGGTAAATATTTTTGGTCTTTTTTTTGCAATGGGTGTGGCAACAGGTTTTGTACAGTTGTTTGCGTTTGGAAATAACTGGTCGCAATTTTCAAAATTTGTAGGAAATGTTTTTGGTTCCATGCTTGCAGCAGAAGGGGTGTTTGCCTTTTTTATGGAGGCTGGGTTTTTAGGTATCATGATTTTTGGTTGGACGAGGGTAAAACCTGTGACTCATTATATCGCTACGATTATGGTATCCCTTGGAGCAACATTTAGTGCTACGTGGATAGTTATGGCTAATTCCTGGATGCAAACACCAGCTGGATATAAAATTGTGGGAGAGGGGATTTATAAAAGGGCTGTGATTACAGATTTATGGCAGGTATATTTTAACCCGTCCTTTCTAACAAGGCTTGGACATGTTTTGTTAGGATGCTTTTTAATAGGTATTTTCTTTGTGATAAGTATCTCAGCATATTATGTGCTGAAAAAAAGACATGAGTTTTTTGGCAAAAAAATGCTAAGTGGGATGCTTTGGGTGGCTTTAGTTGTTCTTGGACTTCAACTATGGTCAGCAGATAGTAGCGCAAGGGGTGTTGCAAGAGATCAGCCTGTGAAATTTGCAGCCCTTGAAGGGATTTTTGAGACAAAGCCTAATACGCCAATTACACTAATTGGTCTTGTGGATATGAAAACCGAGCAGGTCTATGGGATCTCGATTCCTTCAGCGTTAAGTTTATTAACTTATCGCAATTTTCATGAGGCTGTTCCTGGGTTGAATGAATTTCCAAAAGAAAATTGGCCGCACGTGCCTACAGTCTTTTATTCTTACCATATGATGATTTACTGTTGGGGTGGAATGGTTTTAATAGCAATGTTGGGTCTTTTGTTTAGAAAGGATTTTTTGAAGAGAAAGTGGTTTTTGTGGTTTGCAATGACTGGAATTGCATTTCCATATATTGCAAATACAGCGGGATGGTTTACAGCAGAGGTGGGTAGACAACCGTGGATTGTGTATAATGTAATGAGGACAGCTGAAGGGGTCTCAAGGGTGGTAAGTCGATCTGATGTGATTGCATCTTTGATTATGTTCATTATTATGTATAGCATGATGGGGACGCTTTTTTTCTATCTTTTGAATAAGAAGATACAGAAAGGTCCAGTTTTTGATGATGAAGGAGATTTTGAGTCAGAGTATAAAGATCCATATTTAGAATTAAATAAGAAATAAGGTGGGATATGTCAACACAGGTTTTGCAAATATTAGCATATTTAATTTTAGGGGCAGCTGTTGCGTTATATGTTGTACTAGATGGGTTTGATCTTGGTGTGGGGATTTTGCAGATTTTTGCAGGGAAAGATGAAAATCGCCGCATTCTTCTTAACTCTATTGGACCGTTTTGGGATGGAAATGAGGTGTGGTTGATTGCTATCTTTGGAACTCTTTTTGTAGCTTTTCCCGATGTGTACGCAGTTCTTCTCTCAGGGTTTTACCTACTGATTATGCTCATGCTTTTAGGGTTTATTATTAGAGGTGTTGCAATCGAATTTAGATCTAAAGAGAAGTCTTTAAAATGGAGATACTTTTGGGATGGAGCTTTTTGGATTGCTTCAGTAATCATTACTTTTTCAGTGGGTGTTTTGCTTGGGAATCTTTTGATTGGTGTCCCAGTATCTACTGAAAGGGAGATGGTGATGCCTTTTATTGATGTTTTCCACCCTTACTCTGTTTTTATAGGCATGTTTGCAATATCGCTTTTTGCAACGCACGGAGCATTATTTCTTTTGATGAAAACAGAAGGGGACCTACAGAAAAAACTGCACGGTTTTACAAAATGCTTGATTCCTGTATTTTATTTCTTTTTTATTACAGCGACAGTATGGACATGGGGAGCTGTGCCACATATCACAGAGTCTTTTATTGAATATAAACTCTTTTTCTTAGTGCCTGCGACGATGGTGATTGTCATGGGACTTTTGCCGATTGCTGTGTATAAACAACGCTACGGCTATAGTTTTTTAGCCTCTATGATTGTGATTGTGTTTTTATTTGTGCTAGTCTTGATAGGGACGTTTCCAGACATGATCCCATCATCACTTGACTACAGTCATAATACTCTTACTCTGTATAACTCATCTGCACAAAGGACTACCCTAATTGTAACTATGGTCATAGCCGTAGTCGGCCTGCCTCTTGTTTTTTTATATGGGGCGATTTTATATTCCATATTTCGAGGGAAAACACGCCTAACCGACCACTCTTATTAGTGTTGATTTCTTTGAAAATATTATTTTTGCCTGAAAAAATAGGGCAATAGAGTGTTTGAAGCACCCGCTTTAAAAAACTTTATAGAGCAGGCTCACTTAGATACTTGTCCCGTGCAAGATCAAATGCTTTATCAAAACCTTCTAATTCTCCATAGAAATTTATTAAATAAGGTTTGAGTTTATTAATTTCTTCTGCACTTAGTTTTCTAGATTTTCGATCATCCCAGAAAACTTCTTTTAGTTCATTTACTAGAGAGTGATCAACCATTCCATTAGAAGTTACTTTTTGAATCCACAACTCTTCTTGATCCTCTTTGGATAAAGGCTGAGAGATGGTGACCTCTTCAAAATAGGAGGCTATAGAATAAAGTGGGTTCGAAGTATGAATAGCATCTTTGATGTCAGGTATGCTTACTCTAGAAGTAGTTGATTACGGGATGGTTGCTCCTTCTTGAGGAGATTGCTGTTGATGGAAACTTGCAAATGCATCTTTAAAAGCGGCGTCAAAACCCTCTAATTTTCCATAGAAACGTGTTAGAAATTCTCTTGCTGAATTGAAAGATTTATTTTGTATATGAACCAAAGCAAAATATAACTCATTTTTTAGAGAATATAAATTATTAACAAGAGAACATTTTATTTCCCATAATTTTTCCTGCTCACTTTGAGCCAAAAAAGTATGACTGATTGGTCCATATTTAGAAATAACGGCATCCATAATGGGTCTATCTTTATTTATAGGGCCCGTTAATGCATTTTTAATAAGTAAGATAGTTTCTTCAGGAAGTGTTCTTCCCTGAGGAGAATTAGGCAAAGTGAGACTAGACCCAGAGGGTTGCTCAACTAGATCAGATGCTGTCTCGCGGGTTTTTTTTAGCTCATCAACTTGAACTTTAACAGTTTTTGCAATATTTTCTCCATGAATAATTAATCCAATCCCGATTGCGGATAACACGATAGCTATTATACCTAGAAGTATTGGAATAAGTACTGCAGAGATAAAACCAATAGCAATTGCAGCAAAAACTATTCCAACTGTTATACAAATGATTCCAGCAACACGAAAAATCTCCGCTTTGTTTATTTTACCCACTAATGGATAAACAGAAGCAGCATTTCCTTGTAATTCATTTAAAGAATTTCTTAGTATAGTTAGATTTTCCATTAGCCTCTTTATTAATTTTATCTACAGTTTTTTTTAAACTGCCGCTTTTAAAAGCCTTTTTATTGTAGCATTTTAGTGAGTATAAGTCTATTTCTTCATC
>CAMDFS010000032.1 GCA_945897715.1 Chlamydia trachomatis
CGCAAAAAACAGGTTTTTTACAAGATGCGTCTCTAAGGTTGCTTTTAGTTGTAAAGATGTTACATAGTCATACTCAATTGCATAAGCAGGGCGAAGTATTTCTGCATTTTCAAGACCTACAATGGTTTTGATCATTTCTACTTGTACATCAAAGGGAAGGGAGGTCGAAATTCCAGCTGCATAATACTCGTGAGTGTTTAACCCCTCTCTTTCTAAAAAAATCTGGTGACGAATCCTATCTTTAAAACGGGTGATTTTATCTTCGTAAGAAGGGCAGTACCTTGGCCCCTTACTTTGAATTTTTCCACTGTACATTGCGCTGCGGTGCAGATTTTTTTCAGCAATTGCTTGAGTCTGTTCATTAGTGTAGGTGATGTAACAAGGAACTTGTGGTAGACGCTCTTCTTTTGAGGAATAAGAGAAATTAACATCATTTTCAGTCTCTTGGACCTCAAGTTTTGAGAAATCTATTGTTTTGCCATGAATTCTTGGAGGAGTGCCAGTCTTTAATCTGCCTAGCTTAAACCCTAATCTTTTTAACTCTTCTGAAATGGGGGAGGAGGGGTCTCCAATGCGGCCACCTTTGGCTGTCTTGTCTCCAATATGGATTAACCCTTGCATAAAGGTCCCTGCAGAGATTACTACGGTTTTTGCTAAATAGGTGACTCCAAGGGGGGTGCTAACGCCTTTTATTACTCCATCTTCAACGATGAGAGTTTCTATAGACCCTTGCATAAGTGATAAATTATCGGTGTTTTCTAAAAGATACTTCATCTCATAGGAATAAAGGAATCGATCTGATTGGCATCTTGGCGCCCATACAGCTGGTCCTTTAGAACGATTGAGCATCCGGAAGTTGATGCCTGTCTTGTCGGCAATTTTTCCCATTACTCCACCTAAAGCATCAATTTCGCGAACAATTTGTCCTTTTGCAGACCCACCGATAGAAGGGTTGCAGCTCATTTTTGCAATAGTATCAAGGTTCATTGTTAAAAGCAGGGTTTTTGCGCCGATTTTGGCGGCAGCATACGCAGCTTCACAGCCAGCATGCCCTGCTCCTATAACGATTACATCAAAGTTTTGAGGATATAGCCACATGATTATGAAGTCTTGTGACGGTCTCTTCTGCTTCTTTTTTTACGCTTGTGCTTATTCATTTTAAGCTTACGTTTTTTCTTCACTGAGGACATAGTTTATACCTTTTCCTATAAAAAGTTTGGGACCAGTGTATAGAACCCTACTGATTTTGTAAAGTAAAATACGAAAATAACTCAAGTTAGTTAGAGAAAGGGGAAAAAGGGTCTTCCTCAGCCCCTGACTCATAAGCATAATTTGAAAAATTTGCAAACTCTTTTCTCCAAGCAAGCTTGATATTTCCAGTAGTACCGTGTCTATTTTTTGCGATAATAATTTCGGCCATTCCAGGATGATCGGTAGCGTTATAGTAATCTCTTCTATAAATAAACATAACACAGTCAGCATCTTGCTCAATTGATCCTGACTCTCTTAAGTCAGAGAGCATTGGCCTGTGTCCGGCGCGCTCTTCTACCTTACGTGATAACTGAGATGGGCAAATAATAGGGATATTTAGTTCTCGAGCAAGGTTTTTAAGCATCCTTGAGATCTCAGAGATCTCAGTCTGTCTGTTTTCTGTGTTGTACTGCCCACGTGATCCAGAAAGGAGTTGTAGGTAGTCAATAAGGAGGAACTGGATATCATAGACCTCTTTTAAACGTCTTGCTCGTGCGCGTAAATCGGTGATTTTTAGTCCAGGCTGATCATCAATGATAAAGGTGTGATTTTGCATTTTACTAACAGCTGCAACAATTCGTTGATATTCGGCTCCATCTAAAGCGCCGCTTTTAATTTTTTCTGAAGTGACTTCAGCTCGTTTACAAATCATTCTGTTTAGGAGTTCTTCAGCATTCATCTCAAGAGAGAAAACAGCTACAGGTTTATTTAATTCAAAGCAAATATGCTCAGCGATGTTGACGCCAAAGGCCGTTTTACCCATGGAAGGCCTGCCAGCAACGATGATTAGGTTTGCAGGGTTTAGTCCACCAAGCATTTTATCTAAATCTTTAAATCCTGAGGAAACCCCTGATGTAAATACCTGATTTGGATCTCTATTGTGGTATTTTTCTTGTCTTTCTTGAAGATCTTTAATATAGGGAACTTTTGATTCAGCTTGTGTACCATCTAAAATCCCTCTGACTGTTGCCCCAATAGATTGATTGGCTGTCTGTGAGATTTTAAAAAATTTGCTTTGAGCCTCATCGAGTGCTGAATTTACATCTTCTGGTTGTTCAATAGCAGCCTTTTTAATATCGCTTGCTGCTTGAATCATCTGTCTTAAAATCGATTTATTTCTGATCAGATCTACGTATTCTTCGATATAGGCAGAAGTTCCTGCATATTGTGCTACTTCGGCAATGTAGCTTATTCCACCAGCGCTATCAAGATGGCCATCCATTTTTAAAGTTTCAGCAACTAAATGAACATCGGCAGGTCTGTCTTTTGCGTACGCACGTTTTAAAGCCGCAAAAATGAGCTGATGCTCTTTATAGTAGAAGTCAGGTTCCTCGAGTCGATCAGCACCAACTGCTAAAGAATTTTGGTGTGTTAACATGCATCCTAAAACCATCATTTCTGATTCTTTAGATGCGGGTGTCATGGTCTTATCAAGAATAGTTTGCCCTTTCATACACCCCTTTTTTCTAACAAAAAAATTTCGGAAAGAGAGGGATTTGAACCCTCGATACCTGTTTAAAGGTATACTTCCTTAGCAGGGAAGCGCTATCGGCCACTCAGCCATCTTTCCAGAGCTGTGATTATACACATATTCCTTTTTTATGAAAAGAATCAATTATCTATTGAGTGCGAATTTGCTTTCTGCCACATCTGCTCGATGTTTAAATCCTTATATCCTAACTCCTTTCTAAGAGAAGAATAGGTTTTATAGAACGCTAAAGACTCCTTTAGCGTGAAGGATTTTTCCCAAGATGAGTTGTTTATATGTTTCCCATGGATTCCAGTAGATGGATCAGTACTAGAAAAATTGGTTAATTTTGATACAATCTTTTTTGCAGCTGCAAGTGAAAAGTGTTTTTCGACCTCTCTTTTTGCATTTTCGGGAATGGTTACTTTAAAACCCTCTTCAATCACTTGATAAATGTACTCAAACTGATCATTTATGAAGTTTTCATATCTGAAGGTTAGTGTTTTAAAAAGGTGCTTTGTCTTTGTAGGGATTAAATTAATAGGATTAAATAATACTGATTTTACATCAATATTTACATTTTTATGAGATGCAAGCACGTCCATAGGATCTCTAACAGAATGACAAATAATGATATTTTTCTTTAAGGGCATTTTCTTAATTGTGGAGGCTAAGTTATGAGATTTAAATATTTTTGTTCCATTCATTTGGGTGATCATTTTTTCTTCAAAAAGGTACCTGATTACATTATAGATAAGGGTGCTGCCAGTTCTTTTAATACCTAAACAAATTATGGAGGTATCAGGGGCTAATGCAATAGGTGGTGAGGCTTCATCTCGATAGGGGTAGTAAATATCTGCGGATAAAAAAGTAGTCAAAAAAAATAAAATAAAAACAACTTTTTTCATATCAATCTAATAAAGAAGTAAAGTTTAGTTCATACCCATTGATGGCATTCCAATAACTGGTATGATGGGAACCGTCTGGATTTTCAACAGTAATACTATAAATTGGCAAGTAGACATCAAGGGTGTGTCGGACGGCAAAATCTTGTCCAAATGATGCTTCGGCAATGCGTTTTACCTGATTATGAGAAAATTTCTTCCCCATTCGTTCTGTTGATTTATAGGATTTTGTAACGATACGGTCGTCAATAATTGTCTCAGGCCTTAGTGCAAGTTTTGGCATTTGTAGGTGTAATCTGTAAAAGCTTCCTGCCTGAACAATCAATTTTTTCTTACGGCAAGTGCTAAGCCATCTTCCCAAAACGTCATTTTCTACTTGCAGTACCCTTACTAAACTCTCTCTGTCTAAGGTGCCACCATGTAAAGCTAAAGCATTAAGCACACGGAATTCATTGCCATCGATGTTGTTGCGAATGCAGTCACAATATCCATGAGTTTTTTCCCACTGATTGGAATTAATCACCATTTCCCCATCTAATAGGTCCCAGAGAATTACCCCTTCACCAGTAGCATTGCCCCCTTTTGTATATTTTACTTCCATTAAAAGGTAAGGAGAGAATTGTGTTTTAGCCGCCAAAAATTTATGCTGATCAGATTTTAGTAATACCGACTTATGCATATCCATAATTTGCTGTGCAGTATAGCGGGCCTCTAAAGTATGGAAATCACCGCTATTGACAAATTCTACAAGCTCAGTTTTATACTCAGGCTTGTTTTCGCTAATCCAATAAGCCCCGTAACCGAGCCCTGCTAAAGTAACTAGAGTTGATATGATTCGCATATTTTTAGTATAAGGAAAAAATTTTTTTTTGGGTACCTTTTTAATACGTTGAAAAGGAGAAAGTTCTCTTGTATACTTTAGATCTTATGACTAAAACCATTTTTGTCTTATCTGATATTGCTATTAACCAAATTGCCGCAGGCGAAGTTGTGGAAGGGCCAGCATCTGTTGTAAAAGAGCTTGTCGAAAACGCTGTGGACGCCGGTGCTGATAAAATATCTATAGATATTATTGGTGGAGGGCACTTTTTGATTGAGGTCTCTGATAATGGCAAGGGGATGGCAAGAGAAGATGTGGAATCTTGTATTGAGCGATTTGCAACAAGTAAGATCTCTTCCCTTGAAGACCTAGATTCATTAAAGAGCATGGGATTTCGAGGGGAAGCCCTTGCTGCGATCTCTTCGGTTTCAAAATTCTCAGTCACTAGCTCTATGGGCGGGGTAGCCACTTGTTTGGAAAGCTCTGGAGGGAAGAAGCCTTTGCTTTCTGAAGCGGCAAGGGGACGGGGGACAACGGTGCGAGTCGAGGCTTTATTCTACAACACCCCTGCTAGAAAGAAATTCCAAAAGGCTCGAGGCCCTTCAACAACAGAAATTGTGAAATGCATCACAAAACTCTCCCTCTGCCATAAAGAAATTGCCTTTTATTTAACTGTTGATGGTAGTGACGTATTCACTGTCGAAGGCTCTGATACAAACCGTATTTACGAAGTGCTCGGTAAGGACTTTTTTTCTCCTCCCATTTCGATTTTTTTTGAGAAAGAAGGATTGAAAATTGAAGGAGTCATTGCAGGTGCTGGGACAACTCGCAGTAACCGGATGGGGCAATATCTTGTTGTGAATCGCCGCTGTGTCTATTCTCTTCTTATTAGTAATGCTGTAGCAGCTGGCTTTGGGACAGCTCTTGGAAAAGGGGAGTTCCCTTTGTTTTTTCTCGATATGACTTTTGACCCAAGTAAAATTGATGTAAATGTCCACCCTCAAAAAAAAGAAATCCGTTTCCAAGAAGAAGAGCAGGTGTTTTCTTTAGTTAGAGAGGCAATAGCGCAAGGGTTAACAGGATCATTTGGCATTCACCAACCATCACCTATTTTTTTTAAGCATCAGGGGGAAACTGCTTTTAAGGAGTTTACTTACATAGAAAGGGAAGCCCCTATTGTCCAAGGCTATAAAACACCCTCATTTAATTACAAAGATTTTGAAGAAAAAGGGTATCTTACTGTAAAGCTACTTTGGGACGAGCTCTGCTTAATAGAGGTGACCCCGCCCCACCCTCAGTTTGCCTCTCTTGAAGAAAAGGCTACCGTTTTAATCGATTTATCAATCCTTGAAAAAGCAAAAAATCAACACACGCTAATATTTATTGGGCAAAAGCTTCTTCAGCCTGAGGAGATCTTCCTTACTAAAGGGGAGCTTGCTACTTGCGAATTGATGAGGGAAAATTTTTCTGATCTAGGGATGAGATTTTCAATTTCAAGTGCTTCTGTAACTTTGTCTGAAATGCCTGAAATTGCTAATAAAGAGAGCAAAGACCTCTTTATGTACGCCCTTACCCTCTTTCAAAGAGGGGAGCATGCAATCAACGTGAAAGAAAAAATCCATACACGCGTTTTATGTAAAAAACGGTATACTATTGATGAGGCCATCCTTCTTATAGAATCTACAAAGAGTGAATGGGTGGGTAATATCGTAACAAAAAAGGACTTGAGAGGCTTATGCAAAGAATACATAACTTAAATATTCAATCAGGTTTCCAATACATTGATAACGTGATAGATATTTTTTATTTAACTGGTAAGAAAGTCTCTTTAGGGACTCTTCTTGTTTTCCCTGAAAAAACATTGTTTTTTGTCGATTCACGGTATATTGATTCTTGTAAAATGATGAAAGGGGTAGAGGTACATTTAAATGAGGATGGTGAGCTTGATAATTTCCTTAAATCTCTTAACCCTACTGAGGTCTTTATTGATGGATTAACTCTCTGTTTTAATAGATATAAAACGCTCGAAAGTTTATTGCCAGGAGCAAAGTTTATTCCCTCTACTAAAATGGCACAAATTCGAGCTATCAAAGATGAAAACGAAATGGAGAAAATGAAAGTTGCAGGGGCTTTAAATTATAGAGGCTATGAGCATGTTGTTTCCATATTAAAAGCTGGAATTACAGAGAAGGAGGCTGCCTGGGAATATGAGAAATTTTGTAAAGAAAATGGGGGAGATACCCTATCTTTTGAGCCTATTATCGCTTTTGGCAAAAATAGCGCATATCCCCATCACCGTAGTGGGGATACAGTCCTAAAGAAGGGGATGAACGTTCTAATCGACTGTGGTATTACTGTGGATAATTATACAAGCGATATGACCCGCACTCTTTTTTTTGAAAAGGAAGCAAACCAAGAAGCCTATAGAGAATGGAAACATCTTCATGATATTGTACAGCAATCGTATAACCTTGCCGTTGCAAAAGCGCGCCCTGGGGTATTGTTTCATACTCTTGATGAAGAGGTGAGAAAGTACGCTCAAGAGCAAAATGTGTCGCAATATCTGAGGCATTCCCTTGGACATAGTCTTGGGCTTGAGGTGCATGAATGGCCTCGTATATCATTCCGTGTTAAGGACATAGAAATTAAGGAGGGGATGTTTTTTACAATTGAGCCTGGCCTTTATAAAGAGGGATCCTGTGGAATACGTTTTGAAAATACTCTTTTAATGACCTCAAATGGACCAATTGTCATTAGTAAGTAACTTTTTATCAAGAGGTTAATATTGCAGCTAATTTTTTAGCCACAAGATCTGGGTTTTTTTGAAGAGCTTCTAGACATAAGGGCTCAACTACTGCATACATGAATTGCTCTGCAGTAATTCCAGGAATTTTTATCGCCTCTTTTGCCCTTGCAGCTCTCTCTCTGAGCTCATTTTTTACATCAACCTCTAGAATTAGTTTTTCAGTAATAGTTGCTTTTGCAATCACTTGATTTACATCAAATTTCCTGATTTTTTCTATACTTTCTCTTGTAAGGGGAAGACTAGAGTGACCTTGTAGAGATAGAGAGGCATTGAACATAGCTGTGTATATGCTCGAATTTAAACTTTTTCTACTTCCTTGTAGAGATAAACTATGATCAATTGGGATTGCTTTGTTATCCTCACTAATGAGGATATTATTTAAGTGTCTATCTACATTTTTAAGTAGGGCATCTAAGATGTAAATATCCTGCATACTTTGTACGTCTATTGCGCCTGCATTATAAGTAGGTAGAAGATTTCCTAAGGATCCTTGATTTTCTATAAATTTATGTGAGGTGTAGACTTTATCTCCTTTAGCTTTTATTATTTCTACTTCAGGGACATCTATTTCCAAACCCTTACCTACAAGCTCTGCCATTTTTTCCCTATTTGCCCCGGTGTAATAGGGCGCAATCTGCTTATCAAAGTAAACAGTAATTTTTTCACTTAAGAATTCATCTAACTTTTCGACCATATCCCCATAATTTTTAAGCCCTTCGACAAAAATAGCTGCTAGATCTTCTTTTACACTCTTTCGACCCATTAATTGTTCTGGAAGGGCCAATTTTTTTACCACGTACTCTTTCTTGCCATTCACCATTAGAAGGGCAGTTTCTGAGATGCCCTGATCTATTTTTACAAATTGTGCCTTTATTTTTTTTCCATAAGGTCCTTTTTTATCGAATTTGTTTTTAAGAGAGCCTTTTAACTCTGTACAGCCAGTGGAATAGTATTTTCTTAAATGGCTCTGTACAAGTGCATTGATCGTTCGTTTTGCTCCAGTCCATTTAGATTCGGCAAGGATAGCTAGTTTTGTTTTTTGCTTAACGGGAATATTGTTACTAAGATTGTTAACAATATCGCTTATTTCTGCATCCATAAACATGGCGCTATCCATTGGAGTAAAATCTATGGCAGTCGAGTCAAGGGTAGTCGAGTCAAGGGAAGTATCAGCATTTAAGTATTTTGAAATTGTGAAGGGGTCACTATCTACTTTTTTTAAAGCTCTTATAGCATTAAAAGCCGAGCCAGCTGCTAAGGACACTTTTTGAGAGGTAGCGCTTTCAGCAGGGAATATGTTACTTACGTTAGTGGTAGGGGGGAGAGGGATATGGTCAAGCGATCTATCAATAGGATTATTCAATTTTATGCTACTTATAATTAATATATAACTAGACTTATATTGAATAGATTATTTTAGTAAAGATAAAATTAAATAGTTTAAAATAGTGTTTTATTTTGCGAGAGTGAATATGCCGAATGCAATAATAGCAAATAAAGAGGTAAGGTATAATTTCTTAACCTTTTTGAATGTATATCCTATAGCTGAGATTAAGCTTAAGAAAAGCCATGTCCATAATGGTCCAAGAATCATACTAGATATGATTTCTTTGGAGGCTTCACCAATTGGAGAAAATGATAGGGGATTTTTATAAAAAAAATAAATGGAGAAATAAAAAAGAGTCAAGAGTAACCCTACTTTCACTTTGTTCATTTTTTCTATAGAAAAATGAAATGCTTTAGAGAAACCGATAACACCATATATCGTGCAAAAACCAACTAGGGGAGAGAGCAATAAGTATTTTAGAAAAAAGGTAGACAATTGAATCCTATATGTTTTCTATTAAATAATAGAAGTGATTTTGCTGTATATTTGCAAAAAATCTAATATACATCCATATGCAGTCGTTTTTGCTTTTTGAGTTCACGAACAATGTGATGAGCTTCTTCTGGAGAATGGATGGTTAAGATTTTTTCAAGCATCAGGATCACATCCTTTGCCATCCGGTCTGCATCGCCAGAAATATAGATGTGAGCATTTTGGAAGGTGATAAGATCATAAAGTAGAGCGCGTTGCTCCCATATTCTATCCTGCACATAGACTTTTTTGGAGCAGTCACGAGAAAATGCGGTAAATAATTGTAGATGCCCTGACCTTTGATATGCTTTTAACTCATCCTCATAATAGAAATCATATTTTTCATTCCTATCGCCTGTGAATAGAACGTTATTTTTACACTTATGATAAAGTATTCGCTCCTGAAGGAAGCCAAGAAAGGCTGCAAGCCCTGTTCCTGGGCCAATCATAATAATAGAGATATCTTCTTTAGGAGGGCAAAAGGATGGGTTGGCCTGGTGGAATAATCGGATTGTTTTATGGCATTGTAAATGTGCCGCTGTAATGCTTCTGCAATTTTTCTTGCCTTTCCAATACCTAAAATCTGCTACTAAAAGAAATATTTTGTTTCCTAATGTTTTTTGCGAGGATGCTATGGAATAAAAACGTGCTAGCATAGGGGATAAAACATCGACAAGTTCTTGTAGGGGCATCTTTTTTTCATAAAACTTTTCTAAAAATTCTTCTAAATCATGATGATCACAATAATCTTTCCAATCTACTTCTAGAAGAGTTTCTAGCTCCTTATCCTTCTGATAGGGTAGGCATGCATTTGCTATTTTTTGTGTGACTCGGGAGATGTTCACATGTTTTAGAAAAAAGTCATAAAGAGAGAGTGTATTTTCCATTTTCGCTGGATGAACTAACAGATCTTTATCTACCCCTAGGATTGCTATAATCTGCTCAATTTCCCCGGCAGGATTACAAGGCAAAAGTCCAAAGGAAGAGCCAACTTCATAGGTTATCCCAGAGCCTTCAATAGAAATTTCTACATGATAATTAGACTTAGTAGACCCTTCCTTGTTTAAAGGAGAAACCTTTTCAATTTTTGCTGTAAAAGGTTTTTTTATGGAGTACTCTGCCTTTACATTCATAGAGTTGCAAACAAGTCCTTCCCGTCTTGAGCTTCATAGGCGTGCTCTAAAAGAGGCATCTTTTTGCCTGATATTCCGCCAAGAAAAGCAATTGCTTCTAAAATTCGTGCACGACCTTTGTGCTCGCCGAGAAGAACAATAGAATCAAACAAAGGTGGCCCCGTTATTTTTCCAGTGAATGTGACAAATAGGATGGGAATAACCTCTTTTTTAAAATGAATCCCAAAGATATCGCCTAATGCTTTGCTATTTTTTTCAATACTTTCTTTATCCCAGCCATCTTTTTCAAGTCCCCAAAGGAAGGCCTGCAGGAGATAGCAAGTTTGTTGAGCAGTGATTTGTCTAGGGCAAAGGAGCTTTTCATCAAGATGTAAGTTGTTTACAAAGAAAAACCCACATAAATCGATAAAATCCCCAAAAGTCTTCATGCGAGTATGCACAAGTGGCATTAACTTCTCCATGAACTCATCTTGAAAGCCCCATTCTTTAATCCGTCCCCATAAATCTTTCTCAGGGATCGATTCTATCATATACTGCTGATTGATCCAATCAAGCTTCTTCACATCAAATACTGCTCCACTTGTCCCAATTCGCTTCTCATTAAAAGTGGAAATAATCTCCTCTAATGTGTAGATCTCTTTCCCCCCTTCCATGCTGTAACCCATCAAAGTTAAAAAGTTGATGAATGCCTCTGGAAGATACCCTGAATCTCTGTAGTAATAAGCAGATGTGGGATTTTTTCTCTTAGAGAGTTTCTTCCCATCAATACCAAGTAATAAAGGCATGTGAAGGTAGGTAGGAGGAGTAAATCCTAAAGCTTGGTTGATTAATATATGCTTTGGTGTAGAGCTTAGCCACTCATCACCACGGATTACATGTGAAATCTCCATCAAATGGTCATCTACAACATTGGCAAGGTGATAGGTTGGAAGGCCGTCAGATTTCATTAATACCTGATCATCGATGTCAGCACAAGGAACTTTCACAATACCTTTGATTGAATCTGTAAAAACTACTTCACCAGTTAAAGGAACTTTTAGCCTTACAACAAAAGTTCTCCCTTCTTTTTCAAAATTCTTAATTTCATCAGGAGTTAAATTTCTATGCCGTCTGTCATATCCAAGACGACCTCCAGTTTTTTTTGCGACAAGACGTATTTCGTCAAGCTCTGTAGATGTTGTGAAACATTTATAAGCTTTACCTTCAGCAAGAAGACGGTCGCAATATTTTGTATAAATATCACTTCTATCTGATTGTCTATATGGACCATAAGGGCCACCAACATCTGGGCCTTCATCCCACTTAAGGCCAATCCATTGAAGGGATTCATAAATGCTTGTCTCATACTCAGGTCGAGAGCGTTTTTGATCAGTATCCTCAATTCTAAGAATGAAAACACCCCCATTTGCCTTTGCATAGATGAGATTAAAAAGCGCCATATATAATGTCCCAACATGTGGGTGCCCTGTTGGCGAAGGAGCGATACGAGTACGAATTTTCATGCAAAGGAGTATATCTCATTGACAAACTTTTTGCAAATGTGTTTTACAGATCTTTGTCATGAAGGAGGATAAACTCTCTCATGATGTTCATACATTCACTTAATTGATGATCTTCTTGGGAGTAGAGCTCTTCATTATAAGCTTTGTCAGAGGGGGTTTCTATCGCCTGAAGGAAATTTTGATAATCTTTATTTAGCTTAATTCTTTCCATAGAAGATTTTTGTAAAGGTGGGAGATATTTTGCAATAGACTCTTTTTCCTGAAGGTTCATCTGGAGTGCTTTTTTGATTTTAAATCGGTAGAGGGGATGGATATCTGCAAGATCATCTTGAAATAAGGGTTCAATTGCATCATTATCCAAAGGAAATTTTGCATATTTTTCCCCTATCTCAGCTTTTGCGTAAATCCCAGGAACTACGATATCTGAAAGTACCCCTGTCAGCTGAGGGCTTTTACCACCAACAGTGTAATATACCCCGCCAGTAACTTTATATTCGCCTTTTGGATTGACATTATCAGGGGCGGCATCGAAAAATGTCCCTGATTGATGAGTTCCTTTTCCCCAAGTTCTGTTGTCGCCTACAATGATTGCTCTGCCATAGTCAGATAGTGACAAGGCAACAATTTCTGAGGCAGAAGCAGACCCTTTGTTTGTAAGAACAATCAAAGGTCCATCCCAGAGTTTATTATCGCTTAAGTTTCGAATGCGGCTTACATCCCCTGTATGAGTTCGAATAGCTGCAACCACCCCTTTGTTTATAAATAAAGAGGCTACATTAATCGCCTCTGTTAAGACCCCCCCTCCATTATTTCTTAAATCAAGGACAACCCCTTTTAACTTGTGGTTTTTTTGAATTTCTAAAATCTCTTTTCTTAGATCCTTGACGGAGGAAGTAGTTGGAACAGCGTAAAAAGAGTGAAGGTGAAGATGCGCTATTACACCATCTCCAAAAGGCTCTGTTTTTGCTGTATAACGACTCTCTTCGACCACGATTTCATCTCTAATAATCTCTACATCAAAGGTTTGTTTAGAATCTTTCTCTGTTCTTACAATAGAAAGGATCACTTTGGTCTGCTTAGGGCCTCTTATAAGGTCCACAGCCTCAGATAGATCCATGCCGATAATAGAGTTGTTATTTACAGCGATGATTTTATCCCCTTTTTTTAAGGACTTGTCTCTAAAAGCTGGGCCTCCTTTAATCACTTTTTCTACAGATAACCCATCCATTGTATCACTTAAAACTGCACCAATGCCAAAAAGTCTCTGCTGAATGTGCACAATAAATTGCTTTGCTTCATGGGGGGTAAAGTAGGTAGTATGAGAATCTAAAGCCTCAGCAACGCTTTTTAGAAAAAAAGCATGGACCATTCGAATCCTTTCAAGATCTGACTCTGTAATCATCTCTTTTTCTTGATTTAACCGTTTTTTAAGAATATAGGCCCGTTGTCTCTCTTGCTTATCTTCAGACAGGCGCCCAATTGCCTCCTCTTGGAGCGATTTAATGAGACGAAGCTTCATCTTACACTCTTCTTCACATTTTGGATGCCCCATGTCTTCTATGGTCTTATATTCGACAGCTTTTGGAAGATCTTTGTAAGAAATGGAGGATTCAACCAAATGACGCCTTTCTATAGATTTAAGAAAAGTTCCATACAAGGTGGAAAAAAATGTAAAGCTCTCATGGTTATAGTCTTCTGTAGCAACTGTTAAAAAATTGTCTGTAGGATTTATGTACATATCTATTTCAGATTCAAGCAGATATACTTTTAATGGGTCTATTTTTTCAATAAATATTTTGAAAATTCGTGCCATGATCAAATTATCTATTTTTTTGTACTTTGCATGGACTTTTAGGATTTCTTCGGCTTTTTCGAAGGTGTCATGGGCAGTAAGCTTAGGGGGAGGTATCGCACCATCTAGAATGCAAGTTATTGAAAATAAAATTATTAAGAACAGTTTAAGGAAATTTTTCTTCATTGAATAGCCTTTAGATTTGACCGCAGCATAGTTGATTTGT
The DNA here is from genome assembly GCA_945897715.1 of Chlamydia trachomatis. Taxonomy (GTDB): domain Bacteria; phylum Chlamydiota; class Chlamydiia; order Chlamydiales; family 2-12-FULL-49-11; genus JAJACQ01. The sequence continues at coordinate 13,762 of CAMDFS010000032.1, forward strand.
TCCTTTCTAACTAGGAAAAAAGAAGTAAATTATTCAATTAATCTGATTTTTTTGTAAATATATTCCTAAATTGTTAATTTTTTTACCCTTTTGAACGAAAAAGATTGATATCAATTCTTTTTTTATGGCAAAATTACTTATTCAAAAGGGTAAATGAATGAATAAAATGGAAAAACAAGGTAACTATAGGAACTTTTTAATTATAAGCTAGGCTTTAAAAGTTTTTAGGGTGCCTTATTAAATTATCTTAAGAGAGGAGGGTAATAAAATGTTTGAAGAAAAAGAAATGAATAAAGGTTTAGAGCAGAGTGCGGTGAGCAATTCAGCAAGAGTTGTTTCT
>CAMDFS010000033.1 GCA_945897715.1 Chlamydia trachomatis
TTAATGAGAAAGGGGTTGCCTATAATGATTCACAAGTAGTTAATAATTCTGATACAAGCTACGCTCGTGCTCTTTTCTATACAAGAGTTAGGAAGTGATAAATTCTTCCATCTCTTCATCTAAATTTGAATCATCCATATCATTTTCTGACGGCTCTTCCTGCTTTGGCCTTTCTAGAAGTAAGTTTTTGAAAACAACATGTACAGAAGAAACATGGAGCCCTGTAAGCTTTGTAACTTCTTTAACAATTTTTTCTTGGATTTCTTCTGATTTTTCAGGAAGGGAGATTCCATAATAAATATTTAATTCAACTTTAATGCTAACTGCCCTATTTTTAACATCTTGCTCAACATAAATCCCTTTAACTCTTTCAAGACCCTCTCGACCAAGAAGATTATCCATTAAAGTTCCTTCAAGTAGTGCAATTCCATCAATACTAGAGAGACATTTGATTGTAATAGACTGAAATACACGAGTTTCTATATCTCTAATATAGATTGTTTCTGGCACATCAATTTCTTTAATATCGATATCTTCAAATGGATCTGTGTCGTCATGAAGGCTCATTTTATCTCCTTAAGGCTGTAGATTTCTCCAATAATCCTCCATTTCTTCTATTTTTCGCAACAGCTAAATTTCATTTTAAAGTAAATATTTTTTTAAATATCCTTGAACTTCAATTGTTAATAAACACAAAATAAGGTAAACTCAACAAATTGTTTCCTAAAAGGCAAAAAAAATATAGGATACATTTAACCACGGAGATCATAAAGATGAACGAATCAAGCACCATTCTAATTATTTTATCACTGATAATCCCCTCACTTTTTGCTAGACTGTGCTATATCATTGCTAAAAAAAGAGGGCGTAATGAAATTCTTTGGGCAGTTCTTGGTTTTTTCTTCCATGTGTTTGCTATTTTAACTCTCTATCTTTTTCCAAAAAAAGAGATTACAGAACCAACCCCTATCAAAGAGCAAGCTGGAGGATTATCTTCTCTGCATAATGAGTCGGCAGCATCTTTAGATGATAATGAAAGCTTTGACATCCCAAGGTTAAAGAGGCTTTCAGCCAATAGAAGCCTTGATTGGTATTATATTGATCCATCTGAGAATAATGCAATAAAAGGGCCTCATAAGATCAAAGATCTTCGAGAAGAGATCCATAAGAAGAAACTCGACTGTAATTGCTATGTTTGGTGTGAAGAATTTGAAGAATGGACTCTTATTTCTGAATTTTCTAATTCTAGTCTAATTTTAGACGCAGATTTTATCGAGTAAAAAAAGACCATAAACCCAGCAGGTCTATGGTCCAAAATCATTTATCGTCTTAGTATGATTACCAAGAGGACTTTGTAATTCCAGGAATTAATCCTTCTAAAGCCATCTCTCTAAAGCATAAGCGTGATACACCAAATTTTCTCATGTATCCTCTTGGCCTTCCAGTAAGTTGGCATCTATTGTGAAGACGAACTTTTGAAGAACTCTTCTTCATTTTATTTAAATTATCAATTGCTTTGAGCCTATCCTCATCAGAAGTCTCAAATGATTTGATAATGTTCTTTAAATTCGCTCTTTTTACTGCAGAATTTTTTACCATTTTAACACGGCGTTTTTCTTTTTCTACAAGTGCTTTTCTAGCCATTTGATCTCCTTTCTATTTTTTTCTTGCAGGTCCAGTTTGACGTTGCTTACGTCTTGGATCAAGTTTGTTAATTACATATAGCCTGCCCTTGCGACGAACAAGTTTATCGCCCTTACTTTGGTCTGCTTTTACAGATGCTCGAACTTTCATAGAATTCCTATTTCCTGTACATTTGTTAAATATAGGCAGAATGATATCATTTTGCAGAATTATTGACAAATATAATCTATCCTGCTATCATTTCTCTCATTATAGTTACAAAAAATTTGAGAGTCATGATTTATGAAAAGAACATACCAACCGAGCAAGATAAGAAGAAAGAGATCTCACGGATTCCGTGCGAGAATGGCGACCCCAGGTGGGCGCAGGGTTCTCAGCAGAAGAAGACAGAGAGGCCGCTGGCAGCTAACGGTGTAAAATACCTTTTTTCTAAGGACATGCATGTTCGAAAAAAATGGGAATTTGGAAAAATTCGGAGCCTTGGAAGCAAATATTATGGAAAATATATCTGCTTTCAGCACCTAATTGATCCTAAACATCAAACAAAAATCGGCCTTACTGTTTCAAAAAAATTCGGCGATGCTGTACGAAGAAATCTCTTTAAAAGAAGAATGAGAGAATTTTTTAGACAATTAGCTCCGAGCTTTAATGAATCTGTGCATATTAATATACTCCCCCTACAAGGGAGTAAGACTGCTTCTTTTGAAGAATTTTCTGTGGATTGGAAAAACTTTATTACCTACTTAGCAAAGGGCAATTTAGATGAAAAGCAGACTTAACCCCTTCCAGTTAAAGGCATGCACTACAATTAATGGTAAAGTCTTGGTTTTAGCAGGCGCCGGATCTGGAAAGACAACAGTTTTAACAGAGAGAATTCTGCATCTCATTAAGGATCATGACGTAAAACCAGATTCGATTTTAGGGCTTACCTTCACAAATAAAGCAGCTGCAGAGATGCGCGAGCGTATTATCAAGCGTGTCGGAAAAACTTTAGGGTCAGAGGTACCACTTCTCACCTTCCACAGCTTTTGTTTAGCTATTTTAAAAAAAGAGATTCACAATCTTGGCTATACCAGCACTTTCTCCTTATACGATGACAAGGATAAGCAACGACTTGAAAGTGAAGTGTATGAGGACCTTTCTGGACAAGAGGGCAAGACAGTAACTGCAGAAGATTTTCGAAAAGGGATGACAGGGGTCTTAAAAGCCTATAACGCTGTGGATTTTGATGGTTTACTAGAATTAACAGTAGAACTGTTTAAAGATCATCCAGAAGTCTTAAAAAGATATCAAGATCAATTTCAGTATATCATGATCGATGAGTATCAAGATACAAATGCAGTCCAATATGAGCTCATTCAATTGCTGTCTAAAGAGCGCGGCAATCTCTTTGTTGTTGGCGATGATGATCAATCTATCTACGGCTTTAGAGGCGCAGAAGTCGACCATATCTTAAACTTCCCTCACGATATAGTAGTAAAACTAGAAGAAAACTATCGTTCGACCCAACCAATTCTTGATATCGCAAATGCTATTATTGGAAAAAATACTAAAAGACATGACAAAGTCCTTTTCTCGACAAAAAAAAGCAAAAATCTCCCCCGTCTTTTTCATGCCCCAACAGAAACAGAGGAAGCAGAAAGTATTATTCATAGATTACTCTATTTAAAAAATGAGAAAAATCTTGAATGGAGTGATATTGCAATCCTTTATAGATCAAATAATCTCACAAAACCGTTTGAGGTTGCCCTCATGCAAGCCTCATGGAGAGACTCCAACCAGTATGTTAGAGGGATCCCCTACCATGTCGTGCAAGGGATGTCTTTTTATCAAAGACCTGAAGTAAAAGATCTTTTTGCCTACTTAAAAGTATTACACAATTCAAAGGATACAACCGCTCTTCTACGTATACTTAACTATCCAAAACGTGGTGTTTCCACAGCATCCATTGAGGCACTTAACAAGGAAGCTTCACGACTAAATTCCTCTGTATACGAAGCCTTAGAGCATTACGATCACCTAGATATTAGTTCTCAAGGGAAGGTTGGCATATCGATTTTCAATTCAATCCTTACAAAAGCCCAAGAGAAAAAATCGATCGTAGAAAAAGTACAGTTCTTAATTGATGAACTAAATCTTAAAGATGAAATCAAAAAAGAAGTCAAAAGTGAACAAGCCCAGATGTATAAGCTTGATAATATCAATACCATTTTGACAATGGCAGAGACGGCCGATAAAGAGGGGGCAACTCTTGGGGACTTTATCAATGGGTCTTTGCTCGACGATCATCTCCATTCTAAAGACAGAAAGAAAAAGGGGGTAAACCTCTTAACTTTTCATAGCGCTAAAGGACTTGAGTTCAAGGCATGTTTTATCGTTTGTCTCGAAGATGGCACCATGCCTCATGAAAAAAGCATTGAGGAGGGAGGCTTAGAAGAAGAGCGTCGCCTTTTTTACGTAGCAATTACAAGAGCAAAAGAATACCTATATCTTTCCATGGCGAGAAAACGTCTTTTCAGAGGAAAGCCTATGACTCGTAACGCCTGCCGATTTTTATTTGAAATCCCTAAAGAGCTACTAGAATTTGAAGCTTGTAACAACTTCCAACCTTTAGAGTAAAAATATATATTGAAAAAAAATTTGGGCCCTTTGATGTCTGAAGTGCACGAAAAATGACATTAAAATCTGTGTTATCTATCGTACCTCCAATTCACAATAGAGATTTTTTTATCACCTGCCTATTCTTTTTTTCAAATTGGAATCGTGCACTTCAATTTACAATCGGCGATTAGATATTTTTTTTGATTATTATGTGCAACCAACCACACAGATCATGAATGCACCCTTTCAACAAAGTCTCATAGACATTGGTGGATTCCTTACTGGCGTAGGCCTGGGCTACCTTTTTTAATCTAGCAGAAATTGTTGATTGCGCTTATACTTATTATATGGATAAAATCAAAACTTTCATTTTACGTCATAAAAAAGAGAATCTAAAGAAATGCTCCTTAACAGGCCTTGAATCTCGTGAGGATATGCAGTTTGCCACTTATCCAAAGCAGCATCTACAAGAAATTCCAAATTTTGTATTGCTCTCAATGGATGGCCCCCCGTTACAAGGAAATGAAAAAGGAATTTATTTAATTGATGGAACTTGGAAGCTTGCCGCAAAGATGGCCTCCACCCTCCCCTTTTCTCCAGAGAAAAGATCTCTCCCTAATTGGAAAACTGCCTACCCAAGAAAACAAACAGGCTGTATAGATCCCGATGCAGGGCTTTCAAGTATTGAAGCTCTTTATATTGCTTATTTAACCCTTGGTTGGGATACAACAGGCCTTTTAGACCATTACCATTTTAAAGATGAATTCCTCCTCAAAAACCAAAGAAATCTATTGTAACAGCTTTTATCAAAAAACTCAAAAGCTCGCTATCTTTTTTATAGAGTCTTCTGCTATGCTCTGAATTCAAATACGAAACTGTGCAATGAAGAAATATACGAAAAAAGAACATAAAATAGATATCAATCTCATTGACCAAGACGCTCTTATTGTTTTAGAGACTTTAAGAAAAAATGGATTTATCGCCTACCTTGTCGGTGGAAGTGTTAGAGATCTATTACTCAATTATCAGCCCAAAGATTATGACATCTCAACAAGTGCCCTCCCTGAACAGATAAAGAGGTGCTTTTCTAACTGCTTTATTGTAGGTAAAAGATTTAGACTCGCACATGTTAGACTCAATCATAAAACATTCGAAGTATCGACCTTTCGCAAGGGAGATAACGAAGATGATACTCTTATTCATAACGATAATGAGTGGGGAACAGAACTTGAAGATGTGGAAAGGCGCGATTTTACAGTCAATGGGTTGTTTTATTGCAGCTGCTCTGAAACCATCATCGATTATGTGGGCGGAGTAGAAGATGCAAAAAAAGGCCTCTTACGTTGTATCGGCAACCCCTATATCCGATTTAAACAAGATCCAGTGCGGATGATTCGACTATTAAAGTTTAGAGCACGATTTGGGCTAACCCCTGATGAAGAGATGATAGAAGCTCTCTTTACCCTTCGCTCAGAAATCTTAAAAAGCTCCCCTATTCGCATTCTTGAAGAAATTCTCAGAATGCTTGAATCAGGATCTTCTGTTGCTTTTATAAAAAACCTCCAAAAGCATGGGTTTTTAGAGACCCTCCTCCCTAATTTAGCAAATCATTTCGAAACTCCTTTAGAACATGACATCTATAGTCTCCTGACAGAAGTTGATAGATCCATATTAGTAGAGGGGGCAAGAATTCCTTTTCGATCTGTTTTAGTTGCCTGTATCGTATTCCCTGTATTTGATGCAAAGGTAAAAGAGATCTACAAGAATTCACCGAAAAAAGCACATCTAGGAAGAATACAAGATGAGGCCTTTGAAATTACCTCCAATCTTTTTGAGCCCACACTTCGAATTACAAAAAAAATCCTCGCTGAAGTTGCAGGTATCTTAACAACACAATACCGATTTACCCCCCTGCAAAAGAAAAAACGGATCTTATGTAAAATTCCTAGAAGTCCAGATTTTAGCGCTGCTCTAAAATTCTTTAAATTAAGAGCAGATATCGAACCAGGCTTTACTGATATCTATAATGAGTGGAAATACTACTACGAAAAACAAAAAATCGACAATCCAAAGCCTAAAAAGAGCAGTAGTGATAGAAAAAAAGCAAAATGAATCTATAGAAATCTTTGTCCTTACAGGGGAGCTAAGCGGCGATCAACTTGGGTTTGACATTTTAAAAGATCTATCAAAAACAGTTGCAATCGAAGGGGTTTTAGGCCCTAACCTAAAAAGTCTTGGAATTTCTGAATTTCTAGGTATGGATGAGTTAAACTTCATGGGGTTGCTTCGCCCTATTGCCTCCCTTCGAAAAATTTTCAAAGCCGCAAAAAAAATTCAAAGACGAATCTTATCACTAAACCCTAAAATCGTCCTACTAATAGATCTCCCTGACTTCAATCTACGCATGGCAAAAAGACTAAGAAAGTCTGGCTATAAAGGTAAAATCATCGGAGTTGTCTGTCCAACTATCTGGGCATGGAGACCAAAAAGAAAAAAAATCCTAGAAAAGTATTACGATGAGCTCCTCTGCCTTTTTCCTTTTGAAGTAGACCTTTTCAAAGACTCATCCTTAAAAGTCTCCTATATTGGCCATCCTTTAAACAAGATTACCCCAAGAGATAGTGATCCAGGAAAAAAAATCATTGCCCTTTTTCCTGGATCTCGTAAACAAGAGGTCCTCCGTCTACTTCCCCTTTTCCTGAAAGCTTCCAAACATTTGGAAGACTTCTCAATTCATGTAAGTGTTGCTAAAGACTCCCTTCTCTCTACAATAGAGGAGATCACAAAAGAATATCACGTTACTTTAAGAACCCCTCAAGAGAAAGAACTATTGATCCAAGATGCCTCATTTGCCCTCTCCAAAAATGGTACGATCAATTTAGAGCTAGCCCTTTCCCATCTGCCTCAAATTAGCTGCTACAGCCTTTCAACCTTTGAAAGGGTCATCTATGAACTCCTCTTTTCTTTAACTCTTCCCCACTTTAGCCTGCCAAATATTTTATTGAAAAAAAGAGTGATTCCAGAACTTGTCGGCCCCTTCTGCTCTTTAAAAAATATACGGACAGAAATCACCAATTTAGTAACAGATCCCTTTATTTCAAAGTCTATGAATGCTGATTATACGCACCTTTCAACCTTTCTTAAAGGATATTCTATTAAAGAAGCTAGAAAGCTCATAGAAAGTCAACTATAGAGTTGAAGGGAAATAGGATTTTTTGTATACTTCCCTGCATTATGGAAGAATTAGAACTATACATTGATAGATTCAAAGCCGGCGAGTATAAAGACTTTTCTTTAGTGGCAAAGCCTGCCATTATGGAGAGCTCTGATAATGAGGCATCCTTTGAAAAAGATCTGGTCATCAAGGGGTCGGCAACAATTGCTAATGACCACCTAATTCTGAATACTTCTATAGAGACAGAATTCATCAATTATTGCACAATCTGTAACGAACCCATCTTGCATCCTCTTCGTATAAAGGAAAACCACATGGCGTTTTCGTTAAAAAAGATGAAAAGCGGCGTATTTTCTTTAAAAGAGACAGTACGTGAATTGGTCTTTTTAAACCTTCCTCGTTTTAGTGAATGTGAAGGTAATTGTCCAGAAAGAGCAGCAATAGATAAATATTTTAAAAACATCGATCATCTGAGAGACAAATCTCACGATAACAAGGAGTAATCATGGCAGTTCCAAAACGTAAAACATCAAAAGCAAGAAGAGACAGACGTCGTGCACACGATTTTCGTACACCAAAAATCATGAATACATGCCCAAACTGTGGTGCAATTGTACTTTCTCATCACGTTTGTGAAGCATGCGGAATGTATAAAGGAAAATCTTACAAGAAAAGCAAAGTGGCATAACCCTCTTTATATTTTTAGTCTAACCACTTTGAAAAACATCTTATAGCTTTAAACACAGAGATGTTCTAAGATAGGACGATAATAAACCTTTATCATATAGATTTAACATGAAAGAAATTTTGATCAATGTCGAAACTAAAGAGCTTCGCGTTGCCATCTTAAAAAATAAAAAGCTTCATGACCTCGTCATCGAGAGAAAGAAAAGCAGGCAAATCACGGGGAATATTTACCGCGGTAAAGTCACTAATATCTTAAAAAATATTCAATCTGCTTTTATCGATATTGGCGAAGGGGAAAATGGTTTTATCCATATCTCTGATATTGTAGAAAATACCGCAAAATTCAAAGAAATGTTCGACATGGACTTTGAACCAGAAACTACTAAAAAAGTTGAAGCTGAATCTGAAACAGACATCACAAAAATCTTAAAAAATGGACAAACAGTTCTTGTTCAGGTGGTTAAAGAGCCAATTGGTTCAAAAGGGGCAAGACTTACTTCAAATGTTTCTATTCCAGGTAGATTTTTGGTTTTATTACCAAATAGCCCTCACAGAGGGGTATCGAAAAAAATCACTGATAATAAATCTCGCACAAGGCTAAAAAATCTCATCAAAGCTTTTGAGATGCCCAGCGATATGGGCCTTATTTGTAGAACTTCTTGTGTGGATGCAACCACAGATCAACTAATTGATGAAGCCCATGAGTTAATTCAAAATTGGGAAAACACAAGAATCCAGTTTGAAAAATCACAAGGGACTTCACTGCTCTATGAAGAGTCAGATATTGTAAAAAGAACATTGATTAAGGCACTTGATAAAAAATTCTCCAGATTGCTTGTCGATGACAAAGAGATGTATGAATCTCTACTAAAAATGAACACAAAATACGCCTCCCCAGATAGCACTCTAAAAATTGAGTATTATAGAGATAAGCTTCCTATCTTCAAGAGATTTGCCGTAGAAAAAGAAATCGGGAAAGCTGCACACCGTAAAGTCTGGCTCCAAAGTGGTGGCTATCTATTCTTTGAACGCACCGAGGCGATGTACACTGTCGATGTAAACACTGGACGGGGTGGAAAAAAAGATAGCTCTAAGGATGTTGAGGAAGCAATTGTGCACGTCAACATGGAAGCTGCTGAAGAAATAGCACGTCAGCTCTCTATCCGAAATATTGGCGGACTTATTGTTTGTGACTTTATTGATATGCGATTTAGAAAAAATGGTAAGCGCGTCTTAGAGCGTTTAAAAGCCGCTCTAAAAGAAGATTCTGCCAAAATCACTATCCTAGGGATGAGTGAGTTTGGACTCATTGAGATGACAAGACAAAGAAACCGTGAATCCCTTCTCCAGACCATGTTTACAGAATGCCCTTATTGTAGCGGCAAGGGATTAGTAAAAAACTTTGAGAGCGCCTCTATTGATCTTGAAAGAGCTATTAAAGAATTAATCTTTTGCGGAGAGAATTTTGCTCTAGAAATTTTTTGTCATCCACAATTTAATGAATACCTAAATAAAGAAGATAAAGACTACCTCTTATCCACTTTTGAAGAAAGCAATGCCAAGCTCTTATTTAAAACAAAGGACACTCTTCATATCAGTGAATTCGAAATTTATAACTCAACAAATGGAATTTTACTTGAAGTCTAAAGTATTAGAGATTTTAGAAAACGAAAAAGATCACCTTTCTACTGAAGTATACACCTACATTAGTGCATTTTTCCATTCTTATGATAAAATACACTCTGATCTAAAATTAGATAGCAATGAAGTATACTCCGTCCTAAAAGACTACTTAAAGATGATTAAACAGGAGCTTTTCTCCCCTACACCATTTAACATTTTTCATGAGCAAGAAAAATCCCCCATCGATTATTATTTGTTTGCAAAACGTTTGCTTTCCCCTTTTATAGATAAAAAAAGCTCTAAAATCTTTGGGAAGAAAAATATTGATGCAATTATAGATATTTTAAGCCGTGGTGAGAATGTAATGCTCCTATCAAACCATCAAGCAGAAGGCGATCCCACTCTTTTAGCTGCTCTTTTAGATGACCATTATCCTAACCTCATTGAACAAATGATCGCTGTCGCTGGTGCAAGAGTTACAACCGATCCAATCACCATCCCTTTAACTCGAGGTCAAAATATTTTATGCGTTTATTCAAAAAAATATTTTGAAATTCATGCCGATAGAAAGCAAGAGATGCTTCAACACAACAGCTCTTCCATGCTTACTTTAAGGCATCTACTAAACGATGGTGGAAAACTTGTCTTTGTAGCACCCTCTGGTGGTAGAGATCGAAAAAATGCTGATGGACATCTTTACCCCTCTCTCTTTGATCCTGAAAGTATAGAACTTATGCGATTAGTAGGGGAAAAATCAAAAAAGAAAACCCACTATTTCCCCCTTGCCCTTTATACTTACGATATATTACCCCCTCCAGAGAAAATAAAAAAAGCCATTGGCGAACAAAGAAAAATGTGTCATTCTCCAATTCATGTGAACTTTGGAAAAGAATACACAATGTCAGCTCCAAGTTCTGAAGAAAAGAAAGAAAAACATCTTTTCAGAAAAAACCAAGCAGGGTCTATTCATAAAGTAGTAACAACACTTTATGAGGAGATCACCACTTAACCAAAGGGCCCAGCAGATGAACAAATTAAGAATTTTGTACTCCTTATTTTTAACTCTATCCTATCCACTTTTGGCAGTGCAACCAGAGTCTTTATCCCAAGTTGTTGTTGATAAAAACCCTTTAAAAATTCTCACTCCTTCATTAAAAGATGTAAAATTCAAAAAACTGATTCTCTCCAATGGTGTGAAAGTATTTATTATTTCTGACAAAGAGGCACGTCAATCATCGGCTGCACTCGCTGTAAATGTAGGTAGCTGGAATAATCCCGAAGAATATTTAGGGATGGCGCATTTTTGTGAGCATATGCTCTTTATGGGTTCAAAAAAATACCCTGATGAAAATGCTTATTGGAAGTGTATACTCGATAACGGCGGGACAACAAATGCCTACACAAGTACTGATCGAACAGTCTATATGTTCGCTATTAACCACGATCAATTCGACAAATCACTAGATATGTTCTCAAGATTTTTCATCGATCCATTGTTTTCAGAAAGCTGTATCAATAGAGAGCTTTTAGCAGTGAATCAAGAGCATAATAAAAATATCGAGCATGATGGATGGAGATCATGGTTTATCTTTAAGCAGGAAGGTAATCAGAATCATCCTAATGCAGCCTTTAGCACAGGGACGGAAGATACTCTTAAAATTGTTGGAAGGGACAATTTAGTTAAATGGTACAAAGAAAATTATAAGTCTTCCGGCATGCACCTTGTTGTCTACTCTAATCAAGATATTGATTCCTTAACAACCCTTGTAGAGGATAAATTCTCTCAAATAGAAGCCTCTAAAGATGCCCCTAAACCTTACCCTGACCTAAAAATCACCTCTCCAAATCAAGAGGGGCATATCACCTACATTGAGCCTGTTAAAGATCTCAAAGAGCTCACAATCACCTGGGAAATCCCTCCAGCATATGCAAATGATCTAGACAGAAAGTCTTATAAACTCATTGCATATTCTCTTGCTCACCATATGAAAGGGGGTTTATATTCCCTCTTAAAAGAACAAGGCCTGATTGAAAATTTTTCAGCAGATACTGACAAGGTGAGCGGGTCACATCTTCTTCTTTCTTTCAATATGAACCTGACATCTGAAGGAATTCAAAAAACAGACCATATTTTATATACCTTCTTTTCTGCTCTAAATAAGCTAAAAAGTGGCAATGTCCCTTTACATATTTATAATGACATGGAAACAGTGCTATCTACTTCCTATCAATGGCAATCAAGGAAAGACCCTTTTAAGTTAACAATGGAGCTTGTTGATATGATGGTTGATGAGCCACTTGAAACTTTCCCTTACAAGACAGTAATGATCAATCAATTCGATCAAAAAAATTCTAGGGATCTTTTAAGCTATCTCACTGCTCGAAATGCTATTTTTACAATCACGGGGAGTAAAGAGGCTACACATCGCAATGCGAACAAAGTAGAGCCTTGGACAGGGGCTAAGTACTCTTTAAGTAAAGTGAATGAAGAGGTATTAGAAGGGTGGGAAATAGCAGAACCCTCTAAAGATATCTCCCTTCCAAACCCCAACCCTTATATCTCCAAACATCAAAAACTCCTTAATGAAGAGGTGAACTTTGAAATCAAGACCCCGAATCTTATAGCCGATGATGCTGCAGGGAAATGTTACTTCCTTCAAGATACTTTATTCCTAGAACCAAAAACACAATTATTTATCCGCATCAAATCTCCAGAGATTACCTCATCAAAAAAATCTATCTGCCTAAACAAGATGTTTTGCTCTTATTTATATACGCATATGTCTTCTTTAATCGCTGAAGGTGCTTTTGCCGGGATTGAAACCTCCATCTATCCAAAAGAACTTGGTCTAAATATCGTTGTAAATGGCTACCATGATAAGATCGGTAGTTACATGATGTCATTTTTATCCAATCTAATCACCTCTTATCCAACTAAAAATGAGTTTGATATGATAAAAAATGAGCTTCTTTCAAACTGCAAAAGCTTAGCACAAAACCTCCCCTCCTCTCAAGGGATGAATCTACTCTATAGCATCATCTCCAATGTAAATCTCGATATGCATACAGAAGCCTCTGTACTGCAATCTATTACATTAGAAGATCTCCAGACTTTTCAAAAAAGGCTCCTGGAAGAAAATTATCTCCAAACTTATATCAGCGGAAATATAGATAAAGAATCTGCTATGCTGTACTTTTCAGAGATGAAAAGCACTCTCTCTGCAAAGCCCTACGAGGTGAGTTTACACGATATAGAAGAATATGTAGCATTTTATGGCGACACCCCTGAACCAAAGAAAATTTCTATCGAAACAAAGATGGGGGGTAATTCTGCCATTTTGTTAATTGATCAAGATAATTTTACCGATGAGAAATACGCCTCACAATCGATCTTTGCAAGCATCATTAGAGAAGCATTTTTCGGTGAACTTAGGACAAAACAGCAAACAGGTTATATTGTGCAATCGGCAGCGACAGAACTTCACGGAAGATTACTGCAATTTTATATAGCCCAATCGACAACACATTATCCTGAGGAGCTCCTTGCTCGTTATGAATTGTTCTTAGAAAACTATAGCAGGGATATTAAAGAGACCATCACAGAAGAGCGTTTTAATAATGTCAAAGCCTCTATTATTTCAAAATTAACACAGTCTGATCCTAACCTGATTTCAAGTGCTAATAGAAATTTTTCATTAGCATACTCATATAACGGAGACTTTGATCGCAGTAAAAAGCAGATTACAGCACTTACTACTCTTTCCTACGACTCCTTTATTACCAATGCTAAGCAATTTATGACAAGAGACAACCCTAAGAGATTGGCTATTCTTGTAAAAGGGAGTAAAGTAGACAAAAAATCCTTTAGTTATACAGAAACTAGTGCTGAAGAAATCGCCACGATTAGGAAATAAGCATATTATGGTACACTTGATCTAAATCGTCTAAGTCTTCAATAAACTCGATGAGGGCAAGGTTTTTTTCTTTATCCTCATCATTACAATCGATGAAAATTTTAGGGATCATCTCTAATGAAGGGTCTTTGGGTACATAGCCCATTTTTTCTAGCTCTTCTTTTACCTTGTAGAGCTCTTCAGGATTGGTAGTAATAATAAATACCTCCTCCTCTTCTGAAAAATCTATAGCGCCAGACTCAAGAGCCTCTTCAAATAATTTTTCTGAATCAATTGCCCCTTTCTCTACTTGGAGCACCCCTAAAGTATCAAAGTTAAACACTACGCTTCCTGGCGCGGCAATTGTCCCGCACCGTTTATTTGTAGCAATACGCATGTCTGAAGCAGTACGATTTTTATTATCAGTAAGGGCTCTACAA
>CAMDFS010000034.1 GCA_945897715.1 Chlamydia trachomatis
AGAAAAGCCAACAAAATATGCGATATTAACACCTCATAAAGGAGAGCTTCTTCGCCTCCTTGGTATTGTTAAAGAGACTAAAGATGCAGACATTTTAAAAGCTGCACAATCTTACGCAGACAAATATCAAGTCATCATCATTTATAAGGGAGTCCCCACTGTTATTTTATCGCCAAAAAAGGATATGATTGTGATTGTATCTGGAAATCCTGGGATGAGCAGCGGAGGAACCGGTGATGTTCTTGCTGGAATTGTGACATCTTTTCTTGCGCAAGGGTCTGAGGCAATAGATGCTGCAACATTGGGTGTAACAGTTCATGGGAAAGCAGCAGATTTTGCAGCGATGCATTTATCTGAGCGTTATATGTTAGCGTCAGATATCATCCACTATCTCTCTGAAGTATTTTTGGAATAGAGCTCTTCCTTTAAAATCTTTTGCCATTCATTAATTACAGAGGCGGCAAGGGGAGCGGCTTCCTTCCCATGGTTGCCAAAGCAAAGTTGCACTACTACAACAAGGTCTGGGCTTGAAAAGATCGTTTTATCTTCAAATGAGATGGCTGTAAACCAGATGTTTTTTACAATAATAGCACTTTGTTCTCTATCGAGAGTGGGGTTATACGCAACTTCTGCAGTAGAGGTTTTTCCCGCCATGTTTTTCATAATACTTTTATAAATTGCTCGTTTGTAGGGGTTGGTAAGAAGGGAGGAAATAACTTCAGGGCGGGCAGTTCCTTTTGAAGAATTGACAACCTTATATAAACTCATCATAAGCGTTTTATGAACTAGGTCTGGGATATCAAGGTTTTTCACCACTTCTTTTTCAAAGGTCTGTAGGTATGGGGAAGTCTTTGATTCTTCAGCTTGAGGGAAAAAAGGGAAAAAAATTCCAATATTTTGAAATTGCTTTTCATAGTGTGTGGGTTTTGTAAATAGATGTTTTATTGGATCTTTTTCAGGCTCCATATTTGCTATTGCTTTGACAATTTGTGGTTTGAGAACTTCTCCATTATTCACAAGAGAGGAGAGTGCCATAGCCGTTTGAAGGGGGGTGACAATTAGGGAGTGCTGCCCTATTGCAAAGGAATATAGAGAGGTTCTATTGGTTAAAATGTCTGTGGGAATGGACCCAGAGGCTTCATAGGGGAGTGATATTCCTGTTTTAGACCCAAACCCTAGCGCTTTTGTTGTGGCAATAAGGGATGCTGGATCTTTGATTACATTAGAGGCAAGAAGGGAGTAATAGAGGTTAGAAGATTTCTCCATTGCTTCAGAAAAATCTACCTTTCCAATATTTTGGTGACCTCGGGGGAGCCTTCCCCCTTTGTATATTCTTTTGATGGGTGTGTAGTTAAGATCGTACCCAAGGACAGAGTTTTTGTTAAGCTTTGCAGAATAGGGAGGGGAGCTATCGATGATTGTCATCGGATTTAATGGGAAGGAAGGATTTTCTAAAGAGGCATAATGCTCCATTAATGCCTCATACCCTACAAATACTTTAAAGCTTGATCCCAACGGGGTGTTTTCTGCAAAGGCATGTGATTTAGAAAATCCAAAACCTGTCCCTGGATAAAAAGCCCTGGCAAGATCTTTTTCTGTAGAGGTATTTCCCGATTTAAAGGGGAAATAATATTTTCCAAAAAGGGGTCTATGGAGTTCGCTAAAAGAACGCATCGTCTTTATATAGGGGATGATTTGTTGTGCAGAGAGGTTTTTTAGATGATCTTTTAACTTGATGTAGGAGGGATTAGTATTTCCTAGACTTTTTTCGATGAGAGCTTGAAAGTAGGGGATTCTAATATCTTTTGGGTTGATTGGAGCCCCAACAGTTAAGTAGGCAGAGATAAATTCCCATTTGTTGATCTCAAAAAATTGGTTGAATAGATTTCTTTCGATTTCCTCTAGGTAGGTAATGTAGGGTTTGGGATGCTTTTTATTTGTTTTCTCTTCGTCACGTTTACTATTTAAGTAGTCTTTGAAGTAAGTTTTTCGCCATTCTTTAAATTCTATGGTATGGAAGATTTTTTTTGTGATTTCTAAGACTTCTTTTTCTACACAAATTTTTGCATTTCCAAACTCTTTATAGGTTGCAAGAGACTCATTTCCAGTCTCTGCAAGGAGGGAGTCATCGAAGAGGTGATTGGGGCAAAAAAGACGTAAAATATCTAAAAAGAGGATCTTGTCATCATTTTTATTGATGAGAGAAAAATAGGGGTCGATTTCATTATGGATCTCTTCTAAAAGAGAGGTTTTAGAATCAATGGTAGCGATAATCTCTTCTTTTTTCTTTTTTTCTACTCGATGAAAAGTTGGGGTATCTCTGGAGGTGTTGTTATATAAAGCATCCATTAAAAGATGCATGGAGCTTTCACCAGAAAGCGCAAGGAGGGTCTCTATGCAATTTTGAATGAAATTTGCCCCATGGATGTTTTTAATTTTTGCAAGTGCCTTCTTCACCCCTGAATTTTTCGATAGAATCGAGGAGATAAAATAGTTAAAGTCTACCTCTTGCGTCTCATGTGTCCAGATTTCAGCGTTGATATTATAGGTGTCTTTAAAAAGGGTTTTTTCTCCATCGAAAATTTTTTCGATGTGAGAGGGGGTCTCTAGCCAGGTCAGGGCATTATCCTTATTTTCTGTGGAGAAATCATTAGGATCAAAGGTTGGATAGGAGGCCATCGCAACTATTTCCCCCGTAGAGGGGATCACCGCAACAATGGAGCCACCCTTTATCCATGGAGCAGGTATCTGATTATGATCTTTTCCTGCACGGTGAAAATCATCACTGCGAATTTTTTCACTATCTGCTAAAAGCTTTTCGCAATGGTCCTGTAATCTTGAAGAAATGGTTAACATCACCCGTCTTCCCGGAGTTTCATCATAGGATTCAGGGAGCTTACATCTCCTATTGCCTTTATTATCAACAAGATAAAAATCTTTGCCAATGGACCCTTTCAGCTCATTGTCAAACACCTTTTCTATGCCGCTTTTTCCTACTTGTGAATGAAGTGTATAGGATTTTTCTGTGAGGTATTGCAGGGCCTCTTTGCACTCTTTTATGGAGCTATATCCTTTTGGAAGGGGGGTAACAAGATCATTTTTCTGATCTTCTAAATATTGCTTTAAGGATTGTATGGAGTTTTTTATCTTAAGATGCTCGCTTTCATCAATTGCGCTCATATAACCGAGAATATGAGAGCCTACACGCCCTTGAGGGTAGCTCCTTTTTTTGGAAATTTTCATATGGAGGCCTGGCATTCTAGATTCTTTTTGCTTTAACTGATAAAAGATCTCTTCAGACACTTCTGCAGCAATATTGAAGGGTGTATTGGGAAATAGCGATGCCTTGCTGTAGATGAGATCTTCAATTGCTTCAGCATCTTTATCACAATATTTTTCTAAGAATGTACTTAAAGAGGTGATTGCCTCCTTTCGAGGATAGATCATTTTTTTTACACCATTTTCATAAACAGCGCTTCTTTGGGGGAGCCGTTTGATGGGATCGTAGAGGACATTGATGGTGTAGGAGATGGTATTTATCGCAAGGGGGTGGTTAAAGCGATCTCTGATTGTCCCTCTATTTGGAGTTTTTATAATAGATCTTAGGGCAGGTTTTTTTGCAGCCTCAACGTGATATTCATGCTTTATTATGGATAAGTAATAAATGCGTACAGCAAATAATAGAAAGATACTCCCTAATAGAAATAAAATACGATGAATATGGTAAGAAATCTCTCTCATAAAAATCACTATAACGCTTCAAAAACTTTTTGACCTTAAAAAAAATCACATCAATCGATTCAAAATTAGTTTTGCTTCGCTCTCATCTATCAAAACGAATTGATGAATGGATTTCTCATAGCAATAGACATCAGCTTTTGCTATATCAAACCACCATCCATGAATGCGAAGTTGCTTCTTTTCTAAACGATCTGCTATAAATGAATAGCTTGCAACATGTTGCATTTGCTGAAGGACGTTTACTTGAGAGATTTGGTTGTGCTCTGATAGGGAAGGATTGAGTGTAAAACCTTTTCTCACTTTATTTAGGGATTCCTCTCCATATTTTAGCCAAGATTCAAGATGGGGGCAGCAAAGGGTATTTACTCCGCGACAAAGGGCTTGCATAGCCCCGCATTCAGAATGGCCACAAACGATGATATCTGAAACATTTAGAGAAAATATTGAAAATTCAAGTGCAGCGGAGGCACTATTATCTTGAAGAGAAGAGGCTGGCGGTATTAAATTTCCGATATTGCGTAAAACAAATACATCTCCAGGATTTGTAGAAGCAAAAAGGTTTGGTACAACGCGGCTGTCGGAGCAAGCAATAAAAAGAGCGTCCGGTTTTTGCTCAAGGGCAAGCTTTGCAAAAAGAGCGCGACTCTCTTCGGTAAGCTCTTTTCTAAAATCAACAATTCCTTGAATAAGTTTTTTCATATTTCAGAATAGTCTAATGGATTTGACAACCTTATTCAACTGTTGTTTTTATTCTGGAAATACCCCATCCCCACTCTTATCAATGAATTTTAATTGATCCTCTTTAATCCTTTTTTCTTCTTCGAAAAACTTGCTAATCAATCCTTTAATGGTTAACTCATCTTTAGAGTTAGCCTCAGTATTTTCATCCATTAAAGAGTTAATGTAATGAAAGTTATACTCATGACCTAAATATTTCATGTATGCAGAAAATGATCTTTTCACTTTCTGTGTCAAGGAAAGGTCCTCGGCAAGAAAGGCGATGAGAGCATCCCTCATAGACAAATCTAAGACGATATGATGAGCTTTGATGTCGTCGGTGATGTAATCATCAGATGCAATGATTCGTGCGTTTAAAATTGCATGCTTTACTTTAAATGCATGTGTAATTTGCTTAATTCCAAACCATACCTTATAATAATTATTCGATTCATTTACAACCTTATTTGTTAACGCATCTAGTGAATGAGTAATAAATAATAAATCTTCTTTTTCCTGATCAGAGAGGGAAAAAGACAAAAACTCATGAAGCATTTTCCCAAGACAACTAGAGGGGTTATTTACTGAAAATATTTCAAGGTTCTCAAGGAGCGATCTTCTGTTTTCATTGTTCCTTAAAAAGATATCGTTCCAAAAAAACATCTCTTCATCTGTAGGCTGCGCTGTAATATGTTCGCTATTTTTTTGATATTCTTGGTCAAGATCCTCTAGCAAAGAGGTATATTTACCATGCATATACGCTGCCTCAATGCTATTCATAAATTCTATCCCAGATAAAGACGTATTGTCAGCAGTAATCAAAATTGGAGAATTAGCATGCACAGGGCATAGGAAAAATAGACTAAAAAGTGCTAGAGAAAAGAGGTTTGGCTTATTCATAAATGATCCTTCGATTATATTTAAAATTTTCACTTTATACTATTCTAGCCAAGTATATTATTCAAGAGGTCTATTTTTTTTTATGAAAAAAAAGTATTGCGCAGAATGAAAGTCTTAAATATAATGTTTTCTATTATTTGCGCCCGTAGTTCAACGGTAGAACAATAGCCTTCCAAGCTATGAGTGTCAGTTCGATTCTGATCGGGCGCTACATTTCCTTCAATGTGAGGGAAGTATCTGTAGCATCTTGCAAACACAAAAAAATGACAAGATGTAGAACCATAGTAACATACAAGCGAGGTATCGTTGACAGTTTTAATTGAAAGGAAAGTGAATGTTTCCATAAAAGAATTATTAGAGGCAGGAGTGCATTTTGGGCATCAAACATATCGTTGGAACCCAAAGATGAAAAGATTTATTTACGAAGAGAGAAATGGTATCCATATCATCGATCTTTCAAAAACAATGTACCATTTGAAAAAAGCTTGTGATGTAATTGCTAGAGAAGTTGCTAAAGGTAAAAGTGTTTTATTCGTAGGGACAAAAAAGCAAGCTAAATTGGTTGTAGAAGATTGTGCTGAAGAGTGCGGAGAATTCTACGTTGCAGAGAGATGGCTCGGTGGAATGTTGACAAACCTTTCTACAATTCGTCAGTCAATCAAAAAACTAGAGCGTATTGAGAAATCACTTGGCTCAGGTGCAGAAGGACTTACGAAGAAAGAGATTTCTTTATTAATGAAAAAACAAATAAAATTAAACAAAAACCTTTGTGGTATCAGGGCAATGAGAAAAGTTCCTGGTGTAATTGTAGTTGTTGATCCAATCACTGAGCACTTAGCAGTGGCTGAAGCTAAAAAACTGGGTATTTTAGTACTGGCTATTATTGATACAAATGGCGATCCAGATTCAGTTGACTATGTAATCCCTGCAAATGATGATGCGTTGAAAAGCAATAAAATTATTTTAAAGGCACTTCAAGATGCAATTATCCAATCAAAAGAGGCAAATGGTTTACCTTTAAGAGCTGCTGAAGAAGAAGAGAAACATTTTCATGCAAAAAAAGCTCCTAAAAAGGAAACAGAAGATAAGGGAGCTAAATTATGAGTGCAGTAACATCAGAAATGATAAAAACCTTAAGAGAGAGAACAGGCGTTGGTTTGATCAAGTGTAAAAACGCTTTAGAAGAAAGTAATGGCGATATAGAAGGTGCTATTTCTATTTTAAGAAAAGCAGGCGTTGCTTCAGCTGTAAAAAAAGAGTCAAGAGAGGCAAAAGAAGGGGCAATTGACTTTGTTGAAACAAGCAAAGCAATCGGTATTGTCCAAATGAATGCTGAGACTGATTTTGTCGTAAATAATGAAAAATTCAGAAATTTTTTACGTGATATGGCTTTAGAGATGTCAACTGGGGTAGCAACTACTCTTGAGGCATTTGTTTTAAAAGCATTCTCAAAAGAAGCTGACAAAACTATCGATGAAAAAAGAAAAGAACTGATTTCAGTTCTTGGAGAGAACATCTTAATTTCTAAAGGCATCTACTTGAAAAAGGATGCCAATGTATCCTATGGGATCTATTCTCATATGAACGGAAAGATTTTCTGTCTAGTAGAGCTTGCTGGAAGTGCCGATCAAGCCGACTTTGCAAAAGAAATTGCTATGCATGTGGCAGCTGAGGCTCCTGACTATTTGTCAGCTGATCAAGTGCCTGCAGACATAAAAGCCGCTGAAGAAGAGATTGCAAAATCATTAGTTCCTCAAGGAAAGCCTGCAGAAATTATTGAAAAAATCGTTAGCGGTAAAATGCAAGCTTTTTACAATGATGTTTGTTTACTTAACCAAAAATATATCAAAGATACTTCTGTTTCAGTTCAGGATCTTGTGAAAGCAAGAGCTAAAGAAATTGGCAAAGAGTTGAAATTGAAAGGGTTCTATAGACTCCAAATCGGTGTGTAGAAAAAATTATTTTCAGCGCCATTTCTTTGGCGCTGAAAATGTAGTGATAGGTGCAAATATGTTTTATAATAGAATTATTTTAAAATTATCTGGTGAAGTTTTAGCGGGTAAATATCCTTATGGGATAGATTATACTGTTGCCGATCAAATCGCAGAGACAATCATTGCAGTACAGGCTTTAGGGGTAGAAGTTGCTATTGTCATCGGAGGGGGAAACATCTTCCGTGGGTCAACTGCCGAAAACCTTGGGTTTGAAAGAACTCCTGCTGATAATATTGGAATTTTAGCCACATGTATCAATGGCTTAGCATTACATCAAGTCTTACTTTCTAAAAAACAAAAAGCACGTGTAATGAGCTCTAGAAACTTTGATGGAATTATCGAGCCATTTAATTGGATGCAAGCAAACTTATATATGCAGGAAAAAGTTGCCTTGATTTTTGTTGGTGGTACTGGAAATCCGTACTTTACAACAGATTCAGCAGCAGCACTACGCGCTTGTGAAGTGGGCGCTGATGTACTCATTAAGGCTACAAAATTCGGTGGTGTTTATGACAAGGATCCAGCCGTTCATAAAGATGCAGTCCTTCTTAAATCCTTGCCTTATTCAAAGGCTTTGGAAATGCATCTAAACTTTATGGATGCAAGTGCAATAGCTCTTTGTAGAGATAATTTGATTCCAATCCAAGTATGTGATATTTTTGACAGAAACACTTTGCTTAATATTATCAAAACAGGTCAAGGTGGATCACTAATAACCAAAGGATAAAAAATGAATTTAGATAAAGAAACTGAACAATTGATGAAAAAATCAGTGGAGCATTTGTCTGATGATTACAAAACTTTACGCACAAATAGAGTAAATGGATCCATGTTAGATTCTCTACAAGTTAGTGTCTACGGTTCAGAAGTTGCACTAAAAACTGTTGCTACAGTCTTAGTTCAAGATCGCAATCTAATTGTCACCCCATTTGATCCAAGTATAGCAGGCGAAATTGTAAAAGCAATCAACGCCTCTCAGCTGAAATTAAATGCGATCAATGATGGTAAAGCAGTTCGCGTCCCTGTTCCTCCACTAAATGAAGAACTAAGAAAAGATATCGCTAAACAAGCAAAACAAAAACTTGAACAAGCAAAAATCTCTATAAGAGAAATCAGACGTAAAGCTAAAGATACCGCCAAAAAATTAAAGACCGATGGCGATATCACTGAAGACGATGTAAAAAATATCGATAAAAAGCTTCAAGTCTTGACTGATGACATGTGCGCAAAATTAGATCAGCTTTTCGTCGCCAAAGAAAAGGAGATCTTGACAATCTAGAAGAAAATTTCTTTCATGAAATTTTATGAAAAAGATATTGTGGTAAATATCGCTTTTTACTATAATTATTCGCAAATCTGGCCCCATCGTCTAGCCCGGCCTAGGACACCAGGTTTTCATCCTGGCAACAGGGGTTCGAATCCCCTTGGGGTCAAATGGGGCTTTAGCTCAGTTGGTTAGAGCATCTCCCTTTTAAGGAGAGGGTCGTAAGTTCGAGTCTTACAAGCCTCATTAAGTCAGATTTAAAACTCGTAGTGAAAACTACGAGTTTTTTTTATCTCGGAAAAAATTATCTAAACAGTAATTAATAGAAATCATAATTGCTCTATGAATATCTCTAACATTCTCCACTTGAATAAGCATGTTTTCTTCAAATATGGCTGCAACCATCGATAAAAACGTTTCATTTGTAGGAATTTTTTCCACTAGACAATCCTCCCTGATTAAAGACAAGTATACCACTTATTCCTTATAGAAGGTTATCTCGTTATACATAAGGCCATTATGCTGTTACAATAACTTTTTCTTTGATAATAGAGACTAAAGAAAGTGCAATGAAAAATCCGATAGGGAAAATAAGAAAGGCTGTCATAAAACTCTCTCTCGGGAAAAATTGCACCCCATCAATTGTTGTAGAGAGGGTATCCATAATACGTCCTGTTAAAGGCCCAAGAAACATTGGAAGCCCCATGATAATTACTGCAGCAACACTTGTTGACGTCCCAGTTATTTCTTTATCTGCATGATCTGTAATTAATGGGTATCCAAGCACTTGTGAGCTTGTAAAAAAGCCTAAAAGTAGAAATAAGGTAATGAGCGTAAACGTAGACATCGAACTTGTAAACATAATGGTTATAAAAGTTAAAATCGAAAAGAGGCTCCCCATAGCCATTAAGCGCTTCTTATTGCCTTTATCCCCAAGATGACCAAAAATAGGGGAACCGATAATTGTTCCTACACAAATCATTGAGATGACAAAGGAGCTTTGAGTTAAAGAGATATGATGTGCCTCTGTAAGAAATAAAGAGCCATACACTGCCCCTATAATCATTAAAGGCATATTCATAAACGATATATAAAGACCACAGGCAATATTTTGTCTATTTAAAAAGCTCTTTTTCAACCCCTTAAAAAATCCTATCGAGAGGGAGGTTGTTTGCTTTATTTTTACATTATCATGAACAAAGAGCGCCACAAGACTGAGTATTGCAAACCCAATCACTCCATCCACCATCAGTGCACCTCTCCAAGAAAGCATCTCTGAGAGTGCCGAAAATGGGGATTGAGCAATAAAGCCTCCAACCATCCCTGTGGTAATCACAAGGCCAATAATAAGGGATTGCTTTGACGCTTCAAACCATTGAGTAATAAGGATAATACAACTTAAAAAACAAAAAGCATTTCCAATACCTGAGATAAAGTGGGCTAGGCATGCAATTTTAAATGTGGGTGCAAGAGCAAATCCAAATGTTCCTAAAATACATAAGATCATCGCCACTAAAATGACTTTCCGGGCAGATACTTTATCAAGAATAATTCCTGCAGGGATTAAAAAAATTACATCAGCTAATAAATAGGTAGATCCTAAAAGACCAAAATTTGCGGCATTTAATTGTAACTCGCTCATAAGCATTGGGGCAATAGCATTTAACATATGTAGCTGCATAAGCTCATAGGCAAAAAATAATGCTGCAGTAAAGCATACTATATAAGGAGAGAGTTTTGGGAATTTCTTTAAAACTTGTATCATGATCATCTCCTTATTTTTTTTGTAAACAGGTATCTCTTCGCATAGAGGGGATGCTTTCCTTAAAACATTTCATACATTTAGAGGTATAAGCTTCATTACCACCAATTTGTACCTGCTCACCTTCTGTGACAGCTTCCCCTTTGGAGCTTGTCCTTAAATTCATGGTTGCTTTTTTACCACAATTACAGACGGTCTTAATCTCTATCAGCTCTTCAGCATAGCCTAAAAGGTATTTACTCCCTTCAAACAGCTCTCCAAGAAAATCTGTCCTCAATCCGTAACATAATACGGCTATATTTAATCTAGAGGCAACATCTGTTAATTCTATCACCTGGTTTTTTGTTAAAAATTGGCATTCATCTATTAAAATACAGCGTAAATTGTCCATCTGCCCTTTTTTTTCGGCGACATACTCATAGAAATTCAACTCTTTATCAAATGAAATAGCCTCTTTAATGAGCCCAATTCTTGAGTGGATCACAGCGCTGCCAGCTCTTGTGTCTATTTGGGCAGAAAATAAAAGGGTCTGCATGCCACGCTCTAAATAGTTATAACTTGCTTGAAGAAGCGTTGTGCTCTTTCCAGCGTTCATTGCAGAATAATAAAAGTATACTTTTGCCATAGATTGACCAGGGTAGTTTTGCCAATCATACGGAAAAATGTGCACTATTGCAAGGAAAACCAGCGATCATCTTAGCAATTTCAAGATCATGGGGAGTAGTAATTTTTATATTCTTTTCCGATCCTAAAACATGGGAAATAGAAAACCCCCTATCAAGGAGTAAAGAGCAATCCTCTGTATATGGTTTGATAGCTTTTTCATGCGCATCTATCAAAAGATTTGTACAAAAACTCTGTGGCGTTTGTCCTTGAAAGAACTGATTTCTATCTGGGATCTTACTGATAATGCCATCTTGGTGAATATTTATCGTATCTGTACAAGGAATGCATGTGTTTACTGCAACAGCGCCAAGGAGAAGCTTCTCAATATGTCCTTGTAAAAGTTGTAGGGTTAAAAAGGGTCTTGCCCCTTCGCATATGATGACAAAATCTGCCTTCAACCCTTGCAAGCCTAAAGAGACAGAATCTTGCCGTGTTTTTCCCCCTTCTATCATTGTACATGTGGGGTGATGATCTAGAAAAGGGAGGTATTCTTTTTGAGTAACTATTCGGATTTCACTAAAAAGGTTTGAAAGAATCAAAAGATCAAGAGGATATCTATAAATTTTTTTTTCACCAAGGAGGTGAAATTGTTTTGGAATAGGGGAGGAAAACCTAGTTCCACGACCTGCACAAAGTAAAAGAGCTGCTATTTTCATAATCAGAATACTATCAGATTAAAAGCTTTAAATCTTTGATTTTTTCCTTAAACAGCTGAGCCCGCTTTTCATCAATGGAGGAAGAGTTATTTGGATAATAGGCCTCTAAGTGAGCTCGTCTAAGGGCAAAAAAAAGACTAAAATAAAATGTATTGGTCAAAGATTCTATAAGCCCTAAAGAAATACCTAGATCAATGGAGCTAGCAATAGCAATAGCTTCATGAAATTCAAGGCTTTTGCAAAAAATAATCTGTCCAAAATTTTTCGAAAGGGTGTTATAAAGCCCTTTTGGAGGCTTGTGCTGTAACTCTTTAAGAGCTAGACACTCTGCTTTGACAAAATTATTAGCAATAGAATCCACATTGGCGATGATATTTCTTTCACTTACCCCTAAGCAGTATTTGTTTGTGATAATGATAAGATTATGGAGAACATTTTTTTCAGAGTTTAGCCCATGAATGAGTGTATGATCATTTTCATCTATAGTGATGTTGAGTAAATTGATTGCAGGAGTGTGAAGAATTGCCTCTTTTGATAAACCAGTGCCAAGTGTTGTTGAGGAAGAGGTTAAAAATCCAAATTGATCAGAAAAAGCAAAGGCAATTTCCTCCTGCATCTTTCCATCAATAGAAGAAAGTGAGGCTAAAATTTCTTCAGGAGAAAAATGCTGATCGTGAAAAAACATCGTGAGATGATCTTCTAAATGTATGATAGCGACAATATTAGACTCAATATCAATAAAGACACCCCCTTCAGGATGCAAAGATTCTCGATTGGATATAAAAAGGTGCTCAAATAATAGCTGAGAGCATTTATCCTCTAACTCAGAGCATTTAAAGTATTGCCCTTTTGGAAATAGCTGGAAAAGTAAGGATTGAAGTTTTTCTGACACAAGCTTTGCATCATGTTTAGAGATTTTTTCTGAAAAAGCAAATCCGGCGATATTTCTCCTCAATAGATACCTATTTAAAGGGTATA
The DNA here is from genome assembly GCA_945897715.1 of Chlamydia trachomatis. Classification (GTDB taxonomy): domain Bacteria; phylum Chlamydiota; class Chlamydiia; order Chlamydiales; family 2-12-FULL-49-11; genus JAJACQ01. The sequence continues at coordinate 12,679 of CAMDFS010000034.1, forward strand.
TTGGGCTTTTGTCATTTACCCATGGAGAGAATCCCCCTAGAATTTCTTTAAAAGAAGAGGGGTTATTTGCTGCTTGCATTTGGATTCTCCAGATATTTTTGAATTTGATCACGAATATCAGCCGCTTCCTCAAAATGTTCAGATTGAACAGCTTCATTTAGAGCAATATGTAGAGTCTCTATTGTCTTAGAAAACCCTTGGGGGGTAGTTGATTTTGGGACGCTTCCAAAATGGAAGGCAGTTTCATTGCTTAAGTTCAGCCTTGTGGGGATCATCCCCTGCGCTTGTACTTCTTTTGACAAGATCTCTTTGAAAGTTTTTGCACAAGTATCACACCCTAAAGTTAGAGTGATCATGAACTCTTCATTTGTCGTTCCGCATACAGGACATTTTGCATCCATGTGGCTAAATAAAGGTGTGGTAAGATCCTCTTTAGGGGGATCTGTATACAACTTCGATTTCAGCAAGGGGCAACTTTTGCACATGCTACAGCAGTTTACTTTGCCATCTTTCATCTCTTTATAATGTACTTCTAGCTTTCTTGTACACTTATTGCATTCCATAGGTTTATCACTCATCACTTACCCCCACATCTACTTAGGATAG
>CAMDFS010000035.1 GCA_945897715.1 Chlamydia trachomatis
TGGAACACCACGTGCCATGGTCACTTTTACAGAGGACTCTACCCTATACATCTCCCCTTCTAAATTGATGATCATCCCTGGCGTAATCTGATTACTTGTTACAGATACTGTCTCTTCCATTGTTTTCTCCTACAGTTGTTAATGCTAACTTCGATTTTTCCCCATCTTCAATAATACTCATAATCTCTTTAGCGAGTTTATCCATATCATGACGTATTAAATTTCTTTTAATTAAATCGCCTTTTTTTGGTAATGCGCTCTTTCCTAATAAATTTCGACCCATCACACCAGGATGTCCTAGCAAATCATTGATTACCAAATCACCTTCAGATTTATATAAATCCATCCTTTCTGGATCAGGAGATTGATTATTTACTAAAATTACATCAAAAACACCCTTTCCAGTATATTTCTCTATCTCTCTTATATAGTCGGAGGTAGCAAAGCCTGATGTCTGCCCTTTTCGATTCATTAAATTTACCACAAAAATTTTTATTGCCTGGGTCTTATTTAAAGCGTCAACAATACCATCAATTAATAGAGAGGAGATAAGAGAAGTATATAATCCCCCAGGGCCTAATACAACTACATCGGCATTCATGATCTCTTCTATTGCGCGAGGATTTACCTTAGGATCTGGTGTTAAATAAATCTTTTTATGCCCTTTATCAATTTTATTAGAGAGGTAAATCTCCTCTTCCCCTTTTAACACTTCCCCATTAGTTAAAATCATTTCCAAATGTGTTTTTGTTGTTGTCACTGGAATAACTTGTCCTTTTATATTTAAAATGACTCCGAGCTCTTCAATTGCCCTCTCAAAACTTCCCGTCACCTTTTCAAGAGAAGATAAAAACAAGTTTCCAAAGCTGTGACCTTGAAGGCCACCGGTTTCATATCGGTAGTTCATTAAATCCCTCATTAATTTTGAAGAATTTGATAGTGCTACGATGCATTGGCGCACATCACCGGCAGGGAGCACTCCGAGTTCATCTCTTAGTATTCCTGAGCTGCCGCCATTATCTGCCATGGCAACTATTGCCGATAGGTCGATATCATATTTTTTTAGCCCGCTTAATACGACAAAATTTCCTGTTCCGCCCCCAATTGTGCACACTTTCTTTTTCATGCAAAAACCTCTCTAAAGGAATGAAAGGTATCTACTGCTCCTTTTAAGTCTTTCTGATTATAAAAAAAGGATCCACATACTAATCGATTAGCCCCAGCAATGGCGCATTGCTTCCCTGTCTCAAAGTTTATTCCCCCATCGACTTGAATATCATAATTAAGGTTATATCTCTTTCGATATGCAGAGAGGATTCTTACCTTATCCAGCATTTCAGGCAAAAAGGCTTGCCCACCAAAACCTGGCTCTACTGTCATGATCAGGACTTTATCAATATCTTGTAGATAGGGCATAACAAGTTCTACAGTTGTGGATGGTTTTAAAGCAATACCTGCAAAACGATTGCATTTCTTAATGTAATTGATAGTATAGCCTACCTCTTCGGTGGCCTCTATATGAAATGTAATTTCGTTACAACCCACCTTGACAAACTCTTCAATTAAATTTTCTGGATTGTAGATCATCAAATGGACATCTAAGATAAAATTTTCTGGGACATTTGCTCTAATTCTTCCAATAATTGCTGGGCCAATTGTCAAATTCGGAACAAACAAACCATCCATTACATCAAGATGCAAAATATTTGCTCCAGCATGCACTGCTTTCATTGCTGTTTCTACTGCATTTCCTAGATCTCCTCCAATTAATGAGGGCTCTAATTCTAATTGTGGTTTTTTCATCTCACCTATTATACTGATTTTAGAGTTTAAGACAAAGAGACATCTTCTCGATAAACAACTCTTTTTCTTCATCATCTTGAAACTTAAAATTTGTCCCTAAATAAAATTTTTCTTGAATGCATAGTGAGAAAAATACTATATCCCCAACTGGAATGTCAAAAGACTTTATTTCATTAATAAAAGCATCCTTTTTCCGTACTGATTTTACTCTGGCTAAAAACAGCACTTCGTCTTTATTCACCTCTAAAAGGGTATCTTTAGCAGTCTTGTAGGTAAATAGATCATAGAAAGCCATAAAGAAGCGAATGAAACACTCTACCCCCATAATAGCTCTCATTTCAGAAGGGTTCATTGCATAGAAAAAGTTTTCTACCAAAACACTATTTTTGACCCCTTTTTTCCTTAAGATCCCTTGACAAACCGATAATAGGTCCCCTTGCTTTTCAAGCATCCCTCCATTATAATCACGAATTACCCCAAGTCTTTTTTGAAGATCCCATATGATCTTTGCCCTTGCTCGATAAATATCAATGGAGTAATCCTCACGCATAAAAGATGTGACCTTCATGTTATAAGAAATTTCAAGTCCCTCTTTAAATTCCCCAAGAGTTCTTATATGCTTAATTTTACATGTATAGCCCCGCCCCTCTACTTTATCAAAAATTGCAAAAGCAGAATCTTTATCTTTTCCACGTACAATGATTGCAGTAAATAGCAAATCGTCATTTGCCTGTGAATCAAATAGGACCGCAACTTGAGGGAAATCCTCTCTTGAATGTAACTCTTTGGAGAGTGCCACTGTATATTTAATAACCTCTTCAGTATTTTGAGGCATAAAGATCTTTCGAGCAAATTTCTGAATATGGACCTCAAGATATTTTGACAACCCGGTATTTAGCTGTCTTATCTCTGCAGGAGAAATATCTCCATCTTTTTTCTCGAGCTCAAAATAGAATAAATTTGCCTCTTGCCCTTTTAAAGAAACTTTTAGGTAAGAATGTTCCACAGGTACACCACCGCGAATAAAATTTCTACACGCCTTGATTAAATGATCTCTACCTAGCCGCTCATTTTCGTATAAATGAGAGACGCCTACCATGACACTTAACACCTTTTTCCGACCAAATAATTCATCGATAAAAAGAGGGCTCGACTTTGTATAAATCTCTCGAGGACCACCACCTCGAGACCTCCCTTTTGAAGAGAGCTTTTTAGAAAAATGATATAAAGTGACGATCATCTTCGATAGATCTTTCACCGTTCGATTTTTAGTGAATACCTCCTTTGCATCGGTCATAAATTCATTCATCAAAGGGATTAGATCATAATCAAACAAGGCAGGAAAACGGTGAATATAACTCATGATTCTAGCTTGTACATAAGAGCTTTTGCCCTCAAGAGATTGCCCCTTCATCTCTAAAACCATTCTTGCATAAAAGCTAGACCTTAATCCAAGCATCATCTGTTTTTGGAGCCCCTTTACCAATGAATAGCACTTTTCTATCATCTCTTTATCGGTTACAGCAATGACAGTCTCTGTCACCAAGTATTTCTTTGATTCTAGCTCAAAAAATCTAAAAGGGAGGGAACAAAAACTCTCTATTTCTAAAGTAGATATTGTCTCAATTTCTGAATGGATGAATTCATGAATGAATTTTGAAGAGGTTTTTTCAAATTCTGAGATACTTTGCAAAACAAAGACTCCATGCTCATCATGAATAAAGCAAACCTTTGGAAGGATGTTTGTGATATTTGATGAATCAGCTATTTCTTCCTCCGATAATAATGAATGGACAATTGTTTTAGCTAATGATGAGGCTTTTAGCCTCCCATCGGATTCTACAACACTACCATCAAACATATCCTTGGTCATATTTTTGTCTCTACCGCCTCTTCATATATTTTAGTTGTCCCTAAGCGATCTGCTTGTACAGAAAATACGATACTACCCTTCTTATCTTTTAATTTCCTATCAAATGATCGAACTTGTAGAATGAGCTCATTTTTCATTGCTAATTGCACACATCTTGGATGGAGAACTGCCGCCTTTCCTTGACCAATGACTTCTAGAGCCTCTTCATAAGATAAATGTTCTACAACCTCTGCATCAGGGTGCTTTTTAGGATCCTTTGAACAAACTCCCTCTACATCTTTATAAAATACAGCACGATCTGCACCCAAAGCAATAGCCAAAGCTGCAGCGGTGGTATCTGACCCCCCCCTTCCAAGGGTTGTGATCTCTTTATCGATACTCACCCCTTGAAATCCAGCGATAATTGGAATTTTTCCCTCTTTAAAAACTGCCTCTAGTCTAAATGGTTTTACATCGATGATTCTGGCATTACTATGTTCTGCAGTGGTGATAATCCCTGCCTGGCTTCCAGTAAAACTTACAGCCTCAATGCCCCTTTTTTGCAAAGTCATCGCAAGCAAAGCCATACTTATTCTTTCCCCAACAGATAGTAACATATCCTTTTCCCGCTTGGGAGGGTTGTCATGCACTTTTGAAGCAAGATTTTCTAGAAAATCAGTGACCCCTTCCATGGCACTCACTACAACGCAAATTCTGTCATAGGACTTAGTCTCTTTTTCAATGATTGCAGCCACATTGTCAAATTGAGCAACATCTTTTAGCGAAGCACCGCCAAATTTTAAGACAAGTGTTTTTTCCATAAATTTTTAGTATATCAAGAAAAAAGGATGCTGACAAGAGCTTATAATAAAATTTTATCTTATAAAGAATTATAACTTGATTGGTTGATTTTAATCTAATTCTTGAACAGTTTTATCAAATATAAAATTTAAATTTTTCAATGCAATTTCTTCTATTATTGTTTCTATAATATGAAATATTTTAAGACTATTTTTGATATATTGAGTATTTACTTTATCAACTAATAGAGTTATAATCATTTCTCTATCTTGAAGAATTTCAGGCTTTTTCTTTATTATGTCATCAAGTAATAGTATCGCTTCCTCAATTAGCATGGTATTTCTTAATTTATCAATAATATCTTCAAGTGAATTTTTAAAATCTTTAAATCTTACAAAAATAGGTCGTTGTGATTCAGTTCCTAAATAACCAATGTATATTTTTTCATAGCTATCCATAAATTCTTTAATATCAGTGCCAGGAAAATGTGTTTTGAGATCAATGACAGTTTTATCAAAGACTTTTTTTGATTGAGACTGAAACAAACATTGTTTTCTATGAAGTACAATTGCTTGATTCAATAGATTTGGAAATTTCTCTGTTTTTTCGTGAATAAGACCTTTTATGTTGGAAGAGATGATTTGTTCTTCAGTAAAATCTTCAGATGCAAAGTGCTCTAAATCTAAGATAATTCTATTTTTTATATCAATTAATATTTCATCATAAGATTCATTCTCTTTTAATTCGATGCCTTCTATACCCTCTTGCCATACTTTTATACTTACTCTAATAAAGTCGTCGATTTTTTCAACAAATGCACCTAATTTATTCTGAAAAGTCATTTTTTGAATATTTACAGTTTTTTTACTTGCTTGAAAAATAGGTATTGCAATTCTACCTATTTTTTGACAGGGAGGTTGATCTAGCTGTGATTTGAACCCTTGAATAAGATCATGATATTTTCTCCATTCCTCATCTTTAAACCTTGGACTTAGAAAGTACCCTACACTCATTTTTAGACTCCTTATTACATTATCGATTTTAAGTCAAAAAATGTAACAAAGAATCTGATTTATTACTATAAAAACTATTTTTATAGTAATTATAGTAAAAGATTTTATATACCTAGACTACTGAATCCACCTTGTAAAATGTTTTGCGCTATGTCGATGAACTTCAGAATCTGCTTAAGATCCTCAGGTGATCGGGAAGCAACTCTGTCTGTTTGCTCTTGGCGCATTTCTTGCATTACTTTGTTATGAGCTTGTTTTGCTTCTTCTTTAGCAGCTTCTCTCACTTTTTTTCTTCGTAATACTTCTGCTGCTTTTTTTGCTTTTGCTTTCTTCTTTTGTTCTTTTTTCATGTTTTTCGGCTTTGATTCTTCTTTTTCAACTTGCCCTACTTCTTTACTTACCTCTGTTGCTTTACCTGTTGCAAATAGTTTCAGATCAAAATGAGGTACTGCAATTCTTTCTTTTGAGAAATTACCCACCCCTCTGCCTGTTTGTTGTTCAAATAACCCCTGGTCAATTCTTCCCATTATGGCATTACCTGCCTCCCTGGCTGTTAGTTCTTGAAATAGCCTGTGCTCAAAATGAGTTACTGCAATTTTTTGAATTGTGCCATTTGAATCTGTTTCCTTCTCTACACAATTAAAATTGCGCAGAAGCTTTTCAAACTGACTTTCTGACATGTTAGCGATTACTGACGATCTATTTCCCGTTATATTTGACATAAAAACTCCTTATTATTTATTATTTTTACTAAACTATTCATAATTATAAAATAATTATGAATATAATTCAATTAATTATAATTGTTTATCTATTATATTGGTTGTTAGGGAGTTAAGTGAAATAGGTGACATTTTTATTTAACACTTACCAATTAACTCTGACAGGAGAGAAACTCAAAAACTTAAGTTTTTAGACAAATCTTTAATTTTTGATTTTACTCAGCAAAGGTATTGCCTTTATTAGATAAAGGTGTTATTGTCTTTCCCAAGTCAAAAAACTAGGAGAAACAAGCAACATGTCAAATCAACAAACAACTAAGTGGTTAGAGGATGAGAGTAAAATCATCACTGTAGAAGACTACGATAGAAAGGATATAGAAGAATTCAAAAATCTTCTAAATCAAAAAGGGTCTTCCATTGACTCTGGATCAATAACAAGGCTTACCCCAGGTCAACTTTTAACTGGTACGATTGTAGAAATCACAAAAGGTTTCGTAGTTGTAGACGTTGGTTTAAAATCTGAAGGACTTATTCCTGTAGCTGAATTTGGATCCCCTGAAGAGATCGTCTTAGGAAATGATATAGAAGTTCTTCTTGATTCTACTGAAAGTGCTCATGGTCAAATCATTCTTTCAAGAGAAAAAGCCAGAAAACTTCGTCGTTGGGATTACATCCAAAACAACTTTGAAGAAGGATCAATCATCGAAGGTTTTATCACTCGCAAGGTTAAAGGTGGATTAATTGTAGATATTGGGGGAATGGATGCATTCTTACCAGGTTCTCAAATCGATAATAAACGAATTAAATCTTTAGATGAGTACATTGGAAAATCTTATGAACTAAAAATCTTAAAGATCAATCTTGAAAGAAAAAATATCGTCGTTTCTAGAAGAGAAATCTTAGAAGATGAAAGAGTATGTAAAAAAACTGAGCTTTTAGAGCATATCACTGTTGGAGATCGTTGCAAGGGTATTGTAAAAAATATTACTGATTTTGGAGTATTTTTAGACCTTAACGGAATTGATGGCCTACTTCACATCACAGACATGACTTGGAAGCGTATTAAGCACCCATCAGAGATTGTTGCATTAGGGGATGAGCTAGAAGTTGTAATCCTAAGTATTGACGAAGAAAAAGGGCGTGTTGCTCTTGGTCTAAAGCAAAAAGATGAAAATCCTTGGGATGCAATCGAACAGAAATTTCCTCCAGGCACCCATGTGAAAGGGACAATTGTAAACCTTGTTGCATATGGCGCGTTTATTGAAATCGAAGATGGTATCGAAGGACTAATCCACGTTTCTGAAATGTCATGGGTTAAAAACGTTACAGATCCAAGTCAAATCCTAAATAAAGGTGACCAAGTAGAAGCAATAGTTCTCTCCATCCAAAAAGATGAAGGGAAGATCTCTCTTGGACTTAAGCAATTGGAAAAAAATCCATGGGAAGATGTAGAGGGTAGATACCCTGTAGGTAAACAAGTTTCTGTAGAAATAAGAAATCTTACTAACTATGGAGCATTTGTAGAACTTGAGCCAGGCGTTGATGGATTAATCCATATCTCTGACTTAAGCTGGATCAAAAAAGTATCTCATCCATCTGAAGTGTTGAAAAAAGGCGATGTTGTTGATGCAATCATTTTATCAGTAGATAAGGAAAGCAAAAAAATCACATTGGGTGTAAAACAACTCTCTTCAAATCCTTGGGATGATATCGAAAAGACAATCACTATCGGTGATACAGTCTCAGGTATTGTAACAAAAATTACAGCATTTGGTGCGTTTGTAGAACTTGATAACGGCATTGAAGGTTTAGTACATGTTACAGAACTCTCTGATGAATCTTTTGCAAAAGTGGAAGATATCGTCTCTGTAGGAAGTAAAGTAAGTGCTAAAGTTCTTAAAATAGACAGAGAGCATAAAAGAATCTCTTTATCTATCAAAGAGCATTTAATTAAGACAAACAACAGAGATGCTGATGATATCGTTATTGGCAGATCTGATGACGATGACGAATAAAAAAGCTAAGAAATTAGCCTGAAACCATATACTATGCTAGGTCCTGATGGGGCCTAGCATAGTATATATAAAAAGAACCTGACCATAATTGTTGAGGAAGAAATGAATAAAGATCTAATAGCAATGTTTGAGTACCTAGAGAGAGAAAAAGGCGTTAGCAGAGACGTGGTTGTAAATGCAATCGAAGAAGCACTTATTACAGCTGCTAGAAAAGGCGGCCGTGGGATGACCAATATCTCTGTAAATGTAAATAAAAAAACAGGCGATATCCTTGCAATGACTGAAAAAGAAATTGTTGAAACTGTCCAATACCCTGCTGAGGAAATTTCTTTAGAAGAAGCTCGCGAGATTGATCCAGATTGCTCAGAAGGTCAGTGGTTAGAAATTGAAATCGAACCAGAAACATTTGGCAGAATTGCAGCAAACGTCGCAAGGCAGATGATTTCTCAAAAAATCCGTGGTGCAGAAAAAGAAGTAATTTATGATGAATACAGACATAGAATTGGTGAGCTAATTTCAGGAACAGTTCGTCGTGTCACCAAAGGGCACACCTTAATTGTCGATCTAGGAAAAATTGAAGCAATACTTCCTGGTAGATTTTATCCAAAAGGAGAAAAATACCATATTGAAGATCGTATTTTAGCTCTCCTTTATGATGTGCAAACTACTGAAAACGGCGGGGCAGAAATCGTTTTATCTAGATCTCATCCTGATTTTGTAGCACAGCTTTTCGCATCAGAGGTGCCAGAAATTAATGACGGTATCATTGAAATTAAAAAAATTGTTAGGGATGCAGGCTATCGTACTAAAATGGCTGTTGTTTCTAATAATGACAAAGTTGATCCAGTGGGTAGCTGCGTAGGAATGCGCGGAGCACGCGTGAAAAATATCATCCGCGAGACAGGTGGAGAAAAAATTGACATCCTCCCCTACTCAGAAGATCCATTCATCCTTTTGAAAAACGCTCTATCTCCTTGTGAGATTAAACAGGCAGAATTCTTCGAAGATGACAACAGAGTAATGCTCATTGTAAATGATGAAGATTACCCAATTGTATTAGGAAAACATGGAAGCAATGCACGCCTTACAGGTGAACTTGTTGGCATGAAAATTGATTTCCACAAGAAATCTGAGTACCAAAAGAAAATGATCATTGAGAGAAAACAATTATCATTATTAGACAATCCATCACTTGATAATAAAATCAAATCACTTGAAGGAATTAATTCACTTATTCTTGATAATGTTATATCCTCAGGATTTGACACTCCAAGAAAAATATTAGAGACAACACCTTTAGATCTATCCACTAAATCTGATATTGGCCTTGATATGGCAGATAACATTTTAGAAGAAGTAAGAAAATTGGTAATAAAGGTAACGCAAGGAACATAACAAATTGGCTAAAAACTTCAATTTAAAAGTTAAAAACTCTCAGCTTGCTGCTATGCTAAAGCAGAAAGACACAAAGGCAAAAGAGAGTATCTCTGAGGCAAAAAAGCTAGGAGAACCAAAAGCAAGCAATCCGGCTACTCTTGCCCCTAATGAAGAAAAGAAAAAAAATCTTCGAAAGGCTACTGCTGGCCCAACGATGCATACTTCTGAAAAAACCGAAGAGTTCCAAGAGATTGAAGAAATTGAAGAAGAATTTGTTTCTGCAGATCTTAATGAAGAAGAGGAGCATGAAAATGTAACTGTTGAACAAATCGAAGTAGAAATTGCTGTCGAAGAAGTTCCAGAGATTCTCATCATCAAAGAAAATCTAGTAGAGGCTATAAAAGAAGAGAAGAAAGAGGAGAAAAAAGCAGAGAATGTTTTAACTCTATCTCCTGAAGAGTTTCGAAGAAGAGAGATGTTAAAGCCAATTGAAGAGCGTCGTTTGCTTCCTCAAGATAAATATAAGCGTCCAGTAATTATTCGGGAAACTAAGCCAGCGATAGAAAAACCTTCAGCAACTAAAAAGTCCCCTTTTGAGAGAAAAGATGCCCCTCGTCCCCCTCGTACTCCAGAACCTTCTACAACTAAACCTGCCCTTCCTTCTCGTGAGAAGAAAGTTGAAGATAAAAAAATCGAAGATAAAAAAATCGAAGATAAGAAGAAAAAGGGAATGGATAGCTATAAGCGACAAGCTTTTAGCAGAGTGTTTGATGGCCGAGCGAGCATGTCCAATGAAGAAAGTTGGAGAAGGAAAAAAGATAAAAAGTCTAGAATGGTTGTTTCTTCAGAAAATATTGTTAGACCAAAAAATATCAGCGTAAAAATCCCTATTACCGTAAAAGAACTGGCAAGCGAATTAAAAATCAAGTCCAGTGAAGTAATCCAGAAGTTGTTTTTAGCTGGCTATCCTATCACCATCAACGACATCTTAGAAGATGAGACAACAATTGAATTAATCGGAAATGAGTTTGATTGTAAGATCAAGATTGATACAGCCCTAGAAGATAAACTTCAAATTACTGACAAGACCCTTAAAGAAGAAATTAAAGGCACTCAAGAAGAGCGCCTTGCCAAAAGACCCCCTATTGTTACAGTAATGGGTCATGTCGATCATGGTAAGACAAGTATCATTGATGCCTTCAGAAACTCTTCTTTAATAAGTGGGGAGGCAGGAGCAATCACTCAGCATATTGGTGCTTTTATTTGCAACACTGACCATGGAAGCTTTACAGTCATTGATACTCCAGGTCATGAAGCCTTCACAGCAATTCGATCAAGAGGCGCTACAATCACCGACATCATTGTGTTAGTAATTGCAGGTGATGAAGGAATTAAAACTCAAACAATAGAAGCTATTAATAAGGCTAAAGCAGCAAATGTACCTATTCTTGTTGCGATAAATAAAATGGATAAGCCTGCCTTTAATCTAGAAAATATTTATAAGCAGCTTGCCGATCATAATTTACTTCCTGAAGCTTGGGGTGGAGATGTAATTACTGTAAGCTGTTCAGCAAAAACAAAACAAGGTATTCCTCAGCTTGCTGAAATGATTGCTCTCCAGACAGATATCTTAGAGCTTAGATCTAATCCAAGCGCTAGGGCAAGAGGGACAGTTTTAGAGTCAGAACTACATCAAGGTTTAGGTGTTACAGCAACATTACTTGTTCTAAATGGGACACTTAAAAATGGCGATGCTGTCGTATTTGAGCATGAGTGGGGAAAAACAAAAACCATGCAAAATGAATTTGGTAAAATCATCACAACAGCTCCTCCATCAACCCCTGTAAAAGTAACAGGTCTATCTGGTGTACCTCCTGCTGGAAATGACTTTATCGTAGTAGCAAGTGAAAAAGAAGCTCGCGAAATTGTCTCTCAAAGAAAAAGTGCTCATAGACAAGTACAGCTCAAAAAAGCAAAAGCAAGAGGCGCTCAGTCTATGCTTGATCAAAGAGTAGAAAATATGTCTAAAAAGACCATAAACATCATCTTAAAAGCTGATGTTGGTGGATCTTTAGAAGCTTTAAATGACTCTTTAAAGAAAATTGACACTACTAAAGTAATCATCAACTTTGTTCACAGTGAAGTTGGTCAAATTTCTGAATCAGACATCGATTTAGCTCATGCTTCAAACTCTATCATCCTTGGTTTCCATACTAAAGTAGAAAAACATGCAGAAGGGATGATTAAACAGAAAAAAGTAAAAATCATACTACATGATATCATCTATCACATGATCGATGATGTAAAAGTACAAATGCAAAAACTTCTTGATAAGGTTCGCCATGAAGAACATGTCGCAACAGCAAAAGTAACAACAATCTTCAATTCTTCAAGACTTGGAAATATTGCTGGATCTATCATCACAAATGGCGTCTTTAAGAGAAGCTACCTAGCAAGACTTAAACGAGATGGCAAAATCCTTTTTGAAGGCCCTGTCAGCTCATTAAAACGTATGAACGATGATGTAAAAGAAGTAAAAAAAGATACTGAATGTGGAATATTACTTTCAGGATTTAATGATTTTAAAGAAGGTGATGAAATCGAGGGATACGAAATCACTTATCTAGAACAGGAGTTATAATATATGGCAGCACCAAGAAGAATACAGAGAATCAATTCTCTATTAAAAGAAGTAATTTCAGATGTAATACGTTTAGACTTAAAGAATTATAAAATTCCTATCCTTTTAACTATCACAGAAGTTTCTACCTCTAAAGATTTACAACATGCTAAAGTTTTTGTAAGCTTAATTAACGGAAATAAAGAAGACAAAAATTTATTAGTTGAAGAACTTCAGAAATGTTCCTCAGTGATCGCAAGAATGAGTTCAAAAAAAGTTGCGATGAGATACTTTCCGAATTTAATATTTAAAATTGACAACACCATGGATGACTACATGAACATTAATAATATATTAGCCCAAGTAAGCAAAGCTCCCTCTTTAGATGGAGAAACAGATTCATTTGATGAATTTGAGATTGAGGACGAATACCAATACGAAGACGACGACGAAGACGACGACGAAGACGACGACGAAGACGACGACGAAGACGACGAAGACGACGAAGACGACGAAGACGACGAAGACGACGAAGACGACGAAGAAGACGAAGACGACGAAGACGACGAAGACGACGAAGACGACGAAGACGACGAAGACGACGAAGACGACGAAGACGACGAAGACGACGAAGACGACGAAGACGACGAAGACGACGAAGACGACGAAGACGACGAAG
>CAMDFS010000036.1 GCA_945897715.1 Chlamydia trachomatis
CAGAGTTTATATTAAAATTATATTCAAATTCAGGGGCAAAGCTAATTTGAAGAGAGTTGGGAAGTTCTGTATTTGCAATTGTACCAGAGCTTGTTACACCGGCTTGACCAGTAAATTGAGATTTACTCTGATAAAGCAATTCAGAATCAAATGCTAGAGCCCATCTTTGGTTAATAGAGTATTCTCCAGATAAAAATGCCACAAGAGTTTGACCAGGGAGCACCTTTCCATCTGTTCCATAACCCCCTCCATAGCTATTAAAACCTTTAACATCCACAGACGATGGAAAAAGATACGTGAGACTCCACTCTAAAGAAAAAAAACTCTCTGGCAGATAAAAGAGTTTGCGAAATGCAACCACAGGGCCAGTTTGAAATGAGCCAAATCCTGTAGAATCGATCCCCTCTTTACTTGGATCTAGTTTTTGGTATTTCCCAGTAGGAAAGGTCTCCTGAAGTAACAGCCTACAATCTGGTATCCAGGAGCCCTTTATATCATTTGATACCTGATAGCCAAAAAACACGATCGTATCCTGAAAATAGTTTGCACTCTTCCCTTTTGTGAAGTTTGAAATAAACGAGACAAGAGCTTCTATCCCAAAATTTTTCGTAATTCCAAATTGGAAATCGATAAGAGGATTAATAGCCCATACACTTTCTTGTTTTGTTATACCCCAATTAGAATTGTAACTTCCGTATGTATTAAAAACCGTTAAAGATGGTTGAATAGCTGGATGGTTTGGTTCCATGTTGTTCGAAGTGGGTGCAAGAAACGGCCCGGTAAGCCAAGGGGTATAGGTTAGCAGAGTCTCATTAGGGATGGATGGGGAAGATGGTGCCTCCAAAGCAAATAGAAGAATAGGAAATAAAAATAATGGACCTCTTGCGTAACTAGCTATACCTGAAAAAATCGATATTTTTTGAGCAGATTTATGGATAAATTTTTCGACCATATGTGAACATATGGTCGAAAAATTTATCCATAAAGATGCCAAAACAGGCGATTTTAGCGTGCAAATATACTTACGGAAGAGGTCTAATATTGCAGGTAATCTCAAATGATAAAGCCGCTACCTATTTTTTTGCATTTTAAACATTATAATGGCTATTAATAACCCCAAAGCGATAGGAAGAATATAAAAAATGTTTGGAATTTTAAGAAAACTGAAGTATAGATAAGCTGCACAAGAGACAAAAGAAAGAATAGGAATAATCAGTTGCTGATATTTCTTTTCTTTTAGTATAGCCAAAAACACAGAAAGCATTGTTAAACTCATCGCCATCCCTACGCATACATTGGTTAAAGCGAATAGAATCTCAACGTCTTTAACAGCAGTTATATAAGCAAATAAGATGATTCCATGTAGAATAGCAATATAAAGGGGACGCTGATGTTTGTTCACTTGACTCAAAAATTGGCTACCTAAAATAAGACGATTTTTTGCTAAAGTGTAAATATTAGTGATATTTCCCAAGCTTATGCTTAAAATTGAGTTTGTCCAACTAAATAAGATGGCAAAAGAAATCCCTACCTGAACAGCGGCACCAACAGTTGGAGAAAGTCCTAAAAAATGTGGGAAGCCGATAGCGCCATATGTTGCAAGATTCTCCCCTCCCATGATAAAAAGAAGACCTAAGTGAAGAAGGGTATAAAGAGTCACGGTGACTAAAAATGCAGTGATGACAACAGAGCCTACTTTTGAAGGTCCATCTTTTAAGATTCCACCAATACTGCAACATGCTTCATATCCCAAATAAGCAAAGATGGCAGTAGAAAAAGTCTTAGTGATATTGCTTAAAGCACTGATATTAAATGTAAGTTCAGGATTGTAATAAAATGCCATTAAAGCAATTACTCCGACAAATGGAGTGATTTTAAGTAAGGTGCCGATACTTTGCAGTTTGCTAATTTTGTCAACAGAGATTAGATTAATTAAAGTGTAGAATGAGACTAAAAGAAGATTGAATACAAGTGGGTAATTTTTAATAAAATCGTTTCCGGATATATCAGATATACCACCACGTAAAACCGTTGCAAGGCTTGCTGCAGCTCCCATGTAACCTAAAATGTACACCCAATGCGCAATAACACCAGCTAAAGGGTTGATTCCAGAAGAGCAGTAATGGTAAAAGCCACCTGCACCCGGAAAGAGGTGGGAAGCTTTAGCAAGACCTAAAATGATTGGAAAAAGGAGTAATGCAGTTAAAGGCCACCCAAGAAAGCTAAGATTTCCTGCCATTTTAGTCATAGGACCTACCGCCACAAGAATACCTGCTCCAACCATGATATTAATACTCATCAATACTGCAGCAAAAAATGATATTTTATTTTCATCCTTCATATTCATCTCCAATGAAATTTGTGTTTTAGTATACACTTTAGAATGCTCAAAAGTCAATGTAATAGTCTATCAGGAGGTACTTGAAGGTGAACCCAAGAATGTACCGCAACAACTCCCCAAAGACGGAAGTAAAAAAAAATACTTTATATTTCATGACGCTGAGGTTATGATCTCTTCAAGCAATACTTATTTGTTTGAATATAATTGATTAAACTGTAAAACTATCAATAAATAAATTCTTTAGAGGTTAAGACAGTATGAAAATTGAAAATTTTTTAACCCCTATGTTAGCATTATGTGCAACAAGCGGGTCTACCACTTTAGAAATAAATAATACTTTTGGTACATGCCCAAATGATGAAAGTGTAAAAAGTCTTGCGCTTAAATTCTTAGCAAGCAACTGCATAAATCCTGAATATAACACAACAATGTTAGCTCAAAAATCAGATCTCCTAATTGTTAGAACAAAATCAATGACGGAAAACATTTCAGCAGTATGTATAGAAACAGTATTATTAGCATTAGGAGTATTCACACCAATAGTGATGCTGCTAAGAGCAGGGGAAGTCCCTCAAGTAGATCCAATACTAACTATAATAATTCTTGCTTCGTTAGTTATAATTCTAGGAACAACAATAAATCAAAGCATGAGAACTAATCAGTTGCTCCCTACATTAGATGTAACTGAAAAAGACTTTCTAGGGACAAAAGACACAGAATCCGAACAAGCATTAATATTAATAATGCAATTAGCAGCCGCAGTATTAGCAAAAATAACAGTTGCAATCGGAATTGTTTTCATAGATGCAATAGTACTAGTAGTACAAAGCATAGATCAAAAAAAAACACTAGAAAAAGATACATTAGTGGAAAGAAAATTAGCCCTAGGCAGATCCATAGCAAGAGAAACCGACACAACAAATGATCCAATTTGTCCAATTTGTTACGAAGTTTTTACTCCCGATCAAATTCTCTTTAATCATACTACACCTAATGGCATACGACATTTCTTTCATTATCCATGTATTCAACAATGGTTTGATACAATTGTTCAAGATAGACAAAACCTTACCTGCCCTATCTGTAAGATGGAATTATAGTTCCCTTTACTTAAACATCGATTACAACTAAATTTTGGAAAAACGAAAACTAGCTCTTAATAGGAAAATAGTGTATACAGGAATGTTATGACTCGTTTTAAAATGAAACATCTTTTAACTTTGCTAGTTATAGCATTTATATGTATCCCTTTTGGGGTATTTGGTGCCGATGGTGATGTTGGATCACAACTAGGAGAGACCTCTGCTGTTAAGCAACCAGCTGTAGTTACCCAAGTTGCTGTGATTGCCGCAATGACAATCATGCCTTATGCAGTAATGCTATTAACCTCTTTTCTAAAAATGGTGATCGTTTTATCCCTGCTCAGACAAGCCCTTGGAGTCCAAAACTCCCCTCCAAACCAGGTCATTAACGGAATAGCGATATTAATGGCAGTTTACGTCATGTTTCCTACAGGCCTTGCAATGTATGAAGCTGGGGAAGACTATATCAAGGATAAAGCTCCAAAAGGTGGCGAGGTATTTACTGCCGAAACAGCCCAATATATCATCGGTGTTGTCGACAAAACAAAAGAGCCTTTAAGAATTTTCTTATCAAAAAATTGCTCTGCAAAGCATAGAGACTATTTCTATAAACTTGCGAAGAAAAAGTTTCCCCCTACCTATCAAAAAGAGCTAAAGCCTAAAGATTTTATCGTCTTAATCCCCTCTTACATTACTTCTCAAGTAAAAGGTGCTTTCGAAATTGGTGTTTTAATCTATTTACCATTTTTTGTAATAGATCTTGTAACATCAAATATCTTACTTGCAATGGGGATGATGATGTTATCACCTTTAACTATTGCACTCCCTTTAAAGCTTTTACTATTAGTGATGATCGATGGATGGACACTACTTGTAGAAGGTGTAGTCTTATCTTATAGGTAGCAAATATGTTTCAAGCAGAAGTTGTCCAATTAGCCTATCGAGCGCTCCTATTAATCTTAATATTATCTGGGCCCCCTATTTTAATTAGTATGATCTTTGGTTTAACTGTTGCAATCTTTCAGGCAGCAACACAAATCCAAGAACAGACACTTTCTTTTACAATAAAATTAGTTGCCGTGATCATGACCTTGTTTATGATGGGCGGCTTTTTAGCAGGGCAAATTGTCCAATTTGCAAATTCCATCTTTTTGAATTTTTACAAATGGGGCACGTAGCAATGTTATGGATGAAAGCTTTGTCAATCTCATTGCCAACATCAAAGGACTTGATTATCAACAGTTATGGCTCCTCCTCCTCCTAGGTTTTATGCGCCTTGCCCCTATTTGCGCTATCGCACCATTTCTTGGAGCAAAATTAATTCCAGCGATGGCAAGGGTCGCTCTCGGTATGTCTCTTACCTTTGTTTTTTTGCCTACTATCTTGCTAAATAGCAGAATGGATTTTGAACACCTTAAATCTTGGCTTATCCTCTTTTCCTTGAAAGAAATCATGATTGGATTTCTTCTAGGCTATATGTGCTCTGTCCCCTTCTTTATTGCTCAAAGTGCTGGTATCTTTATCGATTATGCACGAGGTGCATCAAGCATGATGGGTCAAGACGCCACGACCCAAACTCAAGTTTCCTCCATTGGTATCATGATGAACTACTACCTTATCGTGATATTTTTTGCATTAGGTGGACCTTTACTATTTTTCTCTGCAATAGGGGACTCTTTTGAAGCACTCCCAGTCGATGGATTTTTACCTTCTGCTTTCTATGGCAAGAACAACCCCTTCTGGCATGAACTTACCACACTCATGCACCAAATATTTGCCGTATCGCTTCAGCTTTCTGCCCCTTCCTTGCTTGCAATATTAATGGCTGAGTCATTTCTAGGAATTGCCAATAGACTTGCCCCCAATGTGCAAATCTCCTTTTTAGGGATGCCGTTAAAATCATTACTCGGCCTCATTCTTTTATGGGCTGGTTGGTATGTTCTCACTAATAAACTTGGGGATTATTCTATCTCATGGATCCATGGAATGGATAAACTCCTCCATTTAATGAAAAATTAACTTCTTAACAAAAAGGAAAAAACAAATGCATCCAATACTTAAAAAAAAACTCGCTCTATTTCTCTTAACAAATTGTTATATGGCGCCATCACTTTTTGCTGAAAATGCAGTGCCTCTAGGAACACATTCCCTGGAGCAAAATGCCCCAAACTTTTCTATCAGCGCTTTTTATACCTATTGGGTGCCTTATCAGGACGTTATTAATGTAGCCATTACTTCTGGATCAGCTACCGTTCAGGGTGGAGTAATTGCTCCTGCTATGAATGGCCAAAGTGGATTTAAACTCAATGCTTGTGCCAGCACAACTCATGATGGTTGGATGGTACGGCTAAATTATGCATGGTTCAATAATCAACCATCTCTTGAGGAGGCTGCGGTTGCAAGCACACCCTACATCAGCTACTACGGGCTGCTTCCTCTCCCATTGTATAACGCATTTAGCACTTGTTTCCAGAATCAATTCAACAGAATTGACTCTCAATTAGATAGAGAGTTTTTCGCTGGGAACTATTTTGTATTTCGTCCATGGTTAGGTCTTTTAGCTGCTTGGGATCAGGAATACTTAAACATATTCCAGACAACCCCTGATGTCGTGGGGTCTTCCAATTTTACTGAAGAGATTAAAATACATCAAAATTGGTGGGGTATTGGCCCTTATGCGGGTTGTGTTGGATCCTATTACTTTACTAACGAGTTTTGTGGATATATCTCTTCTGGTCTTGGAATGCTTTTATCAAATCATAAAATAACAACAACCTATTTCAATACTAACAGCAGTGTGATACCTATTGGTCGGTTTGCAGGTAATTTCAATGAGTATAATAACATGGAACCAATGCTAGAAGCCTCTTTAGGTGTTCGATGGGAGAAAATGTGGACAACTTGGGGCCTATCTTTAGATCTATCCTGGGAAACACAAACCTACTTTAGCCATGCTAACTTAACTCAACAAGGAACAGGGAATTACTCCATGCAAGGGCTAACAGCTGGTCTAATCGTAAGCTTCTAAGAAAATTAAGATAAAAGATTTCTATATAAAAAAGATTGACAGTTTTTAAATAGAAATATACTCTTGGTTTAATATATTTAAAAAAAGAATGCTTGCATTCAAAGGAAGAAACCCATGAATAAAAAAATTAAAAATACACTAGCTGTTTTTTCGATAATGAGTTGTTTTACAGCAACCTCATTGTATGGAGCACCCGCTAATGATCCATCAAACACTCAATATGCTGTCCCTCCAGCAAAAAATCCTTACGGAGAAGATTCTTTAAACTTCTACCTTGGTGTTTACTATACTTATTGGGTTCCATATCAAGAAAATACAGATGTTGCAATGAATCTTGGCTCGGCTACAGTCCAAGGTGGCGTGATTACTCCTGTTATTACTGGTCAAAGTGGTTTTAAACTTAGTGCTGGGGCTAATACAACCTATGATGGTTGGATGGTTAGAATGAATTATGCATGGTTTTATAATAAACCAAGTCTTTCACAGGCTCCAGTTGTAGGAAGTGATTACTTTAGTCACTTTCCTATTATGCCTGGGACATATTACGACTCCTTTAAGACTCAATTTCAAAACCAATTTAATAGAATTGATGCACAATTAGACAGACAATTCTATGCAGGAAACTATATTGCATTGCGTCCATGGCTAGGCCTTTTAATTGCTTGGGATGAAGAGTATCTACATGTATACCAAACAACTACTCCCCCTACACCTCAAATTCAAGAAATTAGCGAACACCAGCTTTGGTGTGGAGTTGGACCTTATGCTGGTGCAGAAGGATCCTTTTATTTCACAGACGAGTTTTGTGGATTTATCTCCTCTGGTGTTGGAATGCTCTTATCGAACCATCAAATGACAGCCGGCGCTTTCAATGTTGCAAGCAACCTTACCCGTACAAGTGTACTTTCAAACATGTTTGAGGAGTTCAATGACATGGAACCAATGCTTGAAGCCTCTTTAGGCATCCGATGGGATGGAGCGTGGCCAAATTGGGGGCTATGCGTAGACCTTTCTTGGGAAACACAAACCTACTTCAACCACGCACGCTTAAGTCAAGTGGGCACAGGAAATTACTCCATGCAGGGTCTAACTCTTGGAGCAAGAGTAAGTTTCTAAACCAGAGAGATTTTTTAAGAGAAATTTCATTGAGGCAAGAGGTCTAATACATTCTTGCCTCAATTCTTTCATTAATGCTCATAATTTTATGGATAAATTGATGAAATTTACCCGGTTTTTTTTCATTGTTTTATTTTCTTTATATTTCTTCTTCACCGCTCCTATATTGGCTTAGAAGTTACTACAAAGAAATAATCTCAATTAAGATAAGGATTTTTAGGTAAAAAAGATTGACAGTTTTTAAATAGAAAGATATTCTTGTTGTAATGTTTGAAAAGATGAACTTATTATTTTAACAAAACTAAAAAAAACCTAATTGAAAGGGAGAATAAAGGGAATGAACACTAAACTAAAAAAACTTATACCTTTATTTGCATTAGCTAGTTGCTTTACCGCAACTTCTGTTTTTGCAGGTGAAGATACAAATGGCACACCAAAAGCACAGTACTCTGTTGCACCAGCTAAAAATCCAGGTGGAGAAGATGCGTTAGCATTCTATATCCAAGCTGCTTACACATTCTGGGTACCTTACCAAGAAGGGATGAATCTTGCTTACTCAGGAACTAACGCTACTGCAGATCTTCCAGGTAATATCATTAGCCCAAGCATCAATGGATGCAGCGGTTTTAAAGTAGCAATCGGCGCTAACACTATGCATGATGGTTGGATGGTTGGATTAAATTATGCTTGGTTCAATATTTCTCCAGCAATGGCTACTAATAAATTCCTTGATGGTCGAACATACATTTCAACATTTGATGACTCTGGCGATACAATTAATAGCATCTCTTCAAAATGGTCAAATCAATTCAACAGACTTGATGGACAGCTTGATAGAACTTTCTATGCAGGACACTATTTGACTTTCCGTCCATGGTTAGGTCTTCTAGGCGCTTGGGATAATCAACATCTTGATGCAAATGAAAATGAAAATGAATCTCAGTCAATAGTAGTTGACGAGCAAGTTAGATGGCAGCAAAGTTGGTGGGGAGTTGGACCATATGCTGGTGTTGAAGCTTCTTATTTCTTCACAAGCGAGTGGGCTTTGTACATCTCATCAGGTGGATCAATGCTTCTTGCTAATCATTGCCTCACTCAAGCAGAATATGAAATGGAAGGTAACGCTGTTGGAACCTATGAATTCAATCAAAAAAATAATCTCTACAATGTTGAGCCAATGATTGAAACAAGTCTTGGTCTTCGTTGGGAATCATTCTGGACTGAATGGGCTCTATGCATCGACCTGTCATGGGAACTTCAAACATATTTCTCACATAATGGATTTCAATCATTTGATTCACCAATGGGACTTATGGGTAATTACTCAATGCAAGGTTTAACAGCTGCTGTAAAAGTAAGCTTCTAATCCTAAGCTAGACCTTATGATAGATTAAAAAAGCTAGAGAGAAATCTCTAGCTTTTTTTTTCGATTAAACTTCTTTAAAAAATCTGCTAAAATGGACAAACTAATGACACAAACTCCACTTTCACTTACATTAAATTTCTTTCCAATATCGATTTTTTCAAATAAAGCTAATTACGTAAAAAATCTAATTTTGTTAAGCAAAACAAGTTTCAAAAAAGCTCTATTTGTTTCTCTATTTCTTTTACTAGGGACTATTCTTGAAGCAAATACTTCACAAGAAGACCCCACTACATTCACAAATTTTTTAGCAAATAGAAAAGAATCTTTCTACCAAGTAAAAGCTTTCTACACCTATCAATTAGCCAGCCAAGAAGGGATGATCCTAGCCTCTACCATCGGAACCCCCGGCCTTGCTGGTAATTTTATCACCCCTCCCTTAAATGCTACTAGTGGCTTTAAAATAGGGGCCTCCTCTTCCCTATTCCATGATGATTGGTCCATAACTGGAAATTATCAGTGGTTTTATAATAACGCCCTTTTAAAAAGATCCCAGTTAATAGGTGGCCTCTTATACACCTCCAACTTTAGCAACACTACTACCACCTACAATCAACTCTACTCCCAATTTAACAATCAATTTAACCGCATAGACCTCTCTTTAGAACGAGCTATATATACTGGTCATTATGTATCATTTACCGCTAATGCCGGATTATTAGCCTCTTGGGAAAACCAATATCTCAATTTTAACTTAACTAAAAACACCCCTCCAAATACTGTCCATAAAAATAGACTACAACAGCAGTGGTGGGCAATAGGCCCTTATGTAGGAACATATGCAGACTATTATTACACCAGTAACTGGGCATCCTTTCTCCAAGCAGGCACTTCCCTATTACTTGCTCAACATAAAGTCATCCAGCTTTCTAGCTCAAACCAGTATAACAGCACCAATCAATTTTCAAACGTAGAGCCTATGCTAGATCTATCCATAGGCTTCTTCTATGAAAACTATTTAAATGATGCAAAAATCCGTATCGATCTTGGCTGGCAGGTACAAACCTACTTCTCCCACAACGGAATCCTCGGCTATAATGGACCAATGGGCATCATGGGAAATTACTCCTTGCAAGGACTAGTTGCTGGAATACATTGCAGCTTCTAAATAATTTTTAAATTTTATTTGCAAATTATTTCTTTCTATCTATAATCAAAATATTCATATTTTTTAACGGGGAAGTAAAAGTGCATCTTAAACTAAAAAAACTTATCATCTTACTTGCTTTAACTAATTGCTGTACTGAAACACGATTGTTTGCAGATGACACTCACACACAAACAAATCAGTACTCTATTGCACCAGCAAAAAATCCATTGGCCGATGATACCCTTCCATTCTATATCCAAGCTGCTTATACATACTGGGTACCTTACCAAGAAGGAATGAACCTTGCCTACTCAGGACATTCTGGCACTGCATCTATTCCAGGTAATATCATTAGACCAAACATAGAGGTCTGCAACGGGTTTAAAGTAGCAATCGGAGCCAACACTATGCATGATGGTTGGATGGTTGGATTCAACTACACGTGGTTCAACAATGCCCCAGCAATGGCTGCTAATCCATTAATTCCAAATTTAGCCTATCGTCAAGCATTTGATGGTAGCTCTAACCATCAGATTCTCGAACTTTCTTCAAAATGGTCTAATCAATTCAATAGAATTGATGGTCAGCTTGACAGGTCTTTCTATGCTGGACATTATTTAGCTTTTCGCCCATGGTTAGGTCTTTTAGGCGCTTGGGATACTCAAAATGTTAATGCAAATGACCTTGAATTTGAAGGCCAGATCGAAAATGTTAACAAGCAAGTTAGATGGGAACAAAATTGGTGGGGAATTGGACCATATGCAGGCTGTGAAGCTTCTTATTATTTCACAAATAACTGCGCTCTTTATATCTCATCTGGCGGAGCAATGCTGCTTGCCAATCATTGCCCCTCTCAAGCAGAATATAAAGTACAGGGTGCCACAGTTTTAGACTATGATTTCAATCTGAAAAATAGCTTCTACAATGTTGAACCAATGATAGAAACAAGTCTTGGTCTTCGCTGGGAGTCATTCTGGACTAAATGGGCTCTATGTATTGATCTATCATGGGAACTGCAAACCTATTTCTCTCATAACGGATTCCAATCCTTTCAATATCCAATGGGAATTATGGGAAAATATTCAATGCAAGGCTTAACAGCTGGTGTAAAAATAAGTGTCTAGCCCGGAAGTTAAACCTTATGTTAGATGAATAAAACCTAATTTTTAATTAAACTATTAATTTCATTTGCCTATTATTATCCTTATCCTGTAATGAACAGATTAAGGCTTTTTAAAAGGGGAAATGAATAAATGTCAATAAAACAAAGAAAACTAATTACGTTATTTGCTTTAACTCATTGCTATTTTTCATCAGGGTTGTTTGCAACTGAAGCTAACACACAAAAAGTTCCGTATGCTGTTGCACCAGCGAAAAATCCAGTGGGGGATGACACTCTTCCATTCTATATCCAAGGTGCCTATACTTTCTGGGTCCCTTACCAAGAAGGGCTAAACATTGCTTACTCTGGAAATAATGCTCCCGCAAATAATCCAGGTAATATCATTAGACCTATCATTGAAGGAGCAAATGGTTTCAAAGTTGGACTCGGGGCAAATACTATGCATGACGGCTGGATGATTAGATTAAACTACGCCTGGTTCAACAATTCACCACAACAAACAGCTAACACATTAGATCCTGCCGATATATATGCAGCAACGTTTGAAACTTCGTCTAACTCCTACAGTGCAATCTCTTCAAAATGGACAGGCCAATTCAACAGAGTTGATGCAAAGCTTGATAGATCCTTTTTTGCAGGACACTACTTAACTCTTTGTCCGTGGTTAGGTCTTTTAGGCACTTGGGAAACTCAAAATCTTTCTATGACTGAAATTGGTGACGATGGCAATTCAGTAGCGGTTTCAGAAGAAGTTAGATGGCAGCAAAACTGGTGGGGAATTGGGCCATACGCTGGGTGCGAAGCCTCTTACTTCTTCACTGATGCGTGGGCTCTTTATATTTCATCAGGTGCATCATTGCTAGTTGTTAATCATGAACTATATCAAAAAGAATATGACACCCTTCCAATAGATCCTGCTTTAGCTTATTCCTTCAACCAAGTAGATAACTTTTACAATGTTGAGCCAATGATAGAAACAAGCCTTGGTCTTCGTTGGGAGTCAGCTTGGACAAACTGTTCTCTATGTATTGATCTATCATGGGAACTTCAAACCTATTTCTCACATAACGGATTCCAAGCTTTTTTTGGACCAATGGGAGTTATGGGTAACTACTCAATGCAGGGCGCTACAGCTAGCGCAAAGATAAGTTTCTAATCAATTAAAGAGTTGCAAATGCATTTGTCTATAACTTAAGGAATTTTAGTGTGATATCCATCAAAAAAACTCAAACCTCTCTACTTACCTTCCTATGCGCTTGTAATTTTGTTTATTGCGCTGAAAAAACGGCCGTTCCTCAAAAGGAATATTATGCTGTCCCTCCCCCGCAGTATCCTAGCGAAGAGGAGGGTATGTCTATTTTTTTAGATGGATCCTATACTTTTTGGGCTCCTTATCAAAATGGGATGTTCCTCCTCACGACAAATTCTACAACAGAAAAAAAAGCCAGTTGGATCAAGACAGCATTTCCTGTTCAAAGTGGATTCAAGGCTGGATTAGGATTCAATACTTTTCATGATGGTTGGAAACTCCAGGCTGAGTATACCTGGTTTTATAAC
>CAMDFS010000037.1 GCA_945897715.1 Chlamydia trachomatis
ACTCCAGCCACCTTTACCCAAGAACGGCAACATGTGTTAGATTTTTTTTCAAACAAACCCTATGTACATTGGATAAAAAACAGAAATTATCTTGAATATCTAACCGATTTAAAAGAGCATGCTTTTTGTTTATCCCCAAGTGGAAACGGATTGGATTGCCACAGAACGTGGGAAGCGCTCCTAATGGGTTCTATTCCTATTGTTAGGCCCTTTGTAAAAGGAACTTTGAAAGAAGCTGTAGGAAATGATTCGATGTATCGAGATCTTCCTGTAATTGTAGTCAAGCAGTGGGAAGAGATTACCCCAGAGTTTTTAGATGAAAAGCTTCTTGAGTTTAGTGAGACGGAATTTAATTATTCTAAGCTATACTTCTCTTATTGGAAGAATATGATCCTAAAAGAGGCAGAGCAGTTTAAAGCATCCTTAAAATAAAAATTTATTGCTTTGAGTAGAGCTTTGTTAGAAGAAGGGTGATGTTATCATGACCACCACGGCTTTTAGCAAGCTCTATAAGAAACTTACTTGCACCCTCTAGTGATATGTGTGTTTGAAGGATTTTCTCAAGCTCTTCATCTTTTACTAGATCAGATAGACCATCACTACACATTAAAAAAATGTCTCCAACTTTAGCTTCTGCTTTTAATAGGGATGGTTTTACCTCAAGACTTGTCCCAATTGCTTGAGTAAGTGATTGCTTCCGCTCTCTTTTGCTCAAAGGCTCCCGGTACTTGTTTCCTGTAAGGTGATCAGAGGTGATTCTTGTAAGGACCCCATCCCGCAACCTGTATATTCTGCTATCCCCAACATGAGATGAGAACATATAATCTCTAAAAAAAAGAAGAGAGCATAAAGTTGTCCCCATTCCAAATAATTCCGGAGTTTTACAACTTAGGTGATGAACCCAAAGATTTGTTTTATGCATCAAAGATAAAAGCTGCTCACCAAGAGCTGGAATATCCTTTACAGTAAGATTTTCTAAGGGAAGACTCTCAATAAGATGACACATATATTCACAAGCTTTTTCTGCGGCAATTTCTCCAGCGTTATGCCCTCCCATCCCATCTGCTAAGATATAGAAATGCTGCTTCTCAAGCATCTTCACAACATCCTCGTTGTTATGCCGGACAAGACCTACATCAGAAGTAGCAAAACTCTTAATGTGGAAAGTTGAATGCAAAAAATCACCTAAATTAACTACTGTAAAATATTATTTTTATAGCATTAATTACATTGAATGTCACGTGTAAAGTTATTGATGCAAAAAGAGATCTTGTTTTTTCATAAACAAATCCTAGATACACACTTAAAATAAACAAGCTCATGATTATGGCAATATTTTGCAATCCTTGAGACAAGGAAAAATGAAAAATACTGAAAAATATTGAGGTGAGTATAATAGAAGCGATTGCACCTGCTTTTTTTCTGAGAAAAGATTGCATCACGCCACGAAACAAAAACTCTTCAATCATTGGGGCGCCTATAACAATACTAATTAAAGCCATAGTCAAACTTATCGGGTTTTCTTTTGCGTGGATAAGGAAATTTACCGCATCTTGACCCACTCCTTTTTGAAAGTTCAACCATATGAAAAGGGCTTCTATTAAACTTATAAATGCAAATAGAGGGGGGAGAGATAACAGTAAAGAGAGAAATCCATCTCCAATGTCATTGGAAATACTTTTGGTTCCTGGATAAAGGGTATCCTTAATAAGCCCTTTAGGGTGAAATTTCGAGTTTAAGCATGCATATAAGTATATAAGGAATGTATTAATTACAAATGGAAAGAGAGGGATGGCTATTTGATGAAATAGAGAGGGAGGCAAACCCTTCGAAGAAAGCATGGCAATAAGAAACCCTGTAGAACCAAAAGAGAGGATGAAAAATAGAATATTAAAAAAAACATCTAATCCAGAGGTGCACATTCCTGAAAACCGCTTAAATGGAAGTGAGAGAAATCCTTTCATCTTAGCAAAATAACTTGTAACTAAAAATATAAGGAAATAAAAAAGAGAGCTTAATAGATAGGTTGCTAAAAGTTCATGGGAGCTTTTTTCAATCATAAACATTAGATTGGGCTATTAAGATGTAATCCTCCACCTCTTTTGTCATCTCCGAAACGATGTTTTTATGCGCCAATCCAAGGGGAGAGAGTGCAAATGTACTTTTACTTATTACAGACCCTTCCTCACTATAGGAGCCAAAATTAAAAGCAATGGTGTACTCCTTGGTGATAATTTCCTGAAGAACAACTTTTGGCACACTTTTTCTAATATCTAACACGCAAACTCTTACGGATAGATGGAGGGTTTTTAGGTGCGTAAGGGGGTTGTATGTTATCTGGTTTTGAGTTTCTATCTTGTGATCCAATACTTCTGTAAATAGAACAAATTCTGAAGAATTATTCATCTCTAAAAGCCAACTCATATCCTCAGAAAAAGGTGAAAGCTCTAATTTTTTTAACTGCGCGCTGGTAATCATCTGAAAATCATCAGTGATGTAAAATTTAGATCTAGAAAATAACTGTTCCAATAGAATTTCTGTGAATTCAGTAGATAGGTCCCAATCTAAGTTGTGAGTGCTTGTGTCTATTACTTTTATGACGGCCACTTTTGGTTTTGCTAACCCATCATCATGATAACGCACTTGATCGCTTTGGGAGGAAGCTTTTGAACAACCTATAAAGAACAGTAATAATAGAAGATGCAATTTTTTCATGGGGACCTTAAATCTAATAGTTATCCATAATAACATAAAGCAATAGAGAAAGTCAATTCTTAGCACAACTCCTTACTTATAAGGGGGGTAAAAATATTATCTAGAAAAGTGTTTTTTTTCTTGTTATTTATTTCAAATTGGGTGGAATAAGGGTATACTCTAAGACATTCTGAAGGGGTAGATAAGAAAAAAATATAGGAAATAATCAACAGAAATGCTATGTTATGTCAACAGTTCGTTAAAGAGAATGAATAGAATAATATATTGAGAAAGTATCTCGTAAGGAGGATAAATGTCATTAGAAAATGCCGAACAAAATTTGATAGAATTCGGTAAGGAATTAAATCTAGAAGGGTTAGCGTTTGATGAAAATCAAACATGCATTTTAGGGATCGATAATACGTTTTCTTTGCATTTAACCTATGAGCCTCATTCTGATCGCCTCTATTTATACTCGCCAATTTTGGATGGACTTCCAGGGGATATGAAATCTAAATTGTTGCTTTATGAGACAATCCTTGAAGGTTCTATGCTTGGTGGTTTAATGGCCGGTGGTGGAGTGGGAGTAGCTACTAAAGAAGAATTAATTTTGATGCACGCAGTTCTTGAGATGTCCCATGCAGCAGTTGATGCGTTAAAGAAGTTTGCCCCAGCATTTGTGGAAGCTGTGGAGACATGGAGATCAGTAGCTGCAAAGATTTTTGCAGGAACTTACGATAAAGAGCGTGACGGTCCTAAACTTCCAACAGCACCTGGTGGTCGTCCTGGAATGGGTCCTGGTGGGATGGGTCCTCGTGGTGGAGCTAGTCCAAAAAGTGGTCCAAAGAGTGGTCCGCCAACTGGTGGTTCTAAACCTGGTGATTCTTACATCAAAATCTAGATGTTTTTTATAAAGAAGCGGCTTCTAAGCCGCTTCGAACTTTTATCAATGATCTTGAGATTGCATTGATATAATACATTGTCTCTTCATGATTTTTACTAACATTATTTTCGATTTGTTTAATGCTGGTCATTACTGTTGAATGATCTTTTTTGAAGATATATCCAATTTTCATAAAAGGCATTTTTAATTCATGGCGAAGGAAGAACATCGCAAATTGCCTTGGGAGGACACAATCTCTGGTTTGTGCTTTGCTTTGCATGTCAATCACCCGTATACCAAAGATTTTAGCGATTTCTTCTAGAATTTTCTCAGCGCTTAATCCATCTAGAATCTTTTGCTTGATAAGTCTTTCTAGGGCGGGTCTAGCGCCATTTATGGAGATAGAGTCTGAAATTGAGGTTTTAGAAAGGGTTTCAATGGCAAAAGCTAAGGAATCGCAAGAGGTAAAATGCTCTAGTAAAAACTCTTTTGTCTCTTTATCAATAATAAGGTGGAGGAAATCTAGTCTTTCTTCCAAAAGATGAGTTCTGATCGCTCGATCTTTTGTGACTTCGATGTTTAACAAAAGGCCCCATTCAAACCGACTAACTAAACGCTCCTCAATGCCCTCAAGCTTCCTTGGGCTAAACATCGAGCTTAAGATGATCATTCTCCCCGTTGTTTGAAGAGTATTGAAGGTGTGGAAGAATTCCTCCTGAGTTGCATTTTTACGACTCAGGACTTCAATATCATCGATGATCAAAGCATCTATATTTCTATAGGTTTTTCTAAAAGTATCCATTTTGCCAAAACGAATAGCGTGAACAACATGATCAGTAAAAGTGTCAGCGTTTACATAGAAAACATTTAATCCATGACGCTCTAAAAGGGTCTTTATCGACATCAATAGATGGGTCTTTCCTGAGCCTTTTGGTCCATAGATATAGACAGGGTTCGGAGCGTCTTCTGGCAGTGTTGTTAAAGAACCCTTTATAGTGTCATACCCAAAAATTTTTGCTAAAGCTTTATAGGAGAAGGAGTTTTCTTCAGAGGGGTAGTATGAGTCAAAAGTTGCCGAAGGATAGCTTGTGTCTGATGTGAAGTTTACCAACACTTCTTTTTGAGGTTCTTTTGGTTTGCTTTTTTTGTCATCAGCCTCCACATGTATTCTGATGAACTTGCCATTGCTGTCTAAGAAATGCTCCTTAGCAAGGGGAAGGATATACTCCTGGATCCACTGTGTCTGAAAAAAGTCATTTGATTTAATGAAGATATTACATGCATCAAAACGGACCACTTCCAAGTTTCTGGCCCATTTATCAGTTGTAATTTTACCGTATTTTGTCTCCAAGAAGTCAATGAATGAATCCCATGCTTCCAACTTAAATTCCGCCCTATTGATTTAAAACATTGCTATTCTTACTAACTTCTATTTATCTGTAAATGAGCTTTTTCATTTTACTGAACTTTTTTTAAAGTTTACCCTTTTACAACAGAAATACCTGATTTTTTCTCTCCAAATTTCTTATTCACAACATACTGTTGCAAGACACCGAGTACCGAAGATAGAATGAGGTAAATATTTAATCCAGAAGCTAAATTATAGAAAGCAAACAAAAATACAAAAGTCAAGATTGGTCCCATAGTTTGCATCTGTTTTTCCATGTCTGTAGGATTTTTTTTCGGAGGCTGCATGCTATTTGTTAATTTCTGAGAAAAATGCATAGCTAAAGCCCCTAGGATTGGAAGAAGGTGAAATTCATTCCCCAAAAATGGGATGTTTATTCCCCATGAGAAGAGTGAATCTGGCGCCGTTAAGTTATCAATCCATCCTGGCACAAACATTGCGCCACGGAGGGCAAATTTTGTCTTTAGGAGGTCAAACATCCCTATAAAGAAAGGAATTTGTAGAAACATTGGTAAAATGCTCGCCAATGGATTTACACCCTCATTTCTAAAGAGCATCGAAAGTTCCATTCTTAACCTCTGTGGGTCACCTTTATACTTAGCTTCGATCTCTTTTTGTTTTGGGGCGATGTTCTTCATCTTTATCATCGATTTAAACGCTTTTGCATTGAAAGGGTAGAGAAGAAGACGTAGAGTAATTGTTAATAAAATGATTGAAATTCCCCAAGAATGAGTGATCATATAGAAGAAATCCAAAATGATGTTCATAAATTTAGCAAATGGATCTGAGATAAAGGTTAACCACCCTCTTACAGTAATTGCTTTTACAAACTCAGGATTTGACCCTGTCACATCATTAGTTAAAGCGCTATCTACATTTGAAAGGACAGCTTTGTCTAATGGTCCTCCATAAAAATAATAGGGAGAAGGGAGTACAGTGCTTTCATAGGGAGTTAAAATCTCATACCCAGGGAATTTTTCCTTTGGATTTAGACTTAAGTTCACATCGACTAATGTGGCCCTTGATGGGCAATCTTTCCCATCGATTTTCATCGTGGTGATCCCTTTTGGATTTTCCCCTTTTGGATTTAAAATCGTTGTAAAAAAACCATTGCCATTTGCAGTCCAGTTTGGGGAGATGTTTTCTACAGAAATAGTATCTTTAGGGAGCTTAAAGACCTCAAGCTTCATCTTTTTACCATTAAAGTTGTAATAGAGTAACGATGGTGCTGGGCTTCCAGAATCAATCTCCACCTCAGGAATCCCAGAGGAGATCATAAGAGAGGGAACATTCCCATTTACAGAGTTCTTCATTTCAATGGTATAAGGGGCGCTATCAACTATCTGATAGGTCCTTGTTACCTCTTTACCTTCAATCTTTCCTTTAAATTGAATGGAATTCTTTGTAAATTTTGTAACTGAATAGGTAGGGATCCCATCACGCTTAGTATGTCTTAAGGCAAGTGCGTAGTGCTTGGCAGGAACTTTGAATGCAATTTTTCCATTTTCACTTATGATATCTCTTCTTAAAAGGGGGGTGTATCCTCCTATCTCGCTCTCTTTAGAGATAGCGTGACCTAGATTATCTGCAACATATGCTTGGTGAAGGGGAAATTTATCATTTTGCGGAGATTCTTTACGCATCTTTTTATCGATGGCAACAGATTGAATCACTGAAGTTGGGTTTGCTTTTGAATGAAGTTTTAGGTTCATTTCAGCGATCGCCCCACCTTTATCAGAGAAAACTACTTGCATATGATCATTTTCTAGAAGGTAATACTTTTCACTATCATTTACATAAGAGATCCCTTTATCAGATATTAGATCCTTTAGATCAATAAGTTTATCTACATTTGTAAGAAGGGAAGTTTTGCTATTCCAGAGCCCAGCAAGAGAGAGCCCATCAACTGTTTCAATTACAGCAATTCCATCAGAGGTAGGAGTGTCAAGATTAAAATTGATTGTATCTTTGTTATAGACAGCTACTGAGATTTGTGGCATCTCTGAAGAGAGGTCAGAAAGGATGATGAAAGTATCGCCATCTTTTAAAGGAGCATAACTTTCGATAACTGGTGAGATTTTATCTGAGTAAATCAAAATCCCATTTTCATTTCTCTTTACTAAATGAACAGTGTCATTGTCTCGAAGTAATGTTTTAGGTAAATTGTCAGGAGATAAGGTTACATAACAATCTCCAATGGAAACTGTGGAGCATATTGTGTACCCAAGGGTGTTTTTTAAAGCTGTGATAGGAAGATCTGAAATATCTATATTTGCAATAGACTCTTTTCCCTTTGGTTCTTTTGGTGAGGTATCGAGTAGAAATGTATTGAGAAGGACAAAAGTACTTACCATTAAAGTTAAATACCACATCGAACGTTTATTCATAAAAAAAATCCTTTTTCATATCGGTAGATAAAGTATAAGGATTTTTTCTTTAAATGTCTATGTTTAGTGAGTTTTTATTTGCTCAATAAAATCTCTAAAAAGATCGGTGTGACGTAAGTTTTCTAACCACTCATCCTCTAAAATATCATCAAGAGAGGGGATGGCATCAAATGTAATGCATTTGTTTAAAAACACAATCGATTTTTCATACTCACAAGAAAGCGAGTAGAGGGCTGCTAAATGATAATAGCTCTCTGTAAATCCAAGTTTTGCAGATTGCATTAACTTATACTCAGCCTCTTTGTAGAGGTTGTAACGCTCCTCTGAAGATAGGGAAATTTCAGCCATATGAATTTTTGTTATCGCATGGTCAGCAAATAAAGCGGCATTTTCAAAAGTGGTTTTCTCTGCGATTTTAAAGTGAATTAAAGATTTTTCTAAAATTTCTCGATCCTCTAACAGTTCCCCAAGGTGATCATAGACAACTCCAAGCTTGTGATGGATGTTTGGATAAGAGGGGTCTACCAAAAGAATCTTCTTTAATACATCAATAGCATCTACATAAAAGGTTTTATCTGTTTTAAAGTCGCCGTATAAATCTAAAGCTCTAGCATATTGATATAAAGACTCCGTTTCGATAAAAATTGCATTTTTATTTAGTGAAATTGCTTGCTGAAAGTGTGTGATTGCATCGGATAAGATGCTTTCGTCATTTTGGAATTCTGCAACTTCTAGTAATGTCCGAGCGTAAGCAAACAGGTAAGAGCTCTTCATATTTAAATGAATTGCTCTTGTGAAGAATTTGATTGCTCTTTCGTAATAAGAAGGATCTTGCTCTAATTTTGCAAGTAAAGAGTAGGTGTAACCTAAGTGGTACCATAGCTTATGACAGGTTCTATCAACAGAGAGACCTTCCTGGAACTTTTCGATCGCTTGATGATAGAGGTCTGTATCCTCAAAATAGTTTCCTTGAGCAAATAAGGAGTATCCTTTAGCAAAATATAGATCTGTTGCAATGGGAGTAACTCCAAAGCCTTCGTGAGCTTTGTTTTCAGCGTCGTAGAGCAAGGAAAGCTCTTCTTTGATGCTGCCAATCTCAGAAAGAGCGATAGACCAAATAGAATAAGTTTTAGGATTTTTAGAGCTGAGAGTATGAGCAAAACTACATTTTTCCACAGCTGAATAGAGTCTTTTAACCTCTTTTGTCTTTTTTCCTGAGGTAAATAATAATTTAGCCCAAGATAAATAGAATGCATCCCCAGTAGAATTTAATTTAGCAGCTGTGATGAAGGATTCATTTGCTTGGAGAAAATGATCTTCATCTGAAGATGTGTAGAAAAGTTTTGATAGACATCTTGCTAATTGATACCAATGCTTCCAGTTAGAAGATTCTTTAGCAATTGCTTTTTTTTGAAATTTAATTGCTTCAAGATAGAGTTTTGAATCATTGATTTGCGTTCCTAAAGAGAGGGCACAGGTACTGTAACTGCTCCAAAAACTTGGGCCCAAATTTTCATTTAAAGTACAAGCTGTTTGGTGAGCATTCAAAGCGATACTTAAGTCAGAAACTTCCTCTGATTTCTTAGCTAATAAAATATTTACCTTGCCGTAATCCCAGTAGGTTTCTGCAAGGATCTCAGTAGGAGCATCTTGAAATGTATCAATAGCTTGTTTATAAGCATTTTTTGCATCCAGAATGAAATGGTGTCCATTTGTAAGCCTTCCAAGCAGATGGAGAGAAGAGCCCAGAGCTTTTAAGCTTAAAAAGTCATTTTCTTTTAAAGCTAAAGCTTTTTTAAATTTTTTATTTGCAAGTAGTAGGTATTTCTTTGTTTTTGTAGAATTACCGTGTTCATATAAGGATAAGCCTTGCTGGTACAGTATAGAATGATTTTTTGGATCTAAATTGGCAGCTAGTTCAAAAAGATCCCCACCTGTAGAATCTCCATTTTTTAACTTAGTAATACCTTCATCTTGGAGTAATTTTGCATGAGACCCTTCTCCTTTCTTTTCAAAAAAAAAGTCATTATGCATCTCTGCATCTTCGCTCAGACGTTCTTTGGAAAAAAGATTAGGCGTAGATTTTTTTTGTCTCATAATGGATGGGTTCTTTTCACCTTTTAAAGTTTGTTATTCTAGAGGATTTATCTTTTAGATTCAAGCCATAGAAATTGTTTCAGCAACTTATGAAAAAGACTTTTTGAGAGAAAAGAGTTGGTTAAATTTGTTTTTTAAGGTGTTAGGAAAATCTAGATTAATATAAAATTTACTAAAAAAAATATTCGAGGTTTTTGTTATGTCGATTGTAAAAAGAGTGGTTTGTGTATCTGATACAGATTGTACTAAAGCTTTGTATTTTACGAGCTTGTTAAAATTTGTGCAAGAAGCCTTTGAAGGGGTGTTAAGAGAAAAATACCCATTTGTGGCCAAGATGTTTGTGCAAGAGGGCCTTCTAATGCCTATTGTATCAACCTCTGCGGAGTTTTTTTTACCGATCTACGCAGGTGACGAGCTTGAAATTCATCTTGATTTGGAATATTTTAATACTTCATTTCAGGTGAAGGGAGAGATATTTCACCGAAATCAGCTAAAAGGGGTGGGGTTAATCAAACATGTGTGTATGGACGTTAAGTCGGGAGTTGGTTTGAAGAGTAAAGAGCTATTTCATGGTCTTTTGGACACTTAAATTTTTCAAGGGTTTCTGATAAATGCTTTTTTATCGCATCAAGGGTGATGGATTCATCAGAGTAAATAGAGACAAAGGGTCTATTACCCCATTTAATATGCTCTTTGATTTCAATTTCAACGCGCTTAATGCCGGGAATTTTCATCAAAACTCTTTTGATCTCATCAGGGTAAATGTTCTCTCCGCCAGAAATGAACATATCATCAGCTCTTGCAAGAATTCGATACTTGCCATCTTCAAAGGAGAATAAATCGTTAGTGTTATAATACGATGACAACCATGAGGGTTTTATAAGCAATATTCCTTTTTTATTTATTGTAACTTTTCGACCGCGTAAAGGTTTTGTAAAATAGAGCCCTTCTCCCTTTTTGTACTTTTCCACAAAGACATGGGAGCACATTTCCGTCAGACCATAAGTAACGTAGAGAGGGTAACCACTTGCTACCAAAGAATCAGCTAATGAAGAAGAGATTTTAGATCCACCAAGGAGGAGAGCTTTTAAATTTGGAAAGAAATTTTGTTGCATCAAGATCTCTGTTTGTGCTGGAACCATGGAAACATGGGTGATGAGAGAGAGGTCAGTTGGATCGATTGCAATAGCTGCACCACGAAGAAAAGCCCTTAGAAGAATACATAGGCCCGCTACATGGTAGAGGGGAAGGTTTAGTAGGTAGACATCACTTTCTAATAGCATAAAAGCTGGATGTGTGTTCATGCACGATGCAATGAACGCCTTCCTTGTAAAGGAGGGAAACTTCATCTTCGAAGATCCTGATGTGTGTAAGATAATCTCACAGCCACTTTCAAAGGTTATATTTGGTTTTTCCATCAGGTGAGGAGAATAAGGGAAGAAGGGGATCCCTTTAATGAAGCAGGTAAGGACGTTTATGACACAATCAAAAGTGTTAGTGACAGGAAAAATTTGACTAGGAACTTCTCTGTTAAGAATTGCAGCGAGCAATTCTTTGTAGCTGATTTTTTGATCTTTTAAATAGATAGCCGTCATCGGGATTTGAGGAATTTTAAAGTGTCAACACCCACAGGGTCTTCACCGCATAAGATCGAAGAGATCACTTTTATGTGGTTAATACCGACAGATGTCTCAAAAAGGCTACTTAACGAAATGGGAATGGGGGCAAAGGCAGCCTGTATAGAGCGACATTCACGAAGGCCACCAACAAGAGAGGGTTTTATAATGACAGAATGCAACCCCTCTAAAGCTTTAATTTTTTCTATAGGCTGGAAAGGGATGAAATGATCTACTGCAAACTCTACCCCTGTTTCTCTATAAAATTTCTCAAGATCAGTATAGTTTGTTACTGGATCTTCAATATATAACAGTGGGAAAGTGTTAATTTTTTTGCAGAATTCGATGCTTTTTTGTAAACCCCATTTCCTTTCCAAATCTATACGGATTGTTTTATCTTTTCTAGAGAACTTGTTATAAAAAGAAATAGCGTCTGTTAAGGAGTAATCCCCAAGCTTTAATTTAACAGGTCCCCTTGCTCCAAATATAGGAGGGGTTAAGTAGAGTTTTGTAATAGGGGGAAAAAAGATAGGGTCATCATTTTGTAGAGAGTATAAAGCCATCTGCATGCCAAACATTACAGAAGGATGAAGGGCAAAGGGGGTGAGGTTATTATCTAGAAAGTTGTTTTTGAACCTATTTAAGTCAGAAAGAACCATATCTAATGTCTCTAAACTCCTTTGAGGAAGCGGGGCGACCTCTCCTGTGGATTTTCTTCCATCTGTACCTTTTAAATGAATATAAACACCCTCACGAATTCCTCCGAAAGAGAAACGTTTTGCATATTTTTCTAATTCAAAACTACAAATTTGCCCTGTCATACTCATAAGCTTGCAAGCCTCCATCCGATAATATACAAAAGCGCATATAGGGTATTAAATTTAGCAGTTTTTTCAAAAAGGGGTATGATAGCAACGCTATCCTTTGCAGCATTTACCTCTTTAGATAGGTTCATCCCATTTTTTATTAGAATTAATGGAAGGAGGGTAATCATGGGAGCACTGTAAAACATCATCGCTAGAGGAGGTAGCAGCAGAGCTGTAAATAATGAAGCGGTATACTCCATCTTCCCCCACTTAAAGCCAAATCTTACTACCAGAGTTTTTTTCTTAGATTGTTTATCCTCTTCTAAATCCCGAAGATTATTCATAGCAAACAGCATCAAGGAGAGCACTCCTGGAAGAATTCCAAAGAAGGCAGCTTTAAGATCATAAGTACCAGCCTGGAGATAGTAGGTCATCATTGTCCCAAGTGGGCCGAAAACAAAAAACACTACAACATTAGAAAGCCCGGTATTAGCAAGGGAATAGGTACCCCAGG
>CAMDFS010000038.1 GCA_945897715.1 Chlamydia trachomatis
CCCTCCTAAGGGAAGGGGCGGCTGCCCTTTCTCAATCCCGGCATTTTCTAATAGGTCTTGAATATTCATAGAGAATAACAATACCAGATTATGAATATTTAGGGAGGATATTTGCTTCAATAAGGACAAACACCTCTTTTAAATCCCTCTTTTTCGAAGATGCATCAAATAAAAGCTTCTGATGCTCTATTGTGATCTTCCTAACAATCCCATCATCTTCCATTAATGTATGAAAAATTTTCTCTCCAACCATTGGCTTCTCTGTTCGAATCTCATTTTTTGTGTTTGGCATCCTCAGCCCATCTAAAAGTGCTTTTAAATGATTATCTGTATCGCCAGTTGGAAATGCTAACTTATTTCCAGGCTCAAAATGACTCAAAAACGTAAAGTTGAAATCAATTACCTTATTACAACTATTAGTAACAAGCGGCAGAAAAGTAAAATCCCCTACCTGCTTTACATTCTCTTCCTTGAAATTAAAAGAGGCTGGACAATCTCTTTCTATTAAATGACGCTCTAGCTCTTTCAACTGCTTTCGAAAGTACCTTCTATAGATAAACTTTTTCTCTACGTGACCTGTTGTCGATGTAACACCTGAATAAGACAAAAATAACTGCATAATTATTAACCGATATTATTATTAAAACAAAACTTAATTATAATTTATCATAATTATTAATTTAATACACTAGTTACTTAGTTGCAGTGTTCTAGAGATAAGGGGTTATTTTCTTATTATTAGTACTTTACGTTTTTAATTTATCTGTTATAAATAGATGAATTTTTTCTATTTAAGTTGGATGTTAGAGTAAATTTTCAAAAAAAATTGTCTATTTTTTTACAGAAAATGTAGTTACGTTTTTTCCCAAGGAGTCAAAGTGAGCCTTATATAGAAGGCGGTTGCATTACATGCGCCATAAATTGATATTAAGAAAAAATACCATACTGGAGAGACTTGGAAATGGACCATAAATATGTATACAGGTGCTAATGCGCAGACACAGGCAGTTACTGCATTGACCCACATGACATACCATGTATCCTCGCCAGCTGTTAATACACCGACGCAAATCCATGTAAAACCATCTAAAATGTAGTAGATAAAAACCCCTACAGCAGTATATTTTAATATTGAAGTTAGGAGAACTAAATCCTCTTGAGAAGTTTCTTTGGAGAGAAACTCAGAGATGATAGGTTCTGGATACCCAAGCATTACTATTCCGAGAGGAATGGCTGAAATTAGCAATAGCTTTATTCCAGAGCGCCAAGCAACCCATACTCCATCGAATTTTTCAGCACCGATACAATTAGATGCAATTGTTGTCACAGCTTTTTGTACGCCCTCAAATCCGAAGATAACAAGCATATAAATACTTAATCCTACAGTTGCCACAGTTAGGTATATTTCGCCCGCCTCTGCCATTAATCTTAGTGAAATTGCCCATGCACCCCACTCGATCATATGTCCTAATGCACTAGGGACTCCAGTTTTTGCGCATCGGGAAAAAAGATTTAGATCAAATTGCCATAACCCAGTGCCATATTTTTCACGATACTTTTCTTTTAAAAAAATCCCAAGGAAAAGAAGAAGTTGAATGATCAAAGATATTCCAGTTGCAATTGCTGCACCTTTGGGACCCATTGGATCTAATATTCCTTTAATACCAAAAATAAGGATGATATCGAAAATAATGTTAATTAAATTTCCGATGATGGAAATGATCATTACATAACGTGTCTTTCCAATTCCTACAAAAAAACCTGTTAAAGCAGCAATTGCTGGTGTTGCTGCACCAAAATAGAACATCCACTGAAAATAGGGTAAGCCATAATCAGCGTAATGGTACTCTGGTAATAAATAGGGTCCGCCCCATATTCCTATACCCAAAAATAAAATCTGCATCATAGCCGAAAACCATAACATTTGCCACGCCGGAGCGGCAGATTTTTTATGTTCATTTGCCCCATTACTTTGCCCAACAAAAACTACTGAAATTGAACTAATTGTAGCTGCTCCATACTGAAAAACAATTGCTACCATTCCTGCAGCAACTGCTGCATTCATAGCATCAATGGAATAGTTTGCAAGAAACAATCGATCGACAAAAAGCATGATATTTCCTGACAAAAACGCAAGGACCATTGGGTAGGAAAGTGCCCATAATTCACGCACCGTGCCTTCTTTATGCTTTGTCAATTTGTTTTTCATAATAGTCTTTATCCTATATTTATTTAATACATCAATTGGTATGTAAAATCAACGGTTACTTTGATTTTTTAAAAATTTACATTAAGTGACTTGATTGGTCAAATAGAGATTACTACCATGTTGTGGCCTTGTTTGGCCTTGATGTTTTTACTCAAAACACCTTTTTTTAAAAAGGAAAGGTGTTGTTCAAAAAAGACGGAAGAGGAGGGATTCGAACCCCCGGTACCTTTCGGTACTTCTGTTTTCAAGACAGACGCAATCGGCCGCTCTGCCACTCTTCCGCAATTTGAAACTGAGATTATACACATTTGTGCTCTAAAATGCAAGTGCATTTTTCATATTATGGTGTTTTATGGGAATTGTTTTAAAAATCGGATATCGTTTTCCATAAAGAGCCTGATGTCGTCGATTTCATGCATTAAAAGATAGAGTCTTTCGATACCTCCACCCCAAGCAAAGCCTGAATAGACCTCTGGATCTAGGCCTCCCTGCTTAATAATCTCTGGATGGACCATTCCCGCGCCGGAAACTTCGAGCCAGCCTGAATGTTTACATAATTTGCAGCCTTTACCTTCGCATAGAAGACATTTCAAGTCCACCTCCATTCCAGGTTCAACAAAGGGGAAGTAACTTGCACGCATACGAAGTTCAACTTCTCTTCCGAACAAAAGTTTATAAAACTCTTTCTGTGTAGAAATTAAGTCTGCAAAGGTTACATCTTTATCAATATAGAGGACATCACATTGATGAAAAATGACATGGGATCTTGAGGAAATTGTTTCATTTCGATAGCATTTTCCAGGACAAACCATACGGATTGGAGGCTGATACATCTCTAATACATGTTGTTGGAAACTTGTGGTATGAGATCTTAATAAAGTTTTTTTGTTTAGATAATAGGTATCCTGCATATCTCTTGCTGGATGGTCATCTGGATAGTTTAACCCACCATAATTGTAGAAATCGCTATCAATTTCAGGGGAAATAAAGACGGAAAAACCCATTCCAATCAAGACATCTACTACTTTGTCTAACATTTGTGTGATGGGATGGAGAGCGCCAATGTGCTTAGATCTACCTGGAAGAGAAATATCAACTGTTTCATTTTTAAGTTTATCTTGCATCTCTTGATTTTTTAAAGCGAGAAATCTTTCCTCAATCATGACAGAAAAGGATTCTTTTAAATCATTGATGAGTTTTCCAAACAAAGGCCTTTCATCGCCCTTAAGATCTTTCAAAGTCTTCATTAAATCTTGTACAGGACCATTTTTTCCAAGATACTGAACTTTCATCTGATCGATCTCTTTTACAGAAGAGATGCTCTTTATCTCTTTATCAAAGGACTTTTTAAGATCTAGTATTTTTTCTTCCACAAGAAATTCCCTTTAGATAGATGGGAAAAGAAGAGATCTTCTCCCAGTCTAAAATTAAACAAGCGCTTTTTTCGCAGCAATAACTACCGCTTCAAAAGCCTTTTCATCTTCTATAGCAAGTTTCGCTAGGATTTTTCTATCAATTTCGATATTTGCTTTATGCAATCCATCGATGAATTTGCTGTATGAAATACCATAACATCTGCATGCTGCATTGATACGCTGGATCCAGATAGCTCTAAAATCGCTTTTCTTCTTTTTTCTACCATTAAAAGCGTTTGCCCATGCTTTCATCAAAACGTTTTTTGCAATACGAAAATGATTACTTCTATCGCCGAAAAAACCTTTTGCTTGTTTTAGCAAACGTTTTTTACTCTTTTTTCTAGCTACGCAATTTGTTACTCTTACCATTATTTCCCTCTCTTATAATCCGTTCATGATGCGTTTAAACTTCTTTACGAAACTTTTTGCAACGAGCACTGTCCCTTCTAATCTTCTTTTTCTTCTTGAAGACTTTTTAGTCATAATATGACTACGATTCTGCTGGTTTCTTAAAAGTTTTCCAGTCCCAGTTAGTTTAAATCTCTTCTTTAATGATTTATTTGTCTTAGCTTTTGGCACTTTACTACTCCTCTTTTGGATCGCCCACATTCGTCTCTTTAATTTTAACTTTCTTTTCTTTAGCACCAGGTGACATAAGCATGGTTAACATTTTTCCCATCATCTTAGAATCACCATCTGAAGTTGCAATTTCTTGTAAGGCTGCTGAAACTTCATCCATTATCTTTTTACCATTTTCTACAAAGACAATTTCTCTCCCTCTAAACATACAAGTAAACTTAACTTTAAATCCTTTCTCTAAAAATTCTTTCGCCCTTTTGATCTTTACATTCAAATCATGAGTATCAATATTTGGTTTAAATTTAACTTCTTTAACCTTTCCTTGTACTGACCCTTTCTTCTGATCTTTCTCTCTTTTTGTTTGCTGATAACAAAATTTTCCATAATCAATAATTTTACATACTGGCGGATCTGCGTTTGGAGAGATTTCAACTAGATCTAACCCCATCTCTTCAGCCTTCTTCACAGCCTCTGAAGTTAAGTAGATTCCCATCTGCTTCCCTTCCTCAGAA
This sequence comes from Chlamydia trachomatis, assembly GCA_945897715.1. Classification (GTDB taxonomy): domain Bacteria; phylum Chlamydiota; class Chlamydiia; order Chlamydiales; family 2-12-FULL-49-11; genus JAJACQ01. Next base: position 4,716 of record CAMDFS010000038.1, read on the forward strand.
ATTACTCTCACTCTAAGAGTTTTAATGTCTCGATTGATCTTCAAAATCTATTCTTCCCATCCATTGCGTTTCAAATGAAAACAGAATACCAAAAAATGCGATTAACCACCACAAGTTTATTGCATTCTTTTTTCTAACATTAAAGCAAATAAACACTGTACATTAATCTGTATACTGAAAATTTCATTACCTTGATAATTCTGAGTTATGACCATTGGAATTCCTTTATAATCATAAATAATAAATCTACCCTCTTTATCAAACTCCCCTGCTAACCCAAGCTCACTTATAAAGCGGGCTGCGCAATCTGACAAATCTTTTTCTGAATATGAGAAGGCTATAATTGAGCGAGTGGCATTACTCTCTTTCAAACCATAATTAATTCCCTTATAGTCACCTTGATCAAATAAAAATACATAAAAATCTTTAATTCCTGAAATTTTAACAAATTCATCTGGATTCAATTCCGTATAGACCTTCTCCCCAAAGTATTTCGAACAAATAGGGAAAATTTTCTCAAATTCTTGCTCTCCCTTACCAGAAAAAGCTACACGACCTTCATTTACCCAGAATAAACCTTCTTTTAGACCAATTTCTTCATGTAATTGTGTTAAAGAGGGAACTATGCCGTTTTCTAAATAGAAAGCAAATGCATCCAAAGAATAATGATGGACTCTCCTACTCATCATCTTCTTCTCTCCAAGATCAGACAATTTAAGTTCTAAACCCTTGAACGATGCCTCTTGATCAATTTCACCAAATATTGGGGCGTTGTATAAATCCATACAAAACATATCAGTGAACATCTCATCTCTATCAACAAGCTCTGTCAAAAAAATCTGCTTATGATGCTTTAGCATGTCACAAGCATTTTTTGAGACCATCTCTCTAATTTCACCCTTTTCCCCTCTCCCTATTTTAAGGAAAAAGCGATCTTTTAGCATCTGTAGCTCTTCTGCGGAAAGCTTTCTTGCAAAAGAAAATTCGACGCGAAATCGATCTGGAAAGATGTCAAAATTTAGGAGCTGTAAATTTGGGAACAGCTCTACAAAAGAGGATGCTAAAATATGCATAGCATAATTCAGCTCTGGAAAAGTTGGATGTTTCATTGGGCCATACTGGGATCGAACCGGTGACCTCTACAATGTCAATGTAGCGCTCATACCACTGAGCTAATGGCCCTCCTAAGAGGAATGAATACAATACTTCAACAGGGATTTTCCTTCAAGAAATATTGATAAATCTCTATACTACTTTCATGAAACCACTAAAAATAGCTCACCATCTTTGGCAAAAGCACCTTGAATGCAAAGAATCTTGTGTAATTGATGCTACGTGCGGAAACGGCCATGACTCCCTTTTTCTAGCTTCTCTCAAAGGAGTCACCCTCCACTGCGTCGATATTCAGGAGCTTGCTATTGAAAACACAAAAAAAAGACTCTTTTTACATCCAAAGACCTTATTTCATCACCGCTCTCATAATGATCTTTCTTTTATAAAAGAACCTATCGATCTGATAGTCTATAACTTAGGGTATTTGCCTGGGTCTGATAAAACCGTCATCACCACCCCTGATGAGAGCTTATCCTCTTTAAAATCAGCCCTTTCCATCATTAAGCCTCAAGGAATGATCTCCCTAATGATCTATACAGGTCATAACGGAGGTGAAGAAGAAAAAGTTAAAATTTTTTCATTCCTTGAGCAAATAGCTGCAAAATGGTCTATTTCACATATTACACACCCTTTTAAGCTCAGCTGCCCAGAAATTCTGGTAATTTCATCAAATTCTATATATATTAATTGAATATATATCATAATTGCATTATAATTATGGTATATAAATAACTAATAGAAAGAAACATGAAGATTACAACTACAGACTACTTTTTTTCCGCTTTTGAGAATCCCTTTATAAGCCCAAACCGTATCGCAGTTCATACAAATCTGAGCGAAGAGGACCAAACAACGCGTATCGAGGGTTTAGATAAATTGAAGGACATTCCTAAATGGTTGCTAGATCAAAAGATCCGAATCATTGTAATAGTTCTAATCTATCTTGTCTCTCTTGCTACAATTATCCCCCTTATAGTTTTAACAATTTTGGCAAAGCAGAACGTTACTAGAGTAGAAGAAGAAACAAATTCAATAGAAGCTAGCAGGTCAGAAAATAACCCAACTACATCGGCAGCCGATCCAACAAGTGATTCTGATCTTGATTATTCTAACTTTTCGCAAGAAATGAATTACGGTGATCCTGATTTATTTAATCACAATCCACACATCGGTTTTCAGCCTTTGTCTATATTAGATGATAATGAGGAAGGGGGTTATTATAGCGATGATTCTAGTGATAATGACGCCCCTGTACTTACCCATTTTTTGACGCCATTAGACGCCGAGGAAGCTGCTCTACGGGATAGACTCCAGGACCTTTAAAGAGAAAACAAAAAACCTGAAAATTTCTATAGATGAAAATGTAAGATTAATGATAAACAAAGGATACTAATGAAGGAGCAAAAGGTGCAGATTAAATTTCCAGTCTTTGCTGATGACGAAGAACTAGATTTAATTCAAAACTCCCTTGATTGTAGAATCTTTGTACCTGACGATACACTTCAGAAATTTATTTTTCAATTGAGGACAATTGATACTAAATTGTCATCCATTGGAAAGAATTCTTTTCACCATGTAATTACCAAAAAGAAAGAATTAGTAGAAAAGCTCTCTTTACGTTGTGCCCATTTAAAAGAGCGCAATCAAGTCATTGAATTTGCAGAAAAAGCAGAGGAACTCTCTAATGAAAGTCCTTTTTTAACAGATGAAGAGGTACATGAAAGAGCTGAAGATCTTAGAGCCTCCATTGATGGGTATGTAGAAAGCTCACGCCCTTCTAAAAATAACATGAAATTCTTACGGTTTGCACGAAAGTTATTAGTAAAAGCAGAAAAGCATGAGCCGGTAATGGTAAAAAGTCCCTCAAAAGAAAAGACCATTCAATTAAGAGAAAATGCACCTGGAGAGATTTCCCTTGAAGCCTTTGCTTTAGCCGAAAGTTTATATGAACTTGCGGCAGCGTTATTTGTTGGTAACATCCAAAGCTTTGAGGCAATGTTAGAGAAAAACTTTTCTCTAACAGAGAAAAAAGAGTTGATTTTTCACCTCAGTAACTGTCAATCGAATTTATCCACTTTTCAAACTGAAATGCAAAGGCTCAAAGTTATACAAGGTATTCTTGGCTTTGCACATACTGTTACCGACTATTATTCCACTGAGACCCCTTATCCAAGTCTAGATGAAGTTAAAACTCTATTTTCTGAGCAAATGTATTAAAAAGAAAAGGATAAATCATACTGTAGCCCAAAGAAGTTTGTATCACTTGGCGCTGAAATAGCTACCACCCTTCTCTTATATAAAAAAGAGAGCTCTCCCCAAACAGAAAACTTGTATCCATACCCCATTTTTATATCCATAGAGTTGTGATTGATATTTCCATATCCATTAAAATTATCAATGTTTACCTCATCTTGCAAGCCAAACCCAAAAAATCCATCTACCCCCATATTCAGCTCATGGTGCTTATACAATAATACCTTGCCAACGATATCTGCTAAAATCCAGGGCATGCCAACAGTTGCAATTCCGACATCAAACATAGCAAATGTGCTTGCAAGAATTGTTTCAGAGTATTCTAACTCCTTTCCAATAGATACAAGAAAATCAAAATTATAGGATCCACTATACTCTGTTGCCACATCCACAAGGCGATTTTCTGGAACATACCTAAAATAGGTGCCCACTATTATAGCTATCGGATCTCCAATAAGATCATTCATAATTTGATACTTCACAACTGGTGCTACTGAGAGTAAATCAAAAGAAACTTTTGAGGAATTGTCAAATTCAAGCTCAAGTTCGAAAAAAAGCTCGGGGGTTGCTGATCCATTGATTTCAAAAGCAAGATCATTTACAAAGGAAGAATAGTTTGTAGGATTTATTGCGTTTGCAACACTTGGAAAGTAAGAGTAAGAATACCTCACATCAGAATGAAACTCAAACGGTGGAGGGATCCACGGATCATTTTTTAAACCCCACAAAGGGATCGTACAACATATCGCAACACTTTTAATAATTAGCCCTTTCATCTATCCCCTATTTTCCCGCTTTTACTTCCTTCATTGCTAAAAACTTCTCTGCATCAAGAGCCGCCATGCAGCCCATTCCTGCCGAAGTGATCGCTTGTCTATACTTCTTATCACATACATCTCCTGCAGCAAAAAGTCCAGAAATAGATGTAATACTAGAAAATCCATCCACTGAAATATACCCATTTTCATCACGATCTAAATTTCCTTCGAGGAAATCTGAGTTAGGGGTATGACCTATTGCAAAGAAAATCCCTGATACATCTAACGCTTTTACTTTTCCTCCCTTAGATATCAAGATTGCTTTATTCACTAAGTTATCTCCAGTAACCTCTATCAATTCGTGGTTATAATGCACTTCAATTTTACCATTTTCAAGAAGCCTATCGACCATGATTTTTGATGCTCTAAATTCATCACGCCTTAACGCAACGTGGACCTTTGATCCAAACTTTGTTAAAAAAATAGCTTCCTCACAGGCAGTATCTCCACCACCAATTACTAAAAGCTCCTTATTTCGAAATAATGGGAGGGCTCCATCACAAACTGCACATGCGCTAATTCCTTTATTCCAAAACTCTTCACTGCCAGGAACAACAAGTTTTTTTGCATATGCCCCTGTTGCAATAATTACAGATTTTGCAGTGATTTTCCCTTTCTTTGTTTCTGCAACAAAAGGATATTTAGAAACATCAATTCTTTGCACATCTGTCTCTAAAACCTCTGTTCCAAAGCGCCTTGCCTGCTTTTCAAGCACTGCCATTAAAGCCTGCCCATCTATCCCATCTGCAAAGCCAGGATAATTCTCTACCTCAGTTGTCGTCATGAGCTGACCGCCCCTAACTCCCCCTTTTAAAAATCCTGCTACTACAAGGGGTTTTAAATCTGCCCTTGCTGCATAAATAGCCGCTGTCCAAGCTGCCGGTCCTGAACCAACAATCAATACATCTACATTTTCTCTCACAACATCTCCAAAAGTTTTCAAATAAGTATTTTTAGTCATTTCTAGGAAAAAAGCAAGAATCATTTTTCTTTTTAAATTAATAACAAATCTGGTTATACTAATTCAGTTAAAAAAAAGGTGAGGAACAGCTAAATGGACAGATCCATACGATTTGAAAATGTTTCTAAGAGTAAAAACGGAGTCGCTATCATAAAAAATATGACAATGACCATCCCTGGAAGCTTATTTTTTGCCCTTCTTGGCCCCTCCGGATGTGGAAAAACTACTCTTCTAAGGCTTATTTCAGGATTAGAAAATGTAGATTCAGGGAAAATCTTCCTTGGAAATACAAATATTACCAATATGCCCATCCATAAAAGACCTATCAACATGGTTTTTCAAAACTATGCATTATTCCCCCATCTTTCCGTATTTGATAATATTGCCTATAGCCTTTCTATAAAAAAATTTCCAAGACAAGAGATCCAGGAAAGAGTTTTAAAAATAGCCAAATCCTTCCAGTTAGAGTCACAGCTCTACAAAAAACCTTCCATGTTATCTGGCGGTCAGCAACAGCGTGTATCTATTGCCAGAGCAATTATCGAAGGGCCAGAAGTACTGCTTCTTGACGAACCACTAGCAGCGCTTGATTTCAAGCTCCGTGAAAAGCTCCTTATTGAATTAATTGACCTGCAAAGTACACTAAATATCACTTTTATTTATGTAACACATGATCAGGAAGAGGCTCTTACTGTTGCTGATAAAATGGCTATCCTAAATACAGAAGGGCAACTTGAGCAAATGGGGACACCAAAAGAGATCTATGAATTTCCAAATTCAAGATTTGTAGCTGAATTTGTAGGAAATACAAATATCTTAGTAGGAAGAGTTGAAAGAAAAAAAGATCATCCACACCTATCCACTCAACTTGGATCCTTTTCCCTCGATGATGGAAAAATCGGCAAATGGGCAATAGATGGGGCTCATGGTCTTTTAACAATCCGTCCAGAAAAGATCTTGATTACAAAGAAGGTAAACCCAGGGTTTTCTAATTATTTAAAAGGGATCGTCGTATCAATTATTTACACAGGAAGATCCACTTTTTATGAAGTGCTTGTCGGAGAGACAAAAATCAAGGTCTTTGAACAAAATGATGAGCATATAGAAAAAGAAGAGATCGATTACGATGAGGAAGTCTATCTCTACTGGCAGAAAGAAAACACATTAGCTTTAGAGGGTGTATGATAAAAGCGATCCAAATTAAGAGAGAGCTCCTCCACACCATTGGTTCTATAGCTCTTGCCTGGCAGATCCTCTTCTTTTACCTACCAATCTTCTTTCTTATTGTAGGAAGTTTTTCACCAACAGGGACTTTTGGATTCACTCTAAGTAATATTATGCTTATGATGAATGCTGCCTATTTTAAGGCATTACTAAATTCCCTCCTCCTATCCCTTTCAACAGCTACAATTTGCCTTCTAATTGCATTTCCACTCTCATACTTCATCGTTTTTAAAACAAAAAAATGGAAATATACACTTTTATTCCTCCTTATCATCCCATTTTGGACAAATTTTCTCCTCAATGTTTATGCCTGGTTTTTTCTCCTTGAGAAAAACGGTCTTTTAAACCAACTCCTCTTATATACTGGAGCAATTAAAGAACCTATGCAGATTCTTTATACACCTTTTGCCACCCTTCTTTTAATGGTCTATTTCTACCTACCATTTATTACCCTTCCTATCTTTTCTGCTTTAGAGCGTTTTGATACCACCTATTATGAAGCTTCTTTAATACTGGGTGCTGGAAGACTCCAAACTTTTTCAAAAATTGTTTTTCCAATGATTGAAAAAGCAATCATCAGTGGATTCTTCTTAGTTTTCATCCCCGCTTTCGGAGAGTTTTTGATCCCTGAATTAATTGGTGGAGATAAAATCTACTACGTAGGAAATGTCATGTCTCT
>CAMDFS010000039.1 GCA_945897715.1 Chlamydia trachomatis
TTATGCAATTATTTTTCATCTTTAGGAGTCTAGATAATAAATAATTGATTTTACTAGACAGAATTAGATGAAAAGTTAAGATAAGAACTATGCATCCAAGCCTATCAAAACGTAGATCCGCGACAATTTCAGTCTTAATATTTCTGCTGTTGTTATTAGCTAATGGCCTCTCAGGTTATTGGTGGCCATACATTTACATTACAATTGGGACACCAATCCTTTCCAAGCAATTTTTGTCAGGAAGGATTTATGAAAGCATCGTGACCCTAACTGTTTTTGGGGGGCTATTTTTAGTATCAAATTTTGAGATTGATTGGTCCACCATCCTCCCTGTTGTTTTCACCATTTCAGCCCTAATGATCCTTTTTAGGGAATTTTGTAACCCGTACGCTGCTAAAGAGCCAGAGCTTGAAGAAGATCAAAGTTTAGAGACAATGGAAGATGACCATTAAACCTGCTCAAAAAATATCGATTTTTTCAGGTAAAGCTAATTACGCAAGAGGTCAATTTAGTCAAAAACAGATCCTGGGGGAAACTCACCCCTCTTTATCACTCCATTCTCATCAGCATAAGCACTTAGCACACTATAAAGTTGAAAAGGGAGATCCACCCGAACCATCCATGGTCTAAAGAAGAAGTCACTTAATTTATAATGAGTGTGCTTTTTAAAACCTTTTCTTGAAGTAAGTTTTCCATATGTCCCTACCATTGCACTAAATAAAATTACTGGAGGAAGAAAAAACAGCACCTTTTTTGCCCATGTAGGCAACTTCGAAAATTTCTGGCAGATTTTAACGATGAATTTATCAAACACTCTTGGTAGTCTATTTCTCCAAAAGATTTCTAAGCCATTGACATCCCCTTTTATGTCGTATTTCAGCACCTCTTTCAGGATTCTACAAGTATAACTCACGCAATTACCTTTCAAGACTGTAGCAGGGCTTTGATGATTATATTTATCACTTTCCACAAGGGCTATCACTTGCTGAAATTCTTTCTTTGTCAGCTCAAAAGTAATTCGTTTTCGATTTCTCCCCACCTTAGTAGAGTAGCAATCCTTATCTGGGGTAGTTATGATTGAGGATCTGTTTATTGCATTATTAATAGAAAAGATAGACAACGTTCTTAAGTGATCAAAAATATCTTGTCCCACTGATCGAACCATGCCATCGGGCCCTTTTAACTCCATATAAGCGTGTGTCTGAAAAAAATAAGAGAAGTTTTTTTGGTTACCCCAGTTCACCACCACCTGAAGAAGGTATTTATGGTCATAGGATGCAGGATCCTCATATCGATAGGGTCTAAAGTTTGCTGAAGTAATTTTGTTATATTTTGTAATACCATACATTAGCGCTGTATAGTCATTTGTGAAATAGGTGTTTCTATCTGTCTTAAAGAGAAGATTTTTTCCTTCAGAGACATCATAACCATCTTTTGTTTTTTCCCATATAAGATCTTCCCACAAGATCCAATTGATCGATCCCCCTTGCCCTTCAAAGGGTAAAATTGCCCCTTTATTTCGATCATATCTTACATTTAACTTCGAAAGGAAAAAGATCTTTTCTAAATCATTTATTTCTAGAAAATTACGAAGATTCACTTCCTTGTAAAAAAAATCAAGAGGGAGATTTGCCCCAGTTTTTATCGCAAGAATTTCATCTTTCAATGCATATAATTTTTCTTTAGAAAATTTTGCCTTCTCAATAGCATTTTCTAATATCTCCACAACCTTCTTAAAAGTAAAAAATGCCTTTTCTGACATTTTCTTCTGATCCCTTATTTTAAAAAAATTATAAGCAACTTCTGTTTGCTTTTTAAAAAAAGCAAACTTCTTTTCGATATCTTTTTCCTTAAAAGAATGCAAAGTTTTTAGGCTGTTTTCAAGATACTCTAAATCTTCGATGCGCCACCCCTTTTGTTTACAAGCTTCTCAAATGAGACTTTTTTAACAGTCCAGGGCATGAAAATAGCACTAATAGGGGCTTGTTTATTCCAGACCATTTGTACAATTTCCAACAAAGAAAGATGCTTACATTCGTTTTCAAATTGTAAGTTTGTTGCAAGCACATCCATCATTGCTTCCACATTTTTGATACTTTTACAAGTTAGATCTTGCATACAAGATCTAATCATCTCAGTGGTTGCAGGCAGTATTATTTTGTGAAATCCTTTTTCATCTGTATATGCAAACTGATCAGGAAATATTGCCTTTTTATCCTTAACTCCCACCCGATACATTCTCCCTTCTCCATCATGCAAGACTACAAAGACATCCTGATCGCGGTGATAAATTTCTACAGATTCTTGAGGAAAACCATTTTTAAAAGTCATAAAAAGGGTGCTGCTTTTATCAATAGAAAGAGCATCGTCTAAAAGTCGAGGTGAATTGATCATCACTTTATCTTCATCAGTGGAAAATAGATATTCTCCCCTGTGATAAAACTTCTTATAAATATTTAAATCATACGATTTAAGATCACAAAAGAAGACTTCTATTTTATCTCCTTTTCTTGTGAGGATAGGAAAGCCCACACCCCTTTCTGGATCAAATCGAAGTGCGATACCATGAGCAAAAAACATATCTGCCAAGCCATTTTGCCTGATAAAATGCATATCTGGGGTAAAGCCTGCTGTATACTTTCTAGGAATAGTTCCCCCAAGCTTTATTGCAAATATTTCACTAATTAGCATACTCTTCACTAATGAAGCATTCCAAAGATAGGTCTCAATATACTCTTCTAAAACTTTTGTCACTTCAAGAATTGCTAATCTCTCTCCCATAGGTAAAGAAGGGATATCTAGTGAGTGCAAGTTTTTTTTATAAAAAGCAAAAAATTCCTTAGCGCTTTCCTCACGATCGTGTTTACTCCAATTCTCTACTAAGGAGAGGGTAAATTCCCCCTTATGATAGCTAACTTTTACTAATTTCTGCTCTAAAATGATAGCGGCAATTGCCCTTGCAGTGGCAAGAAAAGATTGAAAGAAATAGTCCATACATACCTCTAAATACTGTTTTATTACAGTATAGCAAAGGTAATGGAGTCTTCCTTAAGTGACAGAGGCTTTGAGGAAACTGTAGGTTAGACCCATGGCATCTTTACAACGCTTTAAAGTGGTTTGAGCCTTTTCTTGTGCTTTAAAAGTCCCCTCTGCGATCACAGATTCTATCAGTTTTGGTTCACTAAAAATCAAAGCTCTTTTTTCTCGAATAGGAGAGATAATCCCATCTAAAAGCTCAAGGGTTCTCTCTTTAACAACATTATCTCCAAGGCCGCCTGCTCGATATTGCTGTTTTAATTTCAAGACCTCTTCTCTATCGGGATCAAAAATATCTAAATAGGAAAATGCTACCGCTTTACCAGGGTCCCCTGGATCGCTAATACTCATCCTTGATGGATCGCTTTTCATCTTCTTAACTTTTTTTATAATCTCATCACGGGTATCTTTTAAATAAATTGCATTACCTAATGACTTTGACATTTTATTGCCATCAATACCTGGAACGTTGATATCAAATGCAGGAAAGACTGCAAGTGGTTCGACAAAAATTTCACTTTTATATTGCATATTGAACTTTCTAACCACCTCTCTTGCAAGCTCAAGCATTGGAGCTTGGTCTCTTCCCACCGGCACAACATCTGCATCAAAAGCGATAATATCGGCCACTTGGTAAATAGGATAGAGGTAAAACCCTGCTGGGACTGATTCCCCATACTCCTTTTGCTTACATTCTGCTTTTACCGTTGGATTGTGGCCAATTCGGTTGATAGAAACAAGGTTTAATAGGTATTGGGTGATTTCAGGAAGGGCGCAAATGGCCGACTGCAAAAAAATACTCACTTCGGATGGGTCAATTCCAACTGCTAAATAGTCAGCTACCACCTCATAGACATTTTTTTTAACCATTTCAATATTATCAAAATTATCTGTGATTGCTTGAGCGTCAGCAAGCATGATATAGGTCTCATACTCCCCTTGCATCATAACCCTATTTTTCAACGTTCCTGCATAATGTCCAATGTGTAGAGGACCAGTTGGCCTATCACCAGTTAGTAAAGATTTCTTTTTCATCGCTCCATCATAGGAAAAGGCTCTATTTCCATACAATCATTATTTATAGACTTTTTGTTTAACCTTGAAAGAGGAAGAACAGGATATTAGGATAAAAAATATTTAAAAAATCGGTGTTTATTTTTTTTTAACACCCGCGAACTAAAGTTCGCTAGAGAACACAGAGCTCACAGAGAAAGAACCCAAGCTTACACACAGCGTTAGCCTTTTTGGGGCTAACCATTTACCTATCAAAATTGCAACAGTCATAGATGTATCATGTTTTAAAGTTTGACTTTTCCTCTCTGTGAGCTCTGTGTTCTCTAGCAAACGTTAGTGTGCGGGTGGTGAAAAATGATTAAAAAATTGATTCATCAATTTTTTGTGTTGCTCTATGCAAAAAGCATACACACAAGAAATTTTTCAGTCAGGTTTTTTTGAAAGGCATTTTGCTACAATCATTATTTATTCAACTTTTATCACCATTACTGTATAGTGATAAATTATGACTCCAAATGAGAATACCACACAAAAGGAAGAGATCATCCCCTCTAAAATTGGGGACTATCAAATTTTACACCTCATCGCTCGTGGAGGGATGGGCGAAACTTATCTAGCTAAAGATCCCCTCTTAAACCGTAATATTGTAATTAAACGAGCACGGGGAGATCTAGTTCACCACCAAATCATCAGGGACCGCTTCTCTAAAGAGGTTAAAATTACCTCAGGATTTTTTCACCCCTCCATCATTCCAGTCTATGCTATTCATACCGAAAATAATGAGGTCTTCTACACCATGCCCTACGTGGAAGGAAAGACGTTAAAACAAATTTTAAGAGATAGCATTACTGATGAAAGAAAAGGCTCTACCACATGGTCTATAGGGGCCTTGCTGCGAATTTTCCAAAGTGTATGCCATGGGATTTCCTATTGCCACACAAAAGGATTTTTACACAGAGACCTTAAACCAGAAAACCTCCTTGTAGGAAATTACGGCCAGGTCTACATTGTCGATTGGGGCCTTGCCACCCATATGGACGATGAGGAATTAGGTCCCATCCCATCGATATTAACTTTTTCTATCAATAAAGACCTTACTAGACCTGGTAAAATCTTTGGCACTCTCCCCTATCTTCCCCCAGAGCGTATTAAGGGAGAGAAGGCAACAATTACTACCGAAATTTATTCTCTAGGGGTAATCTTGTACCAACTTCTGACTTTAAGAATGCCCTTCCATAGAAGGACCATGCAGGAATATAAAAAGTCAAAACGTGATAAAAGACCCCTTGATCTTTTAAGTGCTGCACCATTTAGAAACATCTCTGATGAATTAAGTAATATTGTAAAAAAATGTTTAGATGACAATCCAGCAAAGCGATATCAATCAGTAAATGAGCTTTTAGTTGCAATAGAGGGGTATCAGGTAGGAAATCCTTCCTGGATACACAAAAAAACATTAGACTTAACGGATAATGAGGATTGGGAAATTCAAGAAAACATTCTCTCCACCAACCTTTCCTCTTTTGGATTTGGCCATAGATCCCTTTCTTGGAAATATCTAATGATTGCCAAGGAAAAAGTTCCTAGCAATAATAAAATTTCCTGCACACTTAGTTTAAAAAAGGAATCTGCTGGGGTGAACTTTTGCTTTAATATCCCTGATAAAGTTGATAGGCGAGATCTTGAAGATGGGTACAGCCTCCATATTGGGTCGTTAAATCACAAAGGTGTCTCTTTAAAACGTTCTAAAGTAATTCTCTTTGAAAAACCTGAGGTATACATCAAAGAGGACGAGCCATCCCTTATCTCCATTGAGCGGCAAGATCAGCAAATCTCTTTATCTATTAATGATGAGCTGATCTTTACTTATAACGATTTTCTCCCAATTGTTGGATCTTTAGTGGGTTTTTCTTGTGAGGATATGGATTTTTCTATGAAAAAAATCGATATCTTTGTCACCTCAAGTAAAAAAACTGCCGGATGTCTTGCTATCCCCAATTCATTTTTTTCTTCAAAACATTACAAAGAATCCATTGAAGAATACACCCGTATTGCCCTTGCTTTCAAAGGGCAGAAAGAGTCTCATGAAGCACTATTTAGAAGTGGTGTTGCAACAATCTATTTAGCAAAGCAAAAGCGATGGCATTTAACAAAGCTCTCTTTGTTTGAAAAAGCAATAGGTATTTTTGATTCTCTACAAAACATTTCCACAGCTCCCCTTGCTTTACTTGGAAAATCCCTTGTCTACAAAGAAAAAGGGGATCTCGTTGAGGAGGGGAAGTGTTTAGAGTTTGCCCTCCATAGATATGGAAACCACCCAATGATTCACCTTATTCATAAGCAGGTTCATTTTAGGCTTCATGAATGCGCTTTTAGCGCCCATGGTAGACATGGCGTCTATCTTTTCTCATTGATGATCCTCCAACATAGACCTGCCCTTTTAGACTTTAAGGAGACCCATACCCTAATCCTTGGCCTACCCCTTTCTCATGAGACGTTATTTTTCCTATCAACACCGGCTGCAAAAAAGAGCCTCCCTAACCTTTATAAGGAGATGATTGTTTCATTAAGCTTTCATTTGGGAAGGGAAAGCTTTCTTAAAGAGTTGTTCCTTGACGAGAAATTCACTTTGTTTAAAGACCAAATCATCTTCTGCCTCATGTACCTTGGAAAAAAGGAAAAAAAATTCAACTCTGCTGGTAAGCTTTTAAAAGATCTATCTGCTACCGCAACAGAAAAGCACCTCTGGCCGTTATTTTTAAAAATTGAGCAAGGGATCATCCGAAAGGATTATACCGTGCATCACATCATTGCAGAATTAGAAGAGAGATCCTTTTCACAGGAGGTGATGGCTCTTTTAGAAATATATAAAGTTGAACTTGCAATTATCACTCACAACAAGGTGTTTCTGAAAAACTTTTTTGAGGGATTTACCATCCCCGCCCCCTCCTCTCCACTTTTTTTCTTATATGGATGCTTTGTTGCAATGACTGCTGGAGAAACTTCGGCATTAGAGTTTTTCAGTACCTGTCCAAAAACTTTATACCCTCCCATTTCTGCTCTCTGCCCACTTTATATCCAAGGGAAGATTTCTATCAATAAAGAGTTCAGTGCATCCGCCCTCCCTTTTGAAAAAATTACTCTCTACAAAAACCTTTTTATCTATTATACTTGCTTGGGAAAAACAGCAAAAGCTGATTATTATATACACATGACACTTTTAGACTCGGCCTGGAAAACATAAGATGATGAATAAAAAACCCTACGATCCAAGTGCAACAGAAAAAAAAATTGAGTTCAATTACACTTTTGATCCCTATTCTAAAAAACCTCCATTTTGTATCATCATGCCCCCACCAAACGTCACAGGCGCTCTTCATATGGGTCATGCATTGGTTACAACTATTCAAGATATTTTGGTGCGCTATCATCGTATGAATGGCTATGAAACCGCCTGGATTCCAGGCACTGATCATGCTGGGATTGCAACACAGTCTGTTGTTGAAAAAAAGCTGTTTAAAGAAATGGGAAAAAAACGTACAGATTTTGAAAGAGATGAATTTGTAAAACATATTATTGAGTGGAAAGACCTACATAAAGAAAAAATCATCTCACAAATCAAACGATTGGGCAGTTCTGCCAACTGGTCGAAAGAGATGTTTACTCTCGATGAAAAGGCGACAAAAGCTGTAAAAACTGTCTTTAAAAAGATGTTTGATGATGGCTTAATTTATCGTGGCCTCTATTTGGTGAATTGGGATACTCACCTACAAACTGCTATTGCTGATGATGAAGTTGAACATCAAGACAAAGATAGCCACATGTGGTTTTTTTCCTACCCTATCCATCAATCTAACGAACATATTGTTGTCGCAACCACTCGCCCTGAAACAATGCTTGGTGATACAGCAGTTGCTGTAAATGGTTCTGATGAAAGGTATGCACATCTTATTGGAAAACACGTACGACTTCCAATCACAGATCGATTGATCCCCATTATCAAAGATCACTATGTGGATAAAGAATTTGGGACAGGTGCTGTAAAAATCACCCCTGCTCATGATTTTAACGACTATGAAGTGGGCAAACGCCATGATCTTCCCATGATTACTATCATGAATAGCAATGGGACAATTAATGAAAATGGCGGCTCTTTTGAAGGGATGACCATGTTTGAGGCTCGCTTAAATGTTGTAGAGAGAATGAGAGATCTTGGCTTATTGGTAAATATTGAACCCCACAAGCATCGGGTAGGGATTTCGTATCGCTCAAAATCTGTCATTGAACCCTACCTTTCAAAACAATGGTTCTTGAAAATGGAACCTTTCAAAGAAAAGCTCTTGTCCGCTGTATTTGATGGAAATATTGAGATCATCCCTAAAGAATGGGAGAAAACTTATAGACATTGGATTGAAAACATCCGTGATTGGTGCATCTCAAGGCAACTATGGTGGGGGCATCGTATCCCAATTTGGTATGATAAAGAAGATGACTCTAATGTGATTTGCTACATTGGAGAGGGGCTTCCTGAGGAAGTTGTTTTACACCCTGATAAATACAGACAGGAAGATGACGTATTAGATACTTGGTTTTCCTCTGCCTTATGGCCTTTAACATGCCTTGGATGGCCAGAAAAAACTCCTGACTTAGAAAAATTTTATCCTACATCTGTTCTTGTAACAGGTCATGACATCCTATTTTTCTGGGTAGCTCGAATGATTTTAATGGGAGAGTATGCGGGAAATGATGTTCCATTCCAAAAAGTGTTTTTGCATGGACTAATTTTTGCAAAATCCTACTGGCGAAGTGATAAAAATGGAGGCATCTTATACCTACCAAAAGAAGAATGGATAAGGTATGAGCGGGGGGAGAAAATCCCAAAAGAAGTATGCTTTAAATGGGAAAAGATGTCCAAGTCTAAAGGAAACGTCATCGATCCAATTGATATTATTGATGAATTTGGAACAGATGCCTTAAGACTTGCCCTCACCTCATCGGTAACAACAGCAAAACAAATAGATCTAGATTTTAGAAAATTCGAAGAGAGCAGAAATTTTGCTAATAAGTTATGGAATGCCACTTCTTTTGTTGTACAAAACATCTTTCCAAATATGCCTGGGGAAATATTTCCGAAAGCGTTTAAATTAGAAGATCTTTGGATTTTATCAAGATTTTCTAAAGTGATCGAAAATACACATAAAGCGATGGAAAGCTACAACTTTGCTGATCTTTATCATGGGCTCCATTGCTTCTTTTGGGATGATTTCTGTGCTTACTACCTAGAAATCTCTAAGCCATATTTACATGGAAAAGAAGGGGGCAAGGAAGAGACTTCAAACAAGAAGTGGATCCTTTTATCCACTCTTACTGGGTTCATAAAATTACTTCACCCCATTGCTCCTTTTATTACTGAAGAGCTTTTTCACATTTTAAAAGAGATGCTTAAAGGGGTAACCTTCCCTGACCACCCTCTTGCAAAAGATGTGGAGCAAAGCTTTATGAAATCAGATTGTGGCACAAGCACCTTTCCAGCATCTGGAGTGGTAGATGAACATGCTCTTACATTATTTGAAGAGATTAAAGAGACCCTTCATGTGATCAGAAATATTCGTGGTGAGTCAAATATCCCTCCAGGGGAAAGGCTCCAGATTTCTATTGAGGAGAAAAACTCCCCTCTTAAGATCCATACTGAGATTTTTAAAGCGCTTACAAAAGTTCATTCAATAGATTTTCATGATAGATTAGAGGAGAGCATAGTTCCAACATCATTTGCTACAATGAAGAATCGAAAAATTCGTATTGTAATTCCTGAATCGCTCCTTGCTATGGAAAAGCTCCGGCTCACTAAATCATTAGCAGAGACGGATAAAAATCTTGAAAATACCAGAAGAGCCCTCTCTAACAAAGATTTTATAGAGAGAGCTCCAGAAGCTTTGCTTATAGAAAAGCAAGAACTTCTAAAACTTCTTGAGAAATCTAAGTTAGAAATTGAAGTTAAACTTTTATCGCTATCTTAGCTTTTCTTTCTTGTTTAAGAAGTGCTTCAAATAAAACCGTCTCGCGGGCGACAACCCCTGATAAGAGTAACACTCCTATTAAATTAGGAAATGCCATCAATCCATTCATGATGTTTGAAAAACCCCATACAATCTGAAGATTTAATACACAGCCCAAAAAGATTGCAAACAAGAAGACAACGCGGTATGGAAAAATTGATTTAATACCAAAAAGGTACTCCATCGACCTCTCTCCATAGTAAGCCCATCCAAGAATGGTAGAATAGGCAAAAGGGATGATTGCAAGCGTTACCATCATTCCGCCAAAGGGAAGTGCAGAACTAAAAGCAGCAAGAGCTAGATTTGATCCATCGCAAGTTCCTAAAACACCGGTTGTTGCTATTGCAAGACCTGTTAAAGTACAGACTATACCTGTTGTGATAAATACTGTAGACATTGAAACAAGTGCCTGACGGCCGGGAGAGTCTGTTCGTGCAGCTGCTGCTGCAATTGGAGAGCTTCCAAGGCCGGCTTCAGAGGAGAACACTCCACGGGAGACCCCAAGCTGAATTGCAAGCATGACCGATGAGCCAATAAAACCACCGGTAGCCGCATGTCCTGTGAAAGCTGTTTTAAAAATCATCATAAAAGCATAGGGAATTTCTTTATAATTGATAAGTACAACGCTTAAACTGATCATCAAGTAAAAGAGCGCCATTGCCGGTACTAATACCTCTACAACCCTACCGATACTTTTAATTCCACCAAAAAGGGGTATTGCGGAGATAAAAACTAAAATAACCCCTGTAATATAAGGAGAGATAGAAAATGTCTCCTTCATAGCCATAGCTACAGAATTTGACTGCACCATATTTCCTGTTCCAAAGGCTGCAAAAGCGGTAAATACCGCAAAAATCACTCCGAGCCATTTTGCATTTAATCCCTTCTCTATGTAATACATAGGGCCACCACACATTTGCCCATTGCCATCAATTTTCCTGTATTTTACCGCAAGAATCGCTTCGGCATACTTTGTTGCCATACCAAAAAATGCCGCTACCCACATCCAAAATAGTGCCCCTAATCCACCAATTGCAATAGCTGTTGCTACCCCCGTGATGCTTCCTATCCCAATTGTAGCAGCAAGGGCTGTCATTAATGCTTGAAAATGAGAAATATCCCCTTGAGATTTACTATCCTCTTTAACAAATGCTAGTTTGTGCGCATAAATCAAATGCCTAACCTGAAGACCGCGTAATCGAAATGTTAAAATAATTCCTACTAAACCCATCAAAATCAAAAGGGGGGGGCCCCAAACAATATTATTAATGGATTCAATCATTTCCAATGCAGACATAGAACTTCCTTTATTAAGATTGAAACGAGTATACAGAAAACTTTGCAAAAAAATCCACTTAAAATATATTTTTATGAACATGCTCACTGATGTGTTATTTTATAACGACTTATGGATTAGATCGTTGTATGCTTAAGTTTTGGGGTATTTTTGATTTCTCTCTTTTTTTTAA
>CAMDFS010000040.1 GCA_945897715.1 Chlamydia trachomatis
ACCAGCACCAGCACCAGCACCAGCACCAGCACCAGCACCAGCACCAGCACCAGCAAAAAATATGGGTGGGGGAGAAAAAGTAACAAAAGAAGAGCAGGTAGTTAAATCAAGAGCAAAAAGGACAACACAAGAAAAAGCTGTTGATTTTGAAAATAAATTTCTAGGAATCAGAGACTCATTATTGAAAAGTACATCATCAAACCCCGAGGCGGATTTTGAGAAATTAGAGAGGTTGCTTGAAAAGACAAAAAACAAGAGCGAAGCGGTTAAAATGCGGTTAGTTGAAGCAATTGAGAGTTCTCAATCTGAAGAAGAGACTATTAAACTTGTGAGTTTTAACAATATTGCAAGCAAACTTTATAAAGCTTGTAGTGAAGCTTTTGAAATAATAAGACCTCGAAAAGAGAGAGGGGTTGGAAATATTGAGAAATTAGACGCTCTATTAAACCTTTCTACAGAGGAGGCGTCAAAAGAGGCAGAAAAAATTATTAATGATATAATGAATCAAAGAAATGAGGAAAATAGAAAGGCAAGGGAAGTTTTAAAAACTTTAAGAGAAGCAGTACAGGTAGGTTCATATGAGTAATAGTGTTTCTGGACTTAACAACGGGGTGAGTATCTCAACTTTTGATTCTTCAAAAGAGCCAAGAATAACTAAAAAAACAAGAGAGAAAAGATGCAAAATAGAAGAGTATCTCTCTTTATCTGGTACTGCTTTAAGAGAATATGCTGCATGGTCTGACTTGGTTAAAAGTGGGCTTGATACAACAAACATTGAACATCTGCAAGCTTGTGATACATTTTGTTTGGGTGGGAAATTTGCCATGAATTATTTGATGAAGCATCCTCAAACTCTTGATAAGATACACAATTCTAGTGCTGAAATATTCTATGCTACCTTATCCAAAGAATTGAGTATCTCTGCTTATTTTGAAGAGAATCAAGCGGAAGAGGAAAATTTTATGACAGGATTTTCTGAAGTAATAAAAGCTGTTTTACCAGATTATCTACAAGATAAAAAAAATGCAAGAGTTCAAAGGCTACGTGAAATAGGGGCTAATCCAAAATTATCCAAAGAAATTAGGAGAAAATTTGCGCATCAATTTAATGTCTCTCCTAATGTATTAAATACCATTACCCCAAGTGAGCTTGGTGAGTTGATCGCACGAAAATATTATAATGATTTAGGGAAAAAAATTCCCACAGAGACAAGAGAGCATAGTGTTGTAGCAAAAGAAAAGTATGACTTAGATCAGTATATTCTAACAAGACCTGATTTTTTAATTACAAAAAAAAATCTTTCGGAGAAATTGAAAGAATGGAGGGATGCCTTTAATTCTGTTTTGACATCAATACAATCTGAAGAAGAAGCTACTGTTGATGAAATTATCGCCCGTATAGACACTGAATCCGGTCCGAAAAAATGCCCAAAGAGAAAGAAAAATAAAGGGAAAGTGGTGAAACAAGAGAGATTAACACAACAACCAGAAAAAGCAACGAAGGTAACGGTAGAAGAAAGACCTAAAGCTCTAGATCCGGTAATTGCACCACGTATAAAATCGGCAAAACCATCAAAGGAAAAAGCGAAGAAAACGATAGATACATTTCTTAAAATATTAGAATCAATATCTGGTAAATCAAAGGAGGAATCGGTTCTTATTCGAGCAAACTTGGAAGGTATGCTTAAAAAAATACAAGAAAAATGTGATAAGGCTCAAGAGTTTATTACAGCTGCACAAGAAAGAAATGCTGAAGCTTACGAGCTTGAGAAGCTTAATGCTAATAAAGTTAAAGCTAATAGCCTCTTAGGGGCGTGTCATGAAGCATATGAACAATATAGAAAAGAACAAGAGGGTATTTCCCAAGAAGAAGTTGCTGAAGGGGAAGTGGAAAAGCAAATTCAGAGGTTGATGTCGGAGCGTAATATTTCTAAAATAGAAGCTGAGCGAGTATTGGTGGAAATAACAATTAGTCGTAGACTAGAGGAAAATGGACGACTAAGGAAATATTTTAAAAGCCAACGAACTTGATATGAATGGTTTTTCTTGAATGATAAAGTTTAAAGTTATATTCTAATCGAATATGATAGGAATACTACCGCGAAGTTTTGGAGTGCATGATGGAAGCTTTCATGCAGATGATGTTACAGCGTGTGCGATCATGCTTTTTTTTGAGATGATTGATAGGGATAAAATTGTCCGTACAAGAGATTATCATCGATTGAATACTTTACAATTTGTTTGTGATGTTGGTGGCGTTTATGATGCAAAATTAAAACGTTTTGATCATCATCAATCCACCTATGAAGGGTATTTAAGCAGTGCTGGGATGATCTGGAAGTATCTTTATGAAGAGAAGATTGTTGATAAGGGTTTGTTTGAATATTTTAATGAACGTTTTATTCATGGCGTTGATGAGGTAGATAACGGCGTAAGATTTCCCCCCTTTGGTCATGCGGATTTTTCTTCTATTATTGCAAGTTTTATTCCCATTTCTTATGAAGCAACAGATGAGGAGATGGATGAAGCCTTTTTTGAAGCTGTGGATTTTGTTCTAGACTACATAAACAAGATGATGAAGAAATTTAATTATCTTGAAAAATGTAAAGCCACTGTCTCAGAGGTGATGAAGTTGATGCATGAATGCCTTATATTCGATAAGCAGATGCCTTGGCTTGAGCCGTTTTTTTCCTTAGGTGGTGAAACTCATCCGGCCGAATTTGTGATCATGCCTTCTGGGGATCATTGGAAATTAAGGGGAGTGCCTCCGACCTATGAGAAAAGGATGCAGGTGAGACGGCCCTTACCAGATAACTGGGCAGGAAAAATTAATCATGAATTGAAGGTAGAGACAGGGATTGAAGGGGCTATTTTTTGTCACAAAGGGAAGTTTATATCGATTTGGAGAACTAAAGAGGATGCTTTAAAAGCTTTAAAATATGTATTGGAGCGAAAATGAAGACAATCTTCGAAAAAATTATCGAAGGAAGCATTCATTCAGATGTCATTTATGAAGATAAGGATATCATCTGTATCCACGATAAGTTTCCACAAGCGCCAGTGCATTTACTTCTCATCACAAAAAAAGTAATACCAAGTATTCACCAATTAGAAGATTCCGACATGTATCTTTTAAAAGCGATTTTTTCAAAAGCTAAAGAGCTTGCAAATCAATTTGGTGTCGAGGATAGTTATCGAATAGTCACAAATCACGGAACTGCAGCAGGTCAAACTGTGATGCATTTGCATTTCCATTTATTAGGCGGAAAGGTTCTTTCGGCAAAAGGGGGATAGATGAGAGGTGCAATACTTGTGTGCGTATTTTTCTCTGGATCTATTTTTGGTGGTTTGGTCAGTACTGAAAAAGAATTTATCTCAAAAATTGCTTCATTAATTACTATTGGTGATAATAAGGGTGCTAGGCGCGTAGGCTTTTTAACTAAAGAGCTTTATCCTGAATCTAAAAGTGTTTTATCCCTCTACGTTCGAGCCCTTGCTGGGGATGGGTACTTAAAAGAAGCTTTAGCGCTGTTGCCTGAAATTTCAGGGGATAAAGAGGTGCGTGAGCATTTCTCAACGCTAGAGGCTATTGGATGGAATTTTTTGTTATATGAAGAGGGGATCTCCTCAGTATCTAATATTGCCTCTTTACTAGGTGCGTACCGAACCCACGATGCAAGATGTGTCCATTTACTACTTGATAAGCTAAATTCTTCAAATGCCTATGATCGTCATTTGGCGGTAAAGTTATGTATGGCATATCGAGACCTCCCCCTGAGAAAGAAAATTACTGAGATGCTCTCTGCGGAGAAGAATTATTTTGTGAAATTGATGTTGATTGAGGCTGCGGGAAAAATGAAGATTGCCGAATGTGAGCCTTTGTTAAAAGAGATGATTTCTTCAAATGCGCGAACAATTGAAGAAAGGTGTGTAGCCATTCAATCCCTCATTCATTTATCGGATAAACCAAAGAAAGAAGAACTTTTTGAGTTAAAGACCTCCTCGAAAACGAGCATGAGGGGTTATTGCGCGGCGTTGATCACACATTTTCAGATGCATGAGCATGTTGATCTGTTGATAGAGTTTTTAAATGATAGACATCCAAGTGTGCGTGCCCAGGCAGTTTTAGGATTAATGCTACTGGAGGTGCCGAAGAATGTATTAATAGGGTTAAGGGAGAAGATCTATCAACTTGTGCAAAATGATGTGGTAGAAGTCTCTGAACTTGCTAAAATCCCTCTCCTTGTCATTGATGAAGAGAAGGGGTTGGAAGCATTTTCCTCAGCACTTTTAGGATCAGATCCAAAAAAGGCGAGGTTTTCCTCTCGCGTGATAGGATATACAGGAACAGTCTCAAACGCTCTCATTCAAGAGGTCTTTAGAAAATCTAAAGACCCAATAGTGAAAGCAAATTTATGCCTTGCTATGATTGGTAAAGATATCGATGACTTTTCGGCTGCTAAGTATTTATCAGAGTTTTTAAAAGAATATAGTGGAAAAATCATGATGAAGGGTGAGTTTTCGCCTTTTTTTGTGGGTATTGATGAAAGCTCTGTCCGCCATATTCCATATATCCCAAACTATCCCAATCTAGTTGATTCGATGACAAGGTTGCAGTTGCTATCTAAATTGTCAATTTTAGGTGTCGAGGGTGTTGGGGATTCTATGAGATCATTTTTGAAAAATAGAATGTGGAAGGTGTCATCATCTGCAGCAATAATGATGCTTGAAGATTCAAAATTGGAGGACATCGACCTTCTCAAGGACTTATTGAAAGACAAAGACCCAATGGTTCGTCTTCAGGCGGCGCTAGTATTAGCCTTTTACGGAAATGAATCTTCAGTGACTTCTGTTTTGGAAGAGGCTTATGATAGTGTAGATTGGGAGAAGCGGATCATGATTCTAGAGGCAATTGGTGTTATCGGAAATCGATCAAGCATTCCATTTGTAATTGAAAAGATGAAGAAAGAATCATTTATCTTGCAAAAAATGGCAGCTGCTACACTTTTGCAGTGTTTGTACCATTAATTTAAAGGAATGTAAAATGAGAATTTATTTGTATGTGCTTATCATGATGGTAAGTGTAAATGTATCAGCAGATACAACCCCTAAACTTAAAAAATTTGGCTCTAACTGGAGTGGATTTTACTACCCTGAATCTCTAGATGGATTAGATGCAAACAGTGTGATTTATTGTGTAGGATGTTGTGATGATATTGCACATGATTTTTGCTTAAGTGGTGCCCTTGATTGTAAAGTGTATCTTTTTGATCCAACACCTGTTGCTATTGAACATTTTGATTTGGTGAAGGGTGTATTAAATGGAACACACGACCCTTCTGACTATAAAATGGGTGCATTAAGAAAAGCTCGATACCATTCAAAAGACAAGGTAGATATAAATCATCATCATCAAGCTGACTACTGGACAATGCTTAGTAAAAGTGGAGTGAAGTCTGAGAATTTGATTTTTTATCCCGTTGGATTGTATGTTTATGATGGAGATATAACTTTTCATTTTAATACAGAGTCAGAACAAGCATATATTCACTCAGAACATACAATGCGCGGCGCTGAAAAATTTGTAGCCCCAGTGAAAAAATTGTCTACCATCATGAGAGAATTAGGTCACGATCATATTGATTTGCTAAAAATTGATATAGAAGGTGTAGAATGTGAAGTGCTTAATCAGATGATTGAAGAGGGGGTTTTTCCTAAATATTTATCTGTAGATTTTGATTTAGGATGGACAGTTGAGAATCAAAATAGAAAAGAGTGCATGAAAGTGATGAAAAGATTAAAAAGAGTTGGGTATAAACAAATTTACAGTGCCTATTCAGATTTTACTTTTGTTTTTCAACCTTAATCCATAGATCTCCTTTTTATATTCCCTAACAATTATTGAGTGTGGTAGGGTCCAAATTTATGAAAGAGATGTTTTCAAAAATTTTTTCTTACAAGGTCTTATCTGCAAGTCTTTTGATAGGTGGCGCTTGCATTGGAGGAGGGATTTTAGGTGTGCCGGTGGAAGCTGGAGGTCTTGGGTTTTACCCCTCATCTATTATTTTGTTTTCATCTTGGCTCTTTATGACCTTAACAGCCTTTTTGTATGGAGAGGCATCGCTTTGGATGGAGGAAAAAAATGCCCATGTTGTGACAATTACAAGCCATTTGCTAGGAAAAAAAGGGGAGTACATCGCTGTAATTTTATATATTTTTATGGGATATGCCTCTTTAGTAGCATATAATGCAGGTGGTTCGCAGTTAGTTAGTTGTATGTTTGAAGGGCTCTTTTCCATCCCATTATCACCACCTCTTGGAGCAACTATTTACGCTGCTATTTTTGGGTCGGTATTTTATTTTGGATCTAAGGTATTGGGAGCTATCAACATGATTTTGATGTTTGGTATGATCCTTTCGTATATTTTATTGATCACTTTTGGTCTTGAAGGAATTCAAGTATCCTTATTAGGAAGGTCTTCTTGGAATGCATTTTATACTGTGATCCCGCTAATGATTACCTCCTTTAGTTTTCAGATGATTGTCCCAAGTATTGTTTTGTACCTAGATAAAGATCCAAAATCTTTAAAATATACTTTGATTATGGGTACAACTCTAGCTTTGATTTTTTATATCCTTTGGATCTTTGTAGTGATGGGTACTGTTCCAAATGAGGGGAAATATGGATTAAAAGAGGCTTTAGAAAACGGCCAAGTGGCAACAGCTTCTTTAAAAATTTTTGCCCATAGGAGAGTAATTGCCACCTTGGGTGAATATTTTGCTTTCTTTGCAATTGGAACATCGTATTTAGCAATTGGTCTAGGATTATTTGACTTTTTAGCGGATTTATTTCGAATTGAGAAAAATCGTAAGGGTAAGTTTATCTTGGGTCTCCTTGTTGTTATTCCAACCCTTTGCATTACAATGACATTTCCCAATATATTTCTTGTGGCTCTTGATATCACAGGTGGTTTTGGGGATTCGCTTTTAAATGGTGTAATCCCTGTATTGCTTGTATGGATAGGCCGTTATGTAATTGGGTATAAAAGTGAATTAAAATTATTAGGTGGTAGGGCAATGCTTACGCTATTATTTCTTTGCTCTATTTCTATTATTGCTGCTCAGATCTTTAAGTTAGTGTATTAGTTTCTGCTTCAACCTTTGCTACTGCCCAGAGGTACTCTATTTCCGTATCTTCTGCAACTTCTGTGTAGCAAGGTAATTCTCCGTCAACCATTTGAAGCATTTGATCTGCCGTGTAGCTCTTATAATTTAGCAAATACATTTCTTCAAATTTTACTATATTAGCTTGAGGATTTGCTAAGATTTTCTGCAAATATTTAACACGAATATGTATACGTATAAGTTTCATGGTTGAGCTAAAAGATGATTTGCTTTCATTATTATAGTCTGTCATTTTCTTTAAAAAATAGTTAATTCTCGTGTTAAGATAGCTTATTTCAATAGGTTCAGCTGATTTTAAAGTGGTGGCATCAAGAATTGTTTTTTCTCTTATTATAGATCCTTCCTCTGAACACATTGCTGTATCAATAGCACCTTTAATTTTGCCTAATGCTAATCCAAAAAGTAGAGGAAGGCCGATACCACCACCAAGGATAACAATAGAAACAAATACAGGAGAAAAAATAGATGTTAGTACAATTGCAACGATAATGACAGCAACAAAAGCAATGATAGAAAGAACATAAGCAGCTGTATTTCCTGCTAAATTCTTTTTGGCTGCATCTAATAAATTTTGAGGGTAGCAACACTTATGATAAGTTTGGGGTATGGAAGTATCACTCATCTATATACCTTTGTTTGTTTTATAAAGCTATTTTAAAGGTTTTGCAGATTAATTAAAATACTAAACATATTTTGAGGCAAAAAGTCTCATTGAATTAAATAAATTAGAGATCCCAATTTGTCTAGTCATTGAAATTTTTTCTATTAACTTCATCTCATTTAAGAACGTTGGCGGAAAAGAAAATAGATGTTTAGGGTCCTCTCCTGAATATACATAAAGTAAGATGTTAGCAAGACCTTTAGAGATGAGGGCTTCAGTATGAATGCTAAATTGAATCTTGCCATTATTAAAGGCGTGAGTGAGATAGAGAAGGCTTTGACAGCCGCTGACAAGATTTATTTTGACTTTGTCTTCTGCGGGAAAATTTGGAGTGTTTTGACCAAATTTAATAATTTCCTCATAGATTTCTTTTTCTGATTTATTGTCAGAAAAGATTTTTTTAAGGTAGTCAATTTTTTCTTGCATAAAACATTATTGAAAAATGGATAAAATTTCTATTGAGAATAATACCTTATTTATTTATTATATCACAACATTAATATGGTTCATTTTTAAACTAGGAAAAAAAAGAATATGGCAAACAAAGAAGATGTATTGGAAGTAGAAGGTGTTGTAAGGGAGTTGCTTCCGAATATGACTTTTGTAGTGAAGTTAGATAATGGAATAGAAATAAAAGCTCATTTGTGTGGACAAATGAGAATGAGAAACATTAGAGTGCTGGTAGGTGACCATGTAAAAATTGAGATGTCATCTTATGATCTAACTAAGGGTAGAATTATCTATAGAGGAAAAAGGTAGAAATAGAAGATTTACTATTGCCTTTTTTAAGTTCTTAGGGTATACTGCTTCACATTCGAGAATTTAACTATAGTATACCACAAAAACGTGGTTAGAAAAGAAAGGAAAGGAAAGGAAAAGGCGCCCAGGTAGCTTAGCGGTAGAGCACTTGCATGGTAAGCAAGAGGTCGTTGGTTCGATTCCAGTCCTGGGCAAGAAAACATTAACAAAAAGAAAGGTCTTTTCGGAGGACAAACACTAATGGCAAAAGAAAAATTTAAAAGAGATAAACCACACGTAAATATCGGAACTATTGGTCACGTTGATCATGGTAAGACAACTCTTACCGCAGCGATTACTAAAGTTCTAGCACAGACAGGTGGGGCAACGTTTAAAGATTACGCGCAAATTGATAATGCACCAGAAGAGAAAGCGCGTGGTATAACCATTAACTCATCTCACGTTGAGTATGAAACTGAAGCAAGACACTATGCGCACGTTGACTGCCCAGGTCACGCTGATTATGTTAAAAACATGATTACAGGAGCTGCTCAAATGGATGGTGCGATCCTTGTGGTTGCAGCAACCGATGGTGCGATGCCGCAAACAAGAGAACACATCCTCCTTGCAAGACAAGTTGGAGTTCCATCTGTTGTTGTATTCATCAATAAAGTGGACCAAGTGGATGATGATGAGCTTCTTGATCTTGTGGAAATGGAAATTGACGAGCTTTTAACAGCACAAGGGTATTTAAATACTGCTTTTGTAAGAGGTTCAGCGCTCAGAGCTTTAGAGGGTGATCCGGTGTATGAAAAACAAATTAAAGAATTAATGCATGTTGTTGATACAAAGATTCCTACTCCAGTAAGAGAAGTTGACAAGCCGTTCTTAATGCCGATTGAAGATGTGTTCTCTATTGCAGGACGTGGTACTGTTGTAACAGGCCGTGTTGAAAGAGGTGTAATCAGAGTTAACGATAAAATTGAAATTGTTGGTATTGAGAAAACTCGTGAAGCTGTTGCAATTGGTCTTGAGATGTTCAATAAACTTCTTGACGAAGCAAGAGCTGGTGAGAACGTTGGCGTTCTCTTAAGAGGAATTGATAAAGATGCAGTACAAAGAGGTATGGTTCTTGCAGCGGCAAAAACATGTAATCCTCATTCTAAATTCAAAGGTAGTGTGTATATCCTAACTAAAGAAGAGGGTGGCCGTCATAAGCCCTTCTTCTCAGGCTACAGACCACAGTTTTATTTAAGAACAACTGACGTAACAGGAACTGTAAACCTTGAAGCAGGAACAGAGATGGTTATGCCAGGTGACAACGTAACAATTATTGGTGAATTAATTTCCCCAGTTGCGATGGAGCTTGGAATGCGTTTTGCTATCCGTGAGGGTGGAAGAACAATTGGTGCAGGTACTGTCTCAGAATTATTGAATTAAAGCATAAGGAGAGGGGTGGGCGTAAACCCACCCTTCTTCTTTGGGTGTGTAGCTCAATTGGTAGAGCAGCGGTCTCCAAAGCCGCAGGTTAGGGGTTCGAGACCCTTCGCACTCGTAAAAAACAAAGGAAGGATATGACTGAAGTTTTTGAGGAAGAAAAAGAAATGAAAAAAGAATCTTTTATTTACTCTTTGAAAAAAGAGGCAATGAAGATTGTTTGGCCAACTAAAAAAAGTTTACGAACAAGTGTGAAATTAGTGATTATTTCTATGTTTGTATTTGGATTAGGAATTTATTGTGCAGATTTATTTGTCAATAAGGGGCTTTCTATGTTAAACTCAGTGATTTTTAAGTTGATAGGGTGAAAAATGTCAGAAAATTGGTATGTGCTCCAGGTTTTTTCTGGGCGAGAAAGAAAAGTTAAAAAAGCTATCCAGGAAAATGCTTTGAAAAAGGGTCTAAAACCCCATATTCATGAAGTGTACATCCCAGTAGAAAATATTGTAGAAGTCAAAAATGGCAAAAAAGTCGTTAAAGAAAAGATTTTATGGCCAGGATATGTCTTACTTAAAATGGATTTATCTGATGAAGTTTGGCATATGATAAAAGAGGTAAACGAAGTTTTAGATTTTCTCGGCGGAGGGGTTCCAACTCCTTTAAGCGATAAGGAAGTCGAAGATCTAGTTAAAAACCTCACTGCAGTAGAAGGGGATGTAATCCAGAAGTATAATATTGATTGTGGTGATTTAGTGAAGATCACTGAAGGGGTCTTTATTAATCTTACAGGAACTGTTTCAGAGATCTTCCAGGATAAAGGTAAATTGAGCGTTCTTGTCTCTATTTTTGGTCGTGATACTAAAGTAGATGATTTAGAAGTA
>CAMDFS010000041.1 GCA_945897715.1 Chlamydia trachomatis
CTTCTCTCTCCTTTTTTCTTATATTTTAAGACAATTCCAGAAATGAAGAGAAGAATATACATAAGTATATAAAGTTGTGCAGCTAAGACAGTCATAATCCAAAATGAAGTGCTTACGTTAGGCATTAGCAGGAAAAGAATGGAGAGGGCTGTGACAATAATTCCCTGCATATACATAAGCACGATCGGCATCCCTTTAGAATTAGTCCTTTGCATAAATGGGGGAAAGTCACCTTTCTCACCAGCAGCAAGCAATCCTCTACAAGGTCCCACAATCCAATTCGAAACACCACCTAATGCACCAATTGCAATTAATAAAGAAACAATAGGAGTTAAGTAACTTAAGTTATATTGTCGTAAAAAAATACTTAATGCTTCAATAGTACCTGAAACTAAACTGATCTCATCATGTGGCACTGCTATAGCGATACAAAGAGTCCCTAGAATAGTTAGTACAATAATAATTGCAGCCGACAAAAAAATAGCAATGGGGAAGTTCTTTTTAGGGTTAACTACATCACCGGCGTGTACTGCCGGCATTTCAAGTCCTGCAAAACTAAGCAAAATCCCAGTTAGAACAGCAAATGTGGAAATTTGAGATAAATCAGGTAAAATTGGTGTCGATTCTAATGAGATCATAAAAGGCTTCCCTGAAAAGACCCATATCGCTCCAAGAGTTATAATTAGCGCAGTAGGGATAAAAGTTCCTACAAGAACGCAAAAAGTACTTAATTTTCCTGTAAAACTAATTCCGCGTAAATTCACTAAAGTAAGTATCCAAAATACAACGATAACCCCTATGCATGTGTATACAGGGTTGTCAGAAAGGTGAGGGAAAAAAGTATAAGCAATAGCTGCTGTAATAAACGAAAGAATAGCTGGATAAAAGACGATGTTTTCGACCCAAAGTAGCCATACGGCAACAAAGCCTAGTCGATGACCAAGGGCTTCCCTCACCCAAATATAAATTCCCCCTTTTTGAGGAAAAAGGGTTGCAAGCTCTGCTGAGACAAGAGCGCAAGGGATAAAGAAAAAAATCATTGAGAGAAATAGATAAAATATCGATGTATAGCCGTACAAAGCAGTAATTGGCCAGTTTCTAATGCTTAATACTGTTGCTAAATTGATCATTAACAATAAAAATACTGTTAAAGTTTTCTTAGATGGATTCATTCTACTCTCTTGAGTTTAAAAATCCTTATATTTTGTGAGAATTAAAGCTAAAAGTCAATACTATTATTGTTTTCTAGTCTGTCTTTCATCTTTTAAAAAAGATTGGGATGTCATAAATTCTTGCACAGGATCATTGATGTGAAGGGTGTTGTAATCAAGCTTGCTGTTAAAAAGACTCATTCCCACAAATTTTAGTGAAAAATAGATAGAACCAGCAGTAAAAGTAAGATAATACAATGCATCATCTTTCTTGAGTTTTAAAGCAGGTATAAGTGTTAGGAGAAAAATAATAGAGCGAACTAATACTTCTATAATTCCTACAAATACATTGAAAATAGCAAGCAAAAACAACCCGCAGTCCCAAGGTAGGTTTTTGCGTGAATTGCAAATTACTTGGTTTAAAATGGCATCAGAAAAAGAAATTTTTGAATTTTCAAAAAACTTAGTAATGTTTGGGTGTGTATTTTCCATATCTATATTATAACAGATAGTTAGGAATTAATTATATAAGTATTTCTAATATTTCATCCCATTTTGTAGTATATCTAGAGGATTTTGTCGTTTTTATAGAAAATACTTTACTTTGAGAGGCAAATCTGATGCTTTTAGGGCCAAAATGGGCATTGATTTCATCTAAAACAGTCATCAGGTTTGGATTTTTAATCAACGAATTTGAAAAAAAATTTTGTTGCACAACGCTTTCATAGGTAAGGATGTTAAAGAAAACCCCAGCACGTTTAACTCTAACATCCCCATCGTTTAAATTGGACAGCGCTTCTTCTTTGAGATGTAAGAAATCAGGAGTGTAATGAGAGGATTCATCCAAAGTATACGATCGTACAAAATTGGTATGTGCATCTTTAAAACGAGAGGATTGAAAAAAGATTGTTAGTTCTCCTGCTTTTTTGTGAATTTTGCGTAATTTCTCACATCCTTCAGAAATAAAACAGGATAAAATTTCATTAAGTGTTTTGATACTAAGAATTTCTACAGGGAAAGTTTTAGTGATTTGCATGGATTTATCTACAACCTTATCAAGAAACGGGTAGGCATTTTCTCCTTTAAGTTCTTTTTTAATGCGGCTTCCATGAATGCCTAAAATTCTCTGTAAAAAAACATCATTTAAGGTAAGTAAGTCAGCGGCAGTTTTACATTGATAGAGGAGAAGTTTTTTAGAGAGCTTTTCTCCTATTCCCCAAATATCTTCCACGGGGAAGGTTTTTAGAGTGTTTTGAATCTCTTCAAGGAGAATTTTTCGATGAGAGGGGAGCTGTTTTGCTTTTTTGGTGGCAATTTTAGCTAGTGTTTTGGTTTTTGAAAGGCCGATTGAAACATCAATTCCTACCCACTGTTTAACCTTCATTTGGATGCTTTCTAAAAACTCATCACAGACAAGTGCTTCTGGGATTTTTAAAAACATTTCATCAATAGAATAGATAAACATTTCCAAACCAAAAGTTGAGACAGTTTCTCTGACACGTTTAGATATATCAGAATAGAGGGAAAAGTTTGTTCCTCTTACAATAACATCTTCCTTGATGAATAGAGATTTATATTCAAAAGAAGCCCCACACATGGGAATTTTTAAAGCTTTTGCTTCTTTTGATCGCGCAATGATGATCCCATTTTCACCAGAGCAGACTACCAATGGTTTATTTCGATATTCAGGATGAAAGAGCTTTTCACAAGAGGCAAAAAAATTATCGCAATCAATTAAGCAGATCATTGTCATAGGGGCTTGTGAATGTTAAATGTAACCACACCGAAAATCTCAAAATCCATCCCTTCAGTAATTTCTAGAGGGTTGTAATTAGGGTTTTCTGGATAAAGGAATGTTTTATTTTCTTTTAGAATCAACCGTCTTACAGTAAATTCTCCATTTACACAGGCAAGAATAATCTTTTTTGAAGAGGCTTTTTTAGAGCGATCCACAATTAAAAGATCTCCACTAAAAATTCCAACATGCTGCATAGAATCACCTTGTACTTTTACAAAGTAGGTGGCGGTTTTGTTATCAATAAGATATGTGCTAATATCAAGCTCTGAGGGAAAAGAGCAGGTATTAGTTGTAAACGTTGTTTCTTTCATCAAAAGTCTTTTTTTTCATTGTACACTATCGGAAAATTTCTGTGTCAGAGTTAAATAGAAAAGTCGCCTAAAGGGTTTGTGTGATTTTTTTTACTAATGTTTTCTAAAATTTCTTGCTATTGAAAGACCCATCACATTAATCACATCTTGATCATTTTGCAGCCGCTCACTAACATAGTGGAATTGAAGACCGTCTCTTGTTAGCACATGAATAACAGCATTTTTCTCAGCATACTGAAGTGCCTCTCCATTTTGCGCAACCGCCGCAAAAACCACAGCAGGATTATTTCTTAAATCTATACTAGCATCCTTGAGGGCAAAACCATTTTGTGTCACAGCAGCAAGAACCACATCTTTATCCGCCTTTAACTCATCAGTAGCATACTCAAGTGCCCTGCCATTTTGCGAAACTGCAGCAAGAACTACATCTCTATCCGATTTTAATGTGTCACTAGCATACTCAAGTGCTCGACCATTTTGCGAAACTACAGCAATAGTAGCCTCTTTTCCAGCATACCAAAGTGCCTTGCCATTTTGCAAAACCGCTGCAATAACCACATCTATATCCGCCTTTAAGGCCACACTTGCATCCCGAAGTGCCTCGCCATTTTGCGCAACCGCCGCAAGAACCACAGCTTTATCCGCCTGATGTTCAGCACTAGCATACTCAAGTGCTTGACCATTTTGTCTTACCGCTGCAAGAACCACTTCCCTATCAGCCCCTAAAGCACTAGCATACACAAGTGCCCTGCCATATTGCGCAACCGCAGCAAGAACCACCTCTTTATCCGCTCTTAATTCCGCAATAACCCACCCAAGCGTCCAGCCATCTTTCGAAACGGCCGCAAGAACCACATCCCTATCCGCCTGTAAATGTTCAAGAAGATGCTGAAGTACCCAGCCTTCTTTCATAACTGCAGCAAGAGCCACATCTTTATCTGCCCTAAATTGATATCGAGCACCCCAAAGATTCCTAAGATCTACTTTAATTCGTTTAAGATCTAGAGCATTATAAATAGCTATAATGATAGTTCCTATCACAGGGATCAAAAGAAGGATGGTACACCAAAGCTCCTTATTGGTTATATGCTCATGATAGCGATCATTACTAGAATTTTTCGTGTTACCACCTTTAAAAATAGCTCGAGCAAATAACTCTCCTAAAGCAGCAAAACCGCTAATTACGGGAATATACTCACAAATACGACTAACCTGAACTAAAGAATTTGCATTAACTTTCATTTCTATAATCAACTATTGTTTTAATGCATTTATTATAACACGTTTTAAAATTAAATTCCTATTAAAATCTGAGGGCTACCGTATGAAGATTTTACTTGATAGTAAATTGATTTAAAACGAAACTTTCTCTCCAATTTTACAAGGAGAAAGATGACTATGATGAAATTACCGATTGGACAGAATCTCATCTGGATTGTCTGCAATCAATTGGATGTAACATTTCGAGAAGATCTCTCCAGAGTTTGTAAGGACAATGCGGCAGAAAATTTATCTGTTTTAACACGTTCCACGTTAAATATACTCAAAAATGATAAAGTAAGTAAGAAAACTCTTTTACTCTTAAGCATACTAGATATCAATTTAGATCAGATAAAAATTTGGTTCTTACTGCGGTAAGACAACATGGCGAGGCACTTCAGTATGCAAGTCCGGCGTTAAAAAATGATCCTACTGTGGTTCTTGCGGCGATTTCGCAAAATGGCGAGGCACTTTGGTATGCTGGAAAAGATGCTGTTCTTGCTGCGATTGCGCAAAATGGAAATGACGGTGCACTTCGGTTTGCTGGTAAAGAGGCTACTATTGCTGTAGTTGCGAAAAATGGCAGGGCACTTCGGCATGCAAGTGCTCAGTTAAGGGCGGATAAAGAGGTGGTTCTTGCTGCGGTTGCGCAATATGGCGAGGCAGTTAAGTGGGCTAGTGCGGCGTTACAAAAAGAGATTCAAAGTAAAAGACTATAAAAAAATGTGTTTTTCCACAGCTAATTCTAATCAGGAAAAGAGGGCTCTTTTTTTAAAGAAAAGTTTTTAATTTTTTATTGTACAAGATCGAGGAATTTCTGGTAAGTTCACATTTAGAGGTCTAAATGCTGGAGATATATTTAATACGTCACGGAGAGACTGCTTGGTCAAAAGTAGGTAGGCATACAGGAATTACCGATATACCATTGACAGAAGAAGGAAAAAAAGAGTGTGAGGGATTATATCGTAAGATTCAGGATATAAAGTTTAATACTATCTATTGCAGCCCTTTAGAGAGAGCAAAGCAGACATGTGAGATTTGTCACCTTCTTGATAAAGCTCAGATATCAAGTGATTTATTAGAATGGGATTATGGGGATTATGACGGGATGACTAGTAAAGAGGTCCATTTGACAGATCCAAATTGGACAATCTTTTCTAAAGATCCAAAAAATGGAGAGACTTCTCATCAGGTGGGTGTTCGAGCTGATCGAATGATCAAAGAAGTTTTAAAGTTAGAGGGAAAAGTAGCAATATTCTCCTCAGGGCATTTTTTAAGAGCACTTGCAGCCCGGTGGCTTTCTCTTCCCGTCTCTTGCGGGATGTATTTTGCATTTTCGACAGCAGAACATGCTATTTTATCATTTGAGAATGGAAATCAGGTGGTTAAGAGTTGGGGTATCCCTCCTTTATAATTCCCCTTGATTAATATTCCCCCTTAACTAGGGTCGGTTTTATAGTAATAGGGGTAATATATGAATGGTTCCGATAGAAAATTAGTGTTAATCACTGGAAGTGCAGGGAGAATTGGCTCAGCTGTGGCTAAGCGTTTAGGGGATAAGTATCAAATTGTTGGCTTTGAGTTAATGAAAGCAATTTATGCTTCAGAAAATGAAGAACTTGTACCTTTAGATGTCTCTTCAGAGGAGAGCGTCTATCAAGCATTTAAGCATATTGAATCTTTTTACGGAAAAAAAATCGCGTCTGTAGTCCATCTGGCTGCCTATTACAGTTTTGAGGATCCAAGTTATGATAAGTACAATAAGATTACAGTGCAGGGGACAAAAAACCTCTTAAAAGCTCTTCAGAATTTTGAGGTAGAACAGTTTATATTCTCCTCTACAATGCTTGTCCATAAATCTAGCAAACCTGGGGAAAAGATTTCAGAAGAATCTCAACTAGATGGAAACTGGGCATATCCACAATCAAAGATCGAAACAGAGGAAATTATCAAAAAATATAGTAAAAACATCCCAACAGTGGTGATGAGGATAGCTGGGGTTTATGATGATGATTGCCATTCAATTCCAATCTCCAATCAAATTCAAAGGATCTATGAAAAGAGTTTCACCGCCCATTTCTTTCCGGGAAATATGGATTGCGGGGCATCGTTTATTCATATGAATGATCTTGTTGATATCTTAGAAAAAGCTGTCGATATGAGAAATGAGATTCCAAAACATCTCACAGTCCTTATAGGAGAGGATAAGGCTCTTTCCACCAGGTTTTTACAAAAAGAAATCTCAACTGCTTTGTTTGGAAAAAAGATCTGGATGATGAGGGTGCCTAAAAGTTTTGCGTGGCTCGGAGCTTGGTTTTTATGTCATATACCATTTAAGAAAAAACCTTTTATCCGTCCGTGGATGATTTCTCTTGCGGATGAACATTATGATTTAAACATTTCTAAAGCGAAAAAAATTTTCAATTGGGAGCCAAAAAATAAGTTGGAAGATTGCTTGAAATCTATGTGTAAGGATTTACAGAAAAATCCAATCAATTGGTACGGTAAAAATAATCTGAAAATGCCAAAAAGCTTAAAGAAAATTGCTAAAAGTCAGCTAAGGGAGAAAAAAGATACATGTGGCTGTAAAAGGAAAGCATCATGAAAGAAGTAAGTGCCAGGCATAATAAAAATTTGTGGATGGTTTTTGCCTGTATCTTCCTTGGGGGGTGGTTGCTGTTTTCTCATTGGGCAGTTGGTTATAAAACATATTCAATGGTTATTAGCGATATCGTAACTGGTGCTGTGGTGCTAATTGCTGGGGTTTTTGCATTAAGGGTCAATAAATTCGGGTTTTTCTGCCTGTGGGTTATTTGCTTTGCAGGGTTATGGCTAAATTTTGCGCCATTGTTATTTTGGGCAAAGGTCCCTGTGGAGTATCTAAATGATACGCTAGTTGGGATATTACTCACCTTATTTTCCGTCATCATACCTGGAATTCCTGGTAAAATAGAAGAGGTGGGGCATGAGATCCCGGTAGGGTGGAGTTACAATCCCTCTTCTTGGGCTCAAAGGCTTCCGGTGATACAATTAGGGATTATTGGGATGTTTATCTCTAGATATCTTGCCGCGTACCAACTAGGATATATCAGCACTGTTTGGGATCCAGTTTTTGGAAATGAGACAAAGGAGGTGATCACATCTACTATCTCTAGTTATTTTCCAATTGCAGATGCTGGCCTTGGTTGCTTTGCTTATACAATAGAAGTCCTTCTTGGTTTAAAGGGAGGAAAGAGTCGTTGGCGGACAATGCCATGGCTTGTGACTTCATTTGTCCTTTTGGTAGTCCCTCTTGGGGTGGTGAGTATAGTTTTAGTAATCCTGCAACCTTTAATAGTGGGAGATTGGTGTTTTTTGTGTCTTTGTACAGCGATTTCAATGATGTTCATGATTGTATTTGCAGTAGATGAGCTTTTGGCCGTCTTTCAGTTTCTCCACCAAAGTTATAAAGCAGGCAATGGGTTTTGGAAAACATTTTGGTGTGGAGGGGATCTTCCAGGGACAAAAGATGATAGACATCTTCCACTATCTGAAACAAAAACCCTCGAAATAGTACAAAGGAGTTATCAAGGGGTTAGTTTAAGGTGGAATTTACTTCTTTGTGCAGCAATTGGAGTAGTTTTAGTGCTAACACCAAATGTGCTCTCTTTTACTGGAGTTATGAGCAATATTGATCATTTATTAGGATCTTTAATTGTGGTAATGGGGATTTTATCTCTTGCTGAAGTGATTCGAATCTTTAGGTTGGCAAATGTTGTTTTTGGTGCTTTAATCATTATTTTCTCTTGGATCTATTCTGATACAACACTCTATCACACAATTCTTGGGCTTTTACTTATTCTCTTATCCATTCCTAGAGGAAAAATAAAGGAGACTTATGGCTCTTTTCAAAAAATGATCAAATAGACTTGCTGAGTTATTCTTTTTAGTGTATGTGTTTGATATGAGATATGTATTACTACTTTTACTTCTTTCAGGGTGTGTAGGTAAAAAATATCCATCGAAAGAGATGCTCAGTAAAGCAGGGGTTAAGGTTTTTGCGGAGCTACTTGATAATTATGACTTAAACATTATTCGCTGTACTTCAAACAACGGGAAAAGGATTACTTCTGTCGTAACAGACTACTTTTATGATAGAGAGGTTGATATGATGACGGCTAGGTATTTATTGCATACTGCTGTGGAAAAATACTTAGAGAATGTGAGTCAAAGCTTTGAAATGAAGCCTTTTTTAAAAGATGGCATGATTACGAGGAAAAATATGGAATGTACGATATTTTTTCGAAAACATGGAAGAGATTTAGGCGCAATCTCTTCAGTAACATTACTTAATGAGAAGGTAAGTTACAACCGCTTTGATAAAGAATCAGGGCTACAGTCAAAAATTCATGATGAAAAATATAAATAATGGAGATTTTTTTTAACTATGAGTAAAGCTATTGTTATTTTTGCTTGTATCTTTTCTATGTGTGTAAAACCTCCTGAACATGTGGCGGTTAGTGACAAAAGTGTAGCAGCTTATGCTAACTCAATACGTAGTGAAAATGTAAATGTTTTGTCTATTGGGGGGTTCTACTTTCAGAGTCTTGTAGAGAAGTTGTATCTAGATTTAGAGTACAAGGGTGTTTTAAGTGATTATGTCGCGAAAAAAATGATCACATCTTATGTAAAAGGGCTACTTACCCATATTAATCAAGATGCCTCTCTGAAAGGGTTTTTAGTGAAAGAGCGATTTTATGAAGAGGATATTTCTGTAAGCCTTTCATTTACCTCTGAGGAAGGGAAGTCATCTCAAGTGCATATTCATAACCACGAGGTCATCTTCTCCACCTATAATGGGGAAACAAATCAACTGATTAAAAACTACTCAGCCCCTTTGCATTAACGCAAACACCTTTTCTGATTAATAAGATGGAATTCTCTACCAATTGATGGTGGAGTTATCCCATGAACTCTTGTATTTAGTGTATCTGCTAAAGTGGGTATTCTCTCCAACTCGGTTCTAATGTTAGCCCTGATAGCAGCAGATCTAGATTTCTTATAATAGGTAAGGTAAATAGGAATACTAAACACACAACCTAAATAACCCCAAGTAATTACATTCATTGGGGTTAAAGATGTTGCTGTTAGGCATAACGCTAGCATTAATATTACAATAAGTTTTTGAGTTAAAACATCTTTAATTTTTGCTATTGTTAAATATGTTAGATGAGTCTCTCCTCTGCGTTCATTTTCGAGGAAAATCTTCACCAAAACAAATCCTGCAGACGCTCCTAATGTCGCAGCAATAACCTCTTGATATGAAATGTTATTCATTAAGATTCCCTCACAAAACGGTTATTTGCAGCATTGATCATAACTTCTTTGTTGTAACGAGTTACTGCTATAACTGTAATAACCCCCATCCCAAAAAAAGCCAAACTTAAATCATATGGATTTGAAGATTGTAGAAGCATACCTAACATAAATGTTGAAGTGAACATAAGAATTTTAGTTAAAGTATCTTCAGATTCTAATACAGTTAGTGAGTTTCTCTCCTCACCTCTAATTACATTGTTTAAGATGATTTTCGCTAAAAGCCCCCCTGCTGCTACTCCTAATGTTAAAGCAATTGCTACCTCTGATTGTTGTCTTGAAATGTTATCCATGAGTTTTCCTTTGTTAAAGTTTTTTTAAATAGTTTGTTTTTATGAAATTTTTTTCACTTGTGTTTATTATAATAAAAGGAAATTTCAAATCATTTCCTGGCCCCATATTTCCATTCCAGCCAAGTATCACAGCCTCTCCATTTTCCCAATTGAATTCTGCTTTTGGAGAAACTTCAAATTGAAATTGTTCTTCAGAAGAGTTTTTAAGTATTACCATATTAGAATTATCTTCAATGGAAGAAATGGATAAAAATGTGGGGAGGGTAGAATCAGAGGGTAATGAAAGGTCTACATGAGAGAAACTGCGAAGACGCTCATTGTATAAAGAATATTTTTCTTTTACAAAGCAGGTTTTAGATGGATATATAAGGATAGGGTCGTTCTTCTTCCATATGTTTGCCTCTGCGCACGATGGATAATCTTTAGTTTTCCAAACCGATCCATCATCAAGGGATATGGTTGTGAGATCTTCAGTATAACAGACAGACATAAGAGCTCTATACGGAACATTTTCATTAGATCCAAAACATGATCCAAATAATAATAAAGTTAATAGTACTGTTTTATTCAAATTTCCTCTAAAACATAAACAATTACAAATAGTTTAGTTAATT
>CAMDFS010000042.1 GCA_945897715.1 Chlamydia trachomatis
AGGGGACTGATTTTACAAAAGTAACATTAGAAGAGATAAAGCTAGCTCAGCACCGTCTGAACAACCGTCCTAGAAAAGTTTTAGATTGGCAAACACCTCAACAAGCATTTAAAAACCACCTTGGTGCGTTAAAAACTTGAATTCAGCAAAAGAAATATCTTAAAGATTTTATTGAATATTTGTCAAATTAATTAACAATTTAAAGTTAATTTTTCTTTAGTAAGACAAGCTGGAGATTGCGCAGTAAATGCTAACGTAGCTGACTGAAGTAAAGTTTTATAATTGAACCCTTACTTTATATCAACCCATATTTGAAGGACGAAATTTTGCCCATATTCGGTATAAAAGGGACAAAATAATCTTTAACCCTGGTGCATTACAAAGAATTGCTAAAAAGGGAAGGTTTGTTCTTGCATAGAGTTGATGAAAAACTTCAACCCCTTTTAAGATATCTCCATTTTCTGTAATTCCATGAATTTCTTTTAAGACATCTTTGTATTGAAGTCCTGGAAAATCCTTTTCAAAAGTTTTTTTATCTGTGATAGAGTAATAGAAAACAACGCCAGTTTGCTTTCGTTTTTGCAAAAGGGTAGATTCCTTCGAACATATTGGACATCTTCCATCAAATAAAACGGTGAGTTTTTTTTGTAAATGGGAGGGGGAAAAAAGTGTTTCAATATCAAGAAGTAGGATCCTTGATAGGTAAGATAGTGCTAAAAGATAGAGACCCCAGAGAGTTGCTATCAAAATATATCCTAATATCGAGGGTTGAATTACAGCCTGAAGATAGACTCCGCTTTTATAAGAAAGCAGGGTTCCAATAAAACCAAGGATAAAAAGGAGAAAATATTGTTGTTTTATCAGAGCATACAACTGAACAAGAGAGGGGATAAATATAAGCAGGAGACAGATAATCCAAAGAGGGGGAAATATGGCAGAGGGGTTAAAAGATGGTGCATAAGAAGTAAGTCTTGCTAGGATAAAAAACATATGCATTAAAAGACCTAGAAAAATTCCATAAAAAAGGAGAAAAAGGGTGTGGTAGAATTTTTCAATGGATTGCTTTTTAAGGGAGACTAGCAGGAATAATAGAGATAGAACAGTAAAAATAACAGGGGGTAAAACCAAATTATAGACCCCTGAATAGACACAAATAAACCAACCTAAAGTATAGAGAAGGGAAGAAAAAAGGGTGTAAAGTTTCATCAATTATATCCCCCCATCAACCCCTATCACTTGTCCTGTGATAAAGGAAGATTTATCTGAAAGGAGGTATTCTGCCATATAAGCCATATCCTGAGGGGTCCCTAAACGCCCTAGGGGGTGCTTTTTAATCGATAATTCCCGCTTTTTTGGATCAGAGGTAAGAAATGTGGAAAGGGGAGTTTCTGTTAAAGAGGGAGCTATTGCATTGATTCGTATTTTTGGGGCCATTTCCTGAGCAAAAGATTTTACAAATCCTTCTACAGCCCCTTTTGCACTTGCTATGGAGCTGTGGTAGATAAATCCTTTTCTTGCGGCAACAGAGCTGAACATAACAATAGATGCCCCTTCTGTTAGCTGCTTTAAATAGTGCTCAATGACCTTTACGGCACCTAAAAAATTAATAGCTAAATCCTTTTGAAAATCCTCTATAGATAAGGATGAAAAGGGCTTTAAATTGATGGTTCCAGGACAATATACTATTCCATCCAATAACCCCTCTATTAAAGGAAAAAGTGGTTTTTCATCTGTGATATCAACGCCACTTTGTCGAGAAAAGGTAATCACCTCATACTTGCAATCTTCAAGAAGAGTTTTTAACACCTTTCCAATTCCAGAAGTTGAGCCTACAATAAGAACCTTTTTCATCTTTACCCCTTTTTTAGCCAATGTTCAGCAACTGAAATTTTTTCATTCACTGTCTTTTGATTTTTTTTAAAATTTCCATATAGCATATTCAATCTAGGATTGTCTTTTAATAAGTGAAAGTTCTTCTTCATAAACCTCCAAAAAAGACCATCCCAAAGATCAACCCATTCCCCTTTTTTATAATCACTCATCTTAAGGATGTAATTAGAACCAGACATATAAGGTTTTGTCGTTATTACCCCTAAATTTGCATACTGACTCATATCATATACATTTGGGACCATAACCCAGTCAAAGGCATCGACAAAGTAGGCCATAAACCAGGTATAGACCTCATTAGGATCAGTATCACAAAGAAGTAAAAAATTACCAAGAACCATCAACCTTTCTATATGGTGACAGTAACCACTTTCTAACACCTTAGAAATGGTTGCATCAATTGGTTCAACCCCTGTTGTTCCATCCCAAAATCCCTCTGGAAGCTTGCGATGATGAGAAAGTTTGTTAGCGTTTCTATCCTTTTTTCCTGAAATAAGGTAGATTCCTCTTATAAACTCTCTCCATCCAATGATTTGTCTTACAAATCCCTCAAGACTATTTAGGGGAACCTTATTTTTTTCACCATATTTCAAGGCTTTATCCAAGACCTCTTGAGGGGTTAAAAGGCCTATATTTAAAAGGGGGGATAAGACACTGTGAAAAAGAAAGGTTTCCCCCTTAACAATAGCATCTTCAAAATCTCCAAATAAGGAGAATTGTTCGGACAAGAAAGTATCTAAAGCTGCCTTAGCTTCCTTAAAATTTGTTGCATAATAAAAAGTGTTTACAAACCCAATACTATCGGGAAAGTGCTTTTCCACCCAACTTTTTGCCTCTTTTATAAAAGCATTTTCTTTCGGAATAAAGCGCTGTACAACAACTTGATTTTTCGGCATCTTTTTTCTATTATCACTATCAAAACTAAATTGCCCACCGACAGGGTTTTCCCCATCCATAAGCACATCCATCTCCCTTCTTTGTTGGGTATAAAATGCAGAAAAAAAATACCCTTTATTTTTCTGTTGTGTGAATTTTTTACTGATATCCATTTTACTTAAAAAAAATCCAGGGGAAGGATAAAACTCAAAGGAGAAGTCATGCTTTTTTTGACTAAAAGCTCTATCTTCTTCTAGCCATTGATCACTAATCTCTGCGAGATGAATTTTTTTAACGCCCTTTTTAGCAAGAATTTCAAACACGTTCTTTCTTTTATCTAATTCAGAGCTTTCTATATAAAAAACTTTATACCCCTTTTCTAAAAGATACTCTTTGTATTGCTGAAGGGAAGCTCTTAATAGGACAAGTCTCTGCTTGTGAAATTTTTGAACTCTAAAATATAAAAATTCTTCCACAAGATAAACTGGCCTGCCCTTTACAAGGGCTGGATGGTGCTCAAATATTTGATCAGGGAAAACAAGGGCTATCTCTTTCATCGACATATTCTCCTTGCTATTTTATTGTTTAAAAATTATGAATATACCAAAATCTAAATTTTACGTATACATGGAGTCTTTAGTGAAGTTTTTCAAACTATACATTCTTTCTCTAGTTATTTTTTTTATCATTGACCTATTTTGGTTAGGAATCATTGCTAAAGATCTTTATAAAGAGCAATTAGGATATATCATGAGCTCTCAAATTAGATGGGGGGCAGCGCTACTTTTTTATTTTCTCTACATGGGAGGGCTTACCTTTTTTGTCATTTATCCATTATGTGAACAGGGGCTTTGGATTAGACCTCTTCTTTACGGAGGTTTTTTTGGTCTTGTATCCTATGCAACTTATGATCTAACAAATTTTGCAACTTTACAAGGGTGGCCATTGAAAATTGTCATCTACGATCTATTGTGGGGGACATTTATTTCTGGGGCAACAAGTCTCATCACTTGTTATGTCAGCACTATTTGGAAACAGGTATTTTAAAACACTGCAGCAGAAACAGCTTTGATCCAATTTTTTATCATTGCATCTTTATCTTTTTCCTTTAAACTCGGTGTGAATTCCCTATCTGAAGAAAAAAGTTTTCTAATTTCTTCTTGGTCTTTAAAGACCCCAAGGGTCAAACCGGCAAGGTAGGCAGCACCAAGAAGAGGGAGCTTTATTTCTTTAGGTCTTACAATTGTTCTCCCCAATAAATCTGAACAAATTTGTACAAAGAAAATATTTTCTACCATTCCACCAGAGCATGTGATCTTAGAGGTAGAAACATCGTTATATCCTTCAAAACTATCTCGTATTAGAAGTGCAATTCCTTCTAAAACAGCCCTACATATATGTCCGATGTTAGAACTTAAAGAGAGTCCTAATAAACTTGCTTCCATCCTCTTTCCTTGAACGGGAGCAAAATAGACGCCGAGAGAATCAGGAACACTATAGGCTAAGCCCTCGACTTCTTTTGCTGAGCGGATGATCCCTAGGTGCGATTCTAGCCACTGTATTACGCTACCTGTAGAGGGTATCATTCCCTCTAAGAAATATAGGGGAGGTTTATTTTTAAGGGAAAGCCCAACAGTGTTCATCAAATGATTTTTACTCTTTTGTGGACAGTTTCCAGTATTCATAAGTAAAAAAGCAGAGGCCCCCGCATGA
The DNA here is from genome assembly GCA_945897715.1 of Chlamydia trachomatis. GTDB lineage: Bacteria > Chlamydiota > Chlamydiia > Chlamydiales > 2-12-FULL-49-11 > JAJACQ01. Next base: position 4,480 of record CAMDFS010000042.1, read on the forward strand.
AGATGTAAATCTCCCTTCTTTGTGCATCCAGCAGCAAACATTGCCCCACCAGAATCACTTACCATCGAGCAGATTGGTATTTTAATTCCAAAAAAATCGACGTCTACATAACCAAAAATCTCATTGCTACTTTCTATCTTTGGAAGTATCGACTTTTGAATTCCGAAAATTTTTATTAGCTCATCATCCCAAGTTTGAGTGTGAATATTAAAAAGGAGAGACTTTGAAATATTAGACATATCAGTGATAAAGGAGCTTCCTTTTGTGAGCCTCCACAAAATCCATGTATTTAACCCACCAAAAAGACAATGATCAAGATTCACATCCTTAACTTGATCTAAAATCCAGCGAATTTTTGGTGCAGGGCCGTAAGTCGATAGGGGAACCCCAGTTTTTTCTAAGATGGAGCTTTCGTGAATTTTTAGAGAAGTACAACTATCACTAGTTCTTGTATCATTTTTAGTGATAGCATTCCAAAGTGGTTTTGTTGTTTCTTTATTCCACACAATAACCGTATCTCGAGTGGTTGCAATACCTAAACAAACAATGTCTACTTTAGCAATTTCTGATTGCTCGATAACATCTACAATTGCCTCTTTTACTTTGTTGAAAATCTCTTCCGGGTCTAGTTCAATTTGCCCATGAAAAGGGTGGATAGGGCATAATGATTTTTGAATCGCACAAACAATCCCCCCTTTTTCATCCATTAGAGCAGACTTTACAGAGAGGTCCCCAACATCAATAGATAAAATGTATTTCATGAATAGTATTACTTAATTGGTTCTTCTGGAATGATATAGGTGGCTATAAAGTACAGAATAATAGGGGTAAAAGCTGTGATAAATGTAATCACTACTAAAATCAGACGTAAAATGTTTGAATCCATGCGAAAATATTTACCAAATCCGCCACAGACACCTGAAACACGCCTATCTTTTAATGAACGGTATAACTTTTTATAGTTAGCAACTACATAAGCCTTAGGGCCTAAGGGAAACAAAAGCCAACAAAGCAAATAGATGATAATAAAAATTCCACCAGAAAAGAAAGTTAAAAGGACCCAAATCAAACGGATAATGGATGCGTCTAACTTAAAGTATTGGGCAAGCCCGCCGCAAACTCCAGCTACTTTTTTATCAAATCTGTCTCTGTATATCCTACTCATAATTTAAAGTGTAATCGTATAAGAGCTAGCTGTCAAATAAAACTACGTGAAATCCTCATTTAATTCATAATTTTACTAAAGTTACTGGGTATAGGAGAGATAAATTCCATAGATTTTCCTGTAGTAGGGTGAGTAAAGCCCAATTTATGAGCGTGAAGAAATAATGGTGAACCTCTTTTATCTGTTCCATATCTACTGTCACCAAGAACAGGGTGACCTACATGAGAGGCATGGATCCGTATTTGATTCTTTTTTCCAGTCTCTAGTCGACATTTTATAAAACTATAGCGACCTTTGATGCCTTTTTTTACAGAAAAATGGGTGATTGCTTCAACACCTGTATCATCAACTAACATTTTCATGTCGAAACTTTCTTTGATAGGAAAATTCCACACCCCAGACTTCTCTTTTGGGATTCCATGAAGGATTGCTACGTACTCTCTAGTCACTGTTTTTGCTTCAAACTGAGATTTAAAAACCTCTTTAGCTTCCCTAGTCAGGGCAAAAACCATTACACCAGTTGTTTCTCTATCAAGTCTTTGGACAGGAAATACTGCTCCATAGCGCTTTTTCAAGGTAGAGTGGACAGAGGCTCCTGGGGCACTATCTGAATCCACAGATAAAATAAAAGGGGGCTTTTCTAATACAATAATATCCTTATCTTCGTAATAGACAAGAAGATCCATCACAAAATTAGGTTTTCTTAATACAGAGATCTTCTCTCCTTTATCAACGTCTGTATCTTGAGTTTCTAAAAAAGTATTTCTCATGACTCGATTTTGGTTCAGGAACTTTTTCAATTTACTATTTGACAAGTCAGGATAAAGTTTTTTTAAAACATCATATAGTCGAGTCTTTTCATCTGTAATGGTATGTATTTCTATCATAATCAAATAGTATACACTGCCTCCATATAACTTGACAAGGGATCTTCAAAAAGATAGGTGTTTAGTTTATGAATAGATTTATCAAAATTCTTTCTAACTTTGCTTATAGCGTCGGATGCGCCTGCCTCTATCTTATATCCTTATGGATTATTACCGCAGCAATAATAGGAATTGTAATAGAGCTTAAAACCTCCACATTTACTGTCTACAAATTACTAGATGAGGTTGCTTTAATTGTATTTTCCATTGCTGTGATTGATGTTTCAAAATATTTAATGATTGAAGAGGTTTTAAAAGAGCATGATAGGTCCCCAAGAGAGGCTAGGCATGCTTTTACTAAATTTGTAGTCATTATCATCACAGCATTATCTCTAGAGGCTCTTGTGATCACAATCGAATCAGTTAAAACAGATATAAGAATGCTTATCTACCCTATTTGCATGTTCTTAACAGCAACTCTCTTAATTATTGGATTAGGGGTCTATCAGAAGCTAAACGCCTCTGCTGAAGAGTCTAGTTCACATCGAAAGAATCAATGAAATCATTAGCTATATCTAATTCTGTTGCCGATAAGTCTTTCTTAGCTGTCACTTCTAATTTATAGATAGTTGTCTTCACTAAGATTAAGGCGCCTTTTGTTTGACCACCAGATGTATTTTTTATTAAGTACTTCATTGCAGGGTGCTTACCGTGAGCGGCAAAGTTTTTGGAAATAATTTTACCTTGATGTTCTTCAATAGGTTTTGAAAGAGCTTTAAAAAGGTAATTGCTACCAAGAAGAGTCCAAGAGGAGGGGATTTTTGAGGACACTAATGAATAGGAAACCTTTGCATCGTGAGTGTATTCTTTTACATCTAAATTAGTGTTTTGCTCTTCTACATGAATTTGCTTTTCGACCACTTTTGGTTCTTCAGGAAAATATACGGAAAAATTTAAATGAGAATCTTTTACCTCTACCCAATTGTCTAATGCCATATCACTTTTTGAAATGGAGATAAAATCATTTTTAAATGAGGCGGGGGTGTAAGCAACAATAAAAAGGACAGATAAAACGACTAAAATCGCATTTTTAAGGAGCTTTTTTCTCTTTTTGAAAATAATCTTTGCCCCTTCGAACTGATTCCATCTTTTGTATTTATGTTCTTCACTCTCTTTAAGGTAGAATACAATAAAGAAGATATTTAACGGAGCATATAGTAATGGCAAAACTAGTAGTGATTTTTTAAATGCTAGTTTTAAGGATGAGAGTAAAGAGAGTTTTTTAGATAAATGGATACCAAATATCCATTTTGCAGGGGTTGTTTTAAAATAATAATAACAGACTCCCTCTAAAGGAAAAAATAATAAAGGTAATAGAAATAATAAAATAATATTTAATAGATTTCCAAATCCAAAGGCAAAAATTAAAGTGTAAAACACACAATAATCAATTGTTCTAGCTAATATTCGTGTCCATTGCATGAAGATAGTTTCTCAGAAAAACGACATTTTATCAATCACAAGTATTTGCTATGATAAAGAGCAACTTATCAAAGCACCACCAAGACAGACATCTTGAGAATAAAAAACAATGGATTGATCAGGGGTGACAGCTCTTTGTGGTGCATCAAATATAATTTTTAATCCTAAAGGAGAGTCTGTTACAACACAGGGCACATCTATCGACCTGTAGCGAATTTTAGCTGTGCATTGCAAAGGAAATATTGGGGGATTTCCCACCCAAGTAGCTTCTGTGGCAAGGATTGTTTGAGTAAATAATTCTTTATTATTTTCACCTTGAGAAACATAAACGATGTGTTTGTCAATATCTTTCCCTACCACGTACCATGCCTCTCCAGGACCACCAATGCACAGCCCTTTTCGTTGTCCTATTGTATAAAACCAAGCGCCTTTGTGAACCCCTAAAACTTTACCATCAGGTGTTTGAAAGGTCCCTGTTGCGGGGGGAAGGTAATCAGCTATAAAGTCTCCAAAATTTCTTTTACCAATAAAGCAGATCCCTGTGGAATCTTTTTTATTAAACACAGGGAGCCCTGCAAGTTCAGCTATTTCGCGAATTTTAGGTTTTGTATATCCACCTAACGGAAATAGAGTTTTTTTTAAGATATCTTCTTTCAAGGTGTATAAAAAGTAACTTTGATCTTTGTTACCATCAACCCCTCTTTGGAGAGAAAAATCCTCTCCAATTCTGGCATAATGACCTGTAGCTAGGTAAGAAGCGCCTAAAGATAAAGCTTTTTTCATAAATACAGAAAATTTAATCTCTCTATTACATAGAATATCTGGGTTGGGAGTGGTCCCTCTTTTTAACCCATCAATTAAATCTTGAAAAACGTGATCATAGTATTGTTTTGAAAAATTAAAGCTATAGAGAGGAATATTTATTTTTTCTGCAACAGTTAATGCATCTTGATAGTCTTGTTCTGCAGGGCAGTGTTTAGAATCCTCTTCCCAATTTTTCATGAAAAATGCAACGACATTGTAACCTTCTTTTTTTAAAAGGTAAGCGGTAACTGCCGAATCGACCCCACCTGACAAACCTACTGCTACTGTTGTTTTACTCTTCATTGTGTTCTACATATTGTTTTCAAATAGAATACAAAAAAGGAAGATTTAAAGCACTATTGCTTGCAAAAAAAACGATTGAGAATGTATAATTGCCCTCATGAAAAGATTTTTAAAACTATTTCCAGTAGCAGTGTGTCTAGTATTTCTTGGAATTTTTGGATATTACCATCTAATGCAAGAAAAATTAATTTTCGGAGCAGTAGAGCTTGATAAAGACTATGAATATTCTTTTAAAACACCTTTTGAAGAGGTGAATCTAACAATGAAGAATGGCGATACTGTTAATGCAATCCACTTCTTTAATGAAAACCCAAAAGGGGTGATTTATTACCTTCATGGCCAAGGGGAGAACTTATCTCATTGGGGAAATAGAGCCGAAGAGTATGTGTCGTATGGTTATGATGTATTTGTTATTGACTATAGAGGGTTTGGTAAAAGCACTAAAAATCTTTCTGAAATTAATTTAATGAAAGATGCAATGGCAGGATATAAATACTTGAAAAAAAGATATAATGAGAAAGATATCATTGTTCATGGCGTCTCTTTAGGAACTGCAATGGCCTCTCATCTTGTTGCTCAACATTCTCCAAAGATGTGTATCTTAGTCTCTCCTTATTATAATATGATCGAAACAGCGCATTATAATAAACCTATTCTTCCAAGATTTGTCTTAAAAGTAATTTTAAAGTATCACCTTAGAACAGATACTTGGATTGCTAAAGCTAAATGCCCTTTATATATTTTCCATGGAACTGAAGATCGATTGATTCCTTACTCTCAATCAGAAATGATTATGACAAAACTTGCAGATACAAAGGTAGATCATACGCTTTTTACTTTGGAAGGTTGTGGTCATAATTCTCTTCACCGAAATGAAACTTATATCAATGAGGTTCAGGTATTATTAAGGTAATAAAAGGTGTTTTAATTGGTGATCCGGTAACATTTAGTATTTCCCACATCCTATATCCAGAGCTTTTTAAGAAGTACCAGATCTTAGGATCATTTGAAAAAATTCAAGTCCCAACTGAAAAGTTAGGGACTTTTTTTAACTCTCTTTTAGATTATGATTTTATAACAGTGACAATGCCTCATAAATTAGAGGTGATGAAATATTGCCAGGTACTTTACGAAGATGCAAAAAAAATTGGCTCTGTAAATTTTATCTCTATAGATAAAGGAGTTCTCATAGGAAAAAACACTGATGGAATAGCTGCTTTAAATGTAATAGAGGAGCATAAAAAGGTCGATGGTGCCCATGTGGTAGTATTTGGCGCAGGGGGGGCAGGACGCGCTGCAATTTATGAGGCAAAAAAAAGAGGGGCTTTTGTTACAGTTTGTAATCGAAATAGTGAAAAAGGGGTTTTTATTGCAAAAGAGTTTGGGGCTACTTTTTTCAAGTGTATACCAAAAACTTTTGATGTGTTGATCAATGCAACAAGTGTGGGGATGGATCCAAACGATGTTTCTTGTATAATAGATGAAAAGGTAAATCTTAAAGAAGTAGTTGTTTTAGATATGGCCTCAAGAAGTGGGGATAGTATGTTACAAAAATTTA
>CAMDFS010000043.1 GCA_945897715.1 Chlamydia trachomatis
CTTCCCTCTATAAGTTTGAATACCCTCCTAAAACACTCCTTATTTTAGGATCCGAAGGAGAAGGCATACAAAAAATCTTATCTACAAAAGCTGATTTTCATGTCTACATCCCTATGCTAGGAAGAATTGATTCACTAAACGTCTCTCAAGCAGCCGCTGTCTTTTTAAGTCACTATCGAAATAATGTTAAAAAGCACTCTTAGATTATTTAACCCAGGAACTCTAATAGAAATTAAAGATTGTAAATATTACAATTAATTTTCAAAAATTAAATTACAAACTTTATTTTTAACTATAGCATTTTTTTCAAAATGAATGTGTGTACAATCCCATGTAAGGCTCTTTCTAAGAGCTCCATTACAATTTGCATATTCTTCAAACACTTCAAAAAATAAAACTCCACGTTCTAGACATTCCTTTTCTAAAGTTATATTCATTTGTTTTGCTGTTCTTACTCTTTGCTCTGTTGTGCCTAAATGACCACTTCCTGCTCCTTCTTTAGGCTTTAATTTATCATTCAATGGGGGGAGGACACCAAAAACTATTGGTTGAAACCCAATCAAAGATTGATAATACGCTATTTTATCCAAATACAAATTAACAATTAGATCAATATTTTCTTTAACCGCCTCAAAATCATGGTTATATTTTTGCAAATGGATACCCACATCTATGTTACCTAGGCAAAAAATAACATATTGCCCTTTAGAGATAGACTCAAACTCACTGATGTCACAACCATTATTAGCAAACGAATACATTAATCTTGATCCTATGTGATGAGTTTGAAATGTAACATCAAAATTATCTCCATTTTTTTCAAATTTATGTACAATCTCATGATCTTGAGGATACATTTTTCCAAATGAAAAACAACTGTGACTATCTCCAAATGTTTTAATCGTCCCAAATGGCCACTTCCTATTTTCTCCAAAAATGTAGCTCATTGAAAATAATAAAAATAATCCGGTTAAAAACCTTATCATTAGAAACTCCTAAAATTTTACCAATATTATACTAAAAAAAAAATTTGTAAACATTTTTCTATATTATTAACTTTCAGTATTGTTGTTATTTTGATTCGAAAATTGTGGAGAGTATCATGAGAGCATGCTCATGCTTTAGGGCAGAGGTAGTAATCTGTTAATAAAACAAGCGTTGGTAGAGCAGAGATCGTACCTTATCCCTATGCTAGGAAGAATTGATTCCCTAAACCTCTCTCAAGCAGCCGCTGTTTTCTTAAATCATTTTCGATACTCCTCTTTCCTCGCAAAGAAAAAGTAAACCCAATTTTGTCTTTTCTAACTATTGACGCATTTGCTATACTACATTTCAAACAACTTTCAAATTGACTATGACAACACTATTAGCTTTTCTTCTCTATCTTTTCATTTTAGTTTTGATAGCTGGATTTTCTTATAAAAAAGAGCAAACCTCTGACGACTTCATGTTAGGTTCCAGGGGAATGAATTTTTATCTCACAGCTTTTGCAGCCCATGCCAGTGATATGAGCAGTTGGATTTTTCTCGCCTACCCAGCAGCTATCTACATCTCTGGTATCAACGGCATTTCCATTGGAGTTGGCCTACTCCTATTTATGTTTCTCAATTGGCACTACATTGCCCCAAAACTACGCACCGAAACAGAAAAATATAACTGCCTCACCATTTCTTCCTACTTTGAAAGTAGATTTTCAGACACTTCTGGAATGTTACGAGTCTTTTCCTCCCTCGCTTCTTTAATTTTTTTTACCGTCTATATTTCTGGCGGTCTAGTAAGCCTTGGCATATTATTAAACACTATTTTCGCCATTCCATATGCCCTAGGAGTTGTTTTAGGCGTTCTTATTATCATCCCTTATTTATTCATCGGCGGATATGTTACCTTAGCTTGGACAGATTGTTTTCAAGGGATCTTTTTACTCACTGCAATTGTTCTTGTTCCACTTTCGGCAGTATTTCTTTTCGGAATATCTTTTGAATCTCTTAAAAGTATGACTGGACCTACTTTAACAGCTGTAACAACAAATACACCCTCCTATTACCCAATTCTTGAAATTCTTGCCTGGGGACTCCCCTATTTTGGTCTTCCTCATGTCTTGACAAAATTCATGGGTATTTCTGATGTAAAGGATATGTCTAAGGCAAAGTGGGTGGGAATCTCCTGGCAAGCGGCAGCTTTGATTGCAGCTACAATAATTGGCCTTATTGGAAAGGTTCTCTATGAAGGCTCTACCATCAATCCAGAGTATATTTTCATTTCAATGACTACAGCAATGTTCCCTGCATTTCTATCTACTTTTATTCTATGTGCAATTTTAGGGGCGACAATCACTTGCATGGATTCACAAATTTTAGTCGTTGCAACATCTCTTGCCGAGGATCTCTACAAAAAATTGATCAAAAAAAATGCAACATCCTTTGAACTATTAATGGTTACAAGACTTTCTATCTTTTTTGTTGCAACAATCTCCTGTATTATTGCAATCACCTCTTCCACCTCTATCATGTCATTTGTTAGTTATGCATGGTTTGGATTAGGTGCCTCATTTGCACCTTTAGTACTCTTTTCTCTTTACAGCAAAACTGCAACACGGCAAGGTGCCATAGCAGGACTTGTCACAGGATGTATTTCAGCAGCAGTATGGCCACTTATTCCCTTCCCTATTGTCCTTCCTTCCATGATTCCCGCTTTTGTTTTAAGTGTGATGGCAATAGTGATCGGATCTAAATGTTTCCCTGCGACCCCTTCTTTAAATTAAGACTGTATATTTAATAAAGATTATAGTAACCTCTTAACTCATTAAAAAATAAAAAGATACCCTTTATGATCACATCTATAAAATCAGCACTCAATCATACAGTTCCGCATATGAGAGCTCCCAAAATAAGCATCCATCCTTTTAAAGGTAGCGAGAAATGGACTAAAGAAGTAACTCCCATTGTTAGAGACTTCTTCAAATCTAAAGATGTTTGCGAGGTGTTCACTGCTTCTTTAACTTTAAATAAGGAGCGTGCCCTTAAAAATCTTGCCATTTTAGAAAATAATGGTTGTTTTTCTCGTAAAACACTATCAATGAAAGACTCTGACGGCAATTATAGAGAGACTCCTTTTTACGGAGAAGTACTTCTCAATGATACTAAATTGACAGCTACTCTTGTTGACAAAGTTTCCCTTTACAAAAAAAAATCTAATCTTCAATTAGAAGAAATAGTAAAACTAATAATAAACTCAAGATTAAATAGAAATAGCCCTAAACTATTCTCTGATGAAAGAACTCTACCTATTGAATGGCCTGAAGAAATGCTTGTGAATCTTGATAGCAAAAAAGAACCAAAGTTTACAATAATTTCTAATACTGCAATCGCTCTTGATATTCATGAGATGCTTGATTATATGAACATAATGAGCGAAGAACAAATTATTACATATGCAAAGACTGTGGTAAAATTTACAATCGCTACCAACTGCCTTCAACCAACGTTGAAAACTCTCCCCATATGTCGAGGAAACACTGACTCAGTGATCGTAAGAAATTTTAATCACTTAATCGAAAGTTTGTATATTCCTGACAATGAAGCCCAACGATGTTGGCCTGCTGTAGGGTTATTACACGCTATAGAAATTGGAGAAAAACAAAAACTGAGAGATCCCTATCTAGAAACCCTATATAAAAGTTATAAAGGGCTCTAAAATTAAAAAGCGCCTATAAAACCTCTGCAGCAAGGGCTGCAAGCTTTGATCGTTCAGTGTGTTTGAAGTAAATAGAACCAAACAAGTCATACTTCTTCATTTTCCCAACTGTATAGACAAGTCCGTTAGAATCTCTATCTAAATACGGATTGTCAATCTGTGTAGGGTCACCAAGAATTACAATTTTTGTATTTTCACCCACTCGTGAAATCAATGTTTTCAATTCATGCGGTGTTAAATTTTGCGCCTCATCGATGATGATGTAAGCATTACTAAAAGATCTCCCACGCATGTAGGTAATTGCCTCTACCTGAAACTTATCACTTTCTAAAATCCATTTTTTTGTCTCTGCCCCATCTTCACCACCGCTTTCACAGATATAATCTAAGTTATCAAAAAATGGTGCAAGCCATGATTGCAACTTTTCTTCTTTAGATCCTGGTAAAAAACCAATATCCTTTCCCAATGGGATGATAGAACGAGCTATAATTATCTTGCTGTATACATTATCATCAAAAACCTTTTGAAGCCCTGCAGCAAGCGCTAGCAATGTCTTGCCAGTTCCAGCATTACCAATAAGAGAGACAAGCTTTACATTATCACGAAGTAAAAGATCGAGTGCACACTTTTGCTCCACATTACGAGGTTTAATCCCCCATACATTTTGACGCCCTTTCATTAAAGGCTCAAGTTTTTTTTCTTTGCTATTGACTTTTACTACTGCTGAAGAATTTTCCTCCCCTTTTAACACAAGGTATGAGTTTGGATAATAATCCCCTTCTGGAATTTCAATTTCACCATCTTTATAAAAGCTATCGATCATCTTTTTAGGGACATCTATAGTAAAAATCCCTGGATACATGTTATCGTAGGTCTCTTGACTTCCTTTAAACGCTTGCGTTGCAACACCAATTGTTTCTGCAATAATCTTTGTTACGGGATCTTTGGAAATTAACATCACATCGTGGCCTGCATCTTTTAATTGGCGCGCACTTGATAAAAGTCTATGCCTTGTTTTATCAGGGGCCAAACCCATTAAAATAGAATCATTTTTCCACTCTTCCCTTTCCACAATAATTCTAAAAGATCCACCATTTTCTAAAGAGACACCTTTTTGAACATCCCCTCTTCTTGTTGCCATATCAATAAATTTCATGGCACTTCTAGCATTTTTCCCTATCTCTCCATGCAGCGATTTTTTACTATCTAACTCCTCTAGTACAACACTAGGAAGGATGATGTCGTGCATCATATATTGATGAAATGCTGATGGATCGTGTAAAAGTACGCTTGCATCAAGTAGACAGGTTTTTTTAACCATTGAAACTCCATGATTTGAATATATTATTCGTTTTACCTAAAATTTCGTTATGCCCTTTTAAAAATTGTAACGCAACATTTTTTTTATACGAAACAAAAAGTATTGACTATCGATCTCTTCTAAGGCAAAATGAATTCAAGAAGGATTGAAACATGAAATTTATTACAAACCTTTTATCGTCATGGGGAATAATTGAACCCTTAAACGCTGTTCTTACTTTTGCTATTTGCTTGATGTTTATAGTGCTAATTGCCTACCTTGCGCATGTGCTCTTTATTACCTATCTAAACAAGAAATTAAATAAGTACCTAGAACTTAAGAAAACGTTTTGGGGTAAATCTGTTTTAGAGGGCCGCCTTGTTCATCGCCTCTCTCACTTAGTTCCTGCAATGATTATTTACAGCTCTGTTCCACTACTTAGTGCATCTCACCTTACTATTGACTCTTCATTAATTAGATTCATTCAAGCAATCATGCTATTATACCTATTGACTGCTTGTATCATGGTATTTAATTCTATTATTTACATCATTGAGACTGTTCATACAAGGCAAAAAGGGAAGAAGAGACGATCTATTAAAAGCTACATCCAAGTAGCACGAATTACTATCTACTTTTTAGCAGGGATTTCTGCTGCCTCTATATTAATTAATAAATCACCAGTTGCTCTCTTTACCGGTCTTGGAGCGATGGCTGCGATCTTGTCGTTGATATTTAAAGACACCATCACTGGATTTATTGCAAGTGTGCAACTCTCTTCCTATGATATGGTTAGGGTTGGAGATTGGATTGTACTACCTAAATTTGGTGCCGATGGTGATGTTTTGGAAATTTCGCTAAATTCGATAAAAATCCAAAACTTTGATAAAACGATCACATCTGCACCTACTGCTGCCCTTTTATCAGAAGGAATGACTAACTGGAGAGGGATGGAGGAGGCAGGCGGGCGTCGTATTCGCCGATCTATTTTCATTGACATGAAGACCATTTCGTTTTGTGATGAAGCAATGTGTGAAAAATTAGAAGCCTTTTCCTCTTTAAAGAACCATATGGAAAGCGTGACTAAAGAAGCGATAGAATTCAACACGAATAATCCAAAAACTCCTAAAGACTTGAATGCATTATTTACCAACATTGGACTCTTTAGAATCTATATACTTGAGTACTTAAAAGAGCATCCAAAAACGCACAAAGAGTATACGATGATGGTAAGGTACCATCAACATGCAGAAATGGGCCTTCCTTTGGAAATCTATGTCTTCACTACTAACACTGACTTAATTGCTCATGAGCAAATTCAAAGTGAAATTTTCGATTTTACGATCGCATCTTTAGTTCAATTTGGACTAAAAGCTGGTCAAAGGGTCTCAGGCAACTAAATTCAACTATAATGAGTATATATGAAAATCAATGAGTTAATCTTATCAATTCCACCCTACATCTCTACTTCCTGGAGCAATATTTCCTCCATTCATATGGGTACTGATCATTCATTAGAAATATACTTAAATAATGGTGCCAAAATCTCTATTAAGCATTTAACTGACCCTCAACTGCAAAAGATCTTTGAGTTTCACGGAAAGTCTATAGAAGGGTCTTCCTCCCCAGTAATAAAAAGTCCCTTTGGGATTAACATGAGAAATGCTGGAATTGTGTTATCTGGGATGGAAAACTTTACAGGGATGATGCAGCATGACCCAAGTCAAAATGATGGCCCTACTCTTCCTCAAGAAATCATGAGTAAAATTTCAGAGATGGGAAAAGCGATGGGTATTGATAAGAACACTTTTAATATTCCTGAAGGTGAGCCACATTGCAATTGCCCTTACTGCCAAATTTCAAGAGCAATTCATGGTATTGAAAGAGAGGAAAGAAGTGGTGTAGAACTAGAAAATGAAGTGTCAAATGAAGAGCTTACTTTTAAAGAGTGGAACATCCATCAAAAAAATGATAAACTTTATGAAGTAACAAATCCTCTTGATATACATGAAAAGTATTCCGTATACCTAGGTGATCCAATTGGATGCACATGTGGGAAAAATAACTGTGAACATATTCTTGCAGTATTAAAGAGTTAATTCTCATGTTTTTCTTGCAAGGAAAAAATCTTTATCTTACAATGCGAATTTGCGGCGTATTCCGCATTAGACTATTGTTTAGATCCTTGATAGGGAGGGAAGTCCTAAATGTTACAATCAATATTATCAATTGCATTAATTGTGCTAGCATCATCAAATCTGTATGGTGTTGACAAAAAAATTAGTGTAGCAAAAGAAACAAAGCTTGTGCAAGCAAGCAAACCAAAGCTTGAAGCTGCAAAGGAGATAGACTCCTTTAAAAATTACCAAGCATTTACCGGAAAGGTACTAGGCAATGGTGTAAGACTTCGTCTTAACCCAGATGTAGAATCACAAATTATCAGTGAGCTAGATGTAAATGATCTACTTGTTGTTGTTGGTGAGAAAAATGATTTCTACGCTGTTCAAGCACCAACTGGAATGAACGTATATATCTTCAGAAGTTTTGTGTTAGACAATGTTGTAGAAGGAAACAAGGTAAATATTCGCCTTAGCCCAGAGCTTACCTCCCCAATTGTTGGTTACATGACCTCAGGAGATAGAGTAAATGGGAAGATCAGCGGAAAGAATCATAAGTGGCTGGAATTTTCTCCTCCTCAAGGTGTCCATTTCTTTGTAGCAAAAGAATATATCGAAAAAGCTGGTGGTCCGCAAATGAAGCAATTACGTGATGAGAAGATGGCAAATCTTTCCACACTTGTTGAGTCAGCAAATCTTTTAGCGCAATCGGAGATGTTAAAATCATTTGATGCGATCGATTTTCAAGGAATGTCTAAAAAATTCAATGAAATCATCACTGAATATGAGGAATTTCCAAAAGCTGTTTCAACTATAAAAGCAACTCTTAGCTCTTTACAAGAAGAATATCTTAAAAAGAAACTCTCTTATCTTGAAAATAAAGCAAATATGTTAAGTAAAAACATTTCTCAGCGTGGTGATTCTTCAGTGGTCATCTCAAATGGGCAGACAGCACTTACTTCAAAAGATAGAATGCAAATATGGGAGAGAGTAGAAGAGGCCCTATATCTTACTTGGACAACAAGTCACCACAACAAGACAATGGCTGATTTCTATGACCAGCAAAAATTCAAGAGCAAAAGAATTTCAGGTATAGTCGAGGCGTATAATGATGTAGTCATGAATAAACCTGGAAGCCATACAATCAGAGGGACAGATTTACCTCGTGCGTACCTTTACAGCACAATGATTGATCTACACAACTACGTAGGGCAGCATGTAACATTAGAGGTTACAGAACGATCAAATAACAACTTTGCGTTCCCTGCTTACTATGTAATCAATATAGAGTAAGAATTCTCTCTCTATATTCTACAAAAAAGCTGAAGATTCATCTCTTCGGCTTTTTTTTATAAATTTTTCAGCAACCAGAAAAACTCCACCAATTTTTTTTGCAACAAATGTATATTTTTCTGTCCGACCATTATCAAGCCACTCTGACTCTATCTTAAGATTCCCCTCTAATCTAAAACCAAACAAATTTAGAAGCGATCTAATAAACATGAGTGCATTTCCATCATAAACTGTAACTTTTTGACCGCTACAAGAAGTTTTACTTATCAATAATGAGCCAATAAAATAGCCATTTAAGCTTACACACCTATTGATTTTTTCAAATATCTTTAGCATATCAATCGGAGTAAGATATTGCAATGTATCAGTACAAACCACAATTTCATACTCATCATTTTTTCCAAATGTAGGAATTTGAGTTATATCTTCATTAAATAAATTGACCCTCTGCTCTTTTTTATATGATTCCATAGAAACCCCCATCTTGGCATTGTATTCATAAAAAATATTTCTAATCAACAGACGTGCTGCAAAAGAACTAAGAGCATCATCGCTGATATCAATCCCTGTTATTTTTTGGACTTTGGTTTTAGCAGTAATTTCTAAAATATTGTCCCCTGTTCCACAGCCAATATCCAAAATATTTTGTATTTTCTTATTTTGTTGTAACAATGAAATTATTGTTGGATCTACAAGCCCCCAACTTTCTGAATATTGACTAATGAGTTTTGAAATATTTCTATTAAATTGTGTATTTTTAATTTTATTTAGAAATTTATTTCTCTTTTCATCTTGATCTTGTGGATTTTTTACACGACATCTAAGATGGTTTACACTTAGCAATATAGCACCTATGCACCCTATCCCATATAGAATTGAAAAGGCTACTATTTTGAATTTTTGATCTTCATTTTCATTTGTATTGGAATCTATTTGTAAAATATTACTTGAATGATTAGAGTTTGCAAGTGCTTCTGTTGTCATAAATAAATCCTCTTACTATCCTATTATTTTTTAATTTTAAATGGTGTTCCTGAAACTAGAAACACCGAGTATAAATAAGATGTTGTTAAATAACAGCGATTTTATAATCCTAGCTCTCGAGCATAATTTCGTCAGAGTCACTAATTAGTTTAAGCTCTGGAACTCTTTGCTGCACATCAATTAACTCAAATGTCGTAGGGATCAACTCTGTTGAAGCAGCACCGAGTTCTTCAAACTTGCGTGCTGAGCTTAAGACACGTCGCTCATAGGTACCAATTGTCTTATTATAGCCATCAACTGCTGAAGATAGCGATTTACCCATTGCTGTTAAGTGTTTATTCATATCAAGAAGCCTCTTATAAAGTTCACAGCCAAGATTTTGGATGGCACGGGCATTTTCAGCTAGATTCTCAGACTTCCAGCCGTAAGAGATCGTTCTAAGTAGCCCTATCAAGGTTGTAGGGGTTGCAAGGATCACATTTAGCCTTGCTGCGACCTCAATAAGGGTCGGATCCATTTGTAGTGCTGAAGAAAGAAAGACCTCTGATGGGAGAAAAAGAACGACAAATTCAGGAGTCTCTGTAAATCCCTCATAATACTTTTTCTTACTAAGAGCCATGATATGGGTTTTTAAATGCCGTGCGTGCCTCTCTAGTTCTACCCTCTTTGCTGGCTCACTTTCTACAGAAAGAGCTTTTAAAAATCCCTCTATAGGGGCTTTTGAATCCACAATAATTGATCTGTCCCCAGCAAGTCTAATTACCATATCAGGACGGATACGACCATTTTCAGTCTCCTCCACACTTTGCTCAAAAAAATCACAATGATTGAGCATCCCAGCAACTTCAATTGTCCGTTTCAATTGCATCTCTCCCCACATACCACGAATCTCAGGCTTTGACAGGGCATCTTTGAGCCCTTTAGTCTCTTTTAAAAGGTCTTTTTCTGATTCTGCTACTTGACGCAATTGCTCTCTTAGCATCTCTTTATCCCCTTTTC
Source organism: Chlamydia trachomatis (assembly GCA_945897715.1). Taxonomy (GTDB): domain Bacteria; phylum Chlamydiota; class Chlamydiia; order Chlamydiales; family 2-12-FULL-49-11; genus JAJACQ01. The sequence continues at coordinate 10,387 of CAMDFS010000043.1, forward strand.
GATCTTTCTCCAAAGTATTCATTTTTTCATCAAGTTTCGTGAGGGATTCTTTCATAGGCTTCATTAAGTCAGAAAGGACTTTTCCCCTTCTTTCCTCCTCTTTATAGGACTTCTCTTCCATCTTCATAAGTGCTTGAGCTGATATTCCTTTAAACATTTCCTCTAACTTCTCTTTAGATTCATTAACTATCTCCATACGATCCTTAAAGCTCTTACCCTG
>CAMDFS010000044.1 GCA_945897715.1 Chlamydia trachomatis
CGTACTTTGTGTCTATTGGAGTCATAATTAACCTATAATTTGTTCTTAATATAACTTAATTATAACATAAATTATTTTAACAATCAATGATAATTAAAAATTACTTAAATAGATAACTGTAAATTGAATGTAAAAGTTTATAAAGAAAAAAGAAAAAAATATTAGGATTGTTAGGATGAAAAATAAATTAGTTTGAGCAAAACAACCTATTAGGAAATCCACGATCTAAACTATTCCACTCAAGTAACCATAATCTTTATAATATGTATTTGAATCATTCCTATGTTCATCCAATGGCTTAAAACACCCTACATCATTTGCTCTATCTTCTTCATTTTCAAAAGCTTCTATTGTTGTTTTCAGCTTTTCATCTGTAGAATCTTTTTGTTTAAAAACTCCAATCATCACTTGGAAGTCTTCTAGATATTTACCTTTTACCTCATCACTTACCTCAGAATATCTATTCATCAGAGTGTAATCACTCATCATTGTCCATAATACTTTTTCAGTATATCCTTCGATAACAAGACCCTTCTTAGACATTTCCAGCACTTCTTGCGTTTGATTACCTCTATATATTGGACTCTTAAAATAGCTAGAAAGCTTATCCCCTACTTTATTTCTTCTCCCACCAATAATACGGAGAAAAAGGTCGTGAATACAATTTTTACAAAGAATCACTTCATTGTTAAAGAAAACGATTGTATAGTTCTTCACTTCTTTCCCTCTTTTCCAATCGTTTCGATAAGCACTTAAAACTTTAGCAATACTAACAAATAAATCTCTAGTTTTAAGAACATTTTGATTATCTTCTAAAGCGCTAACGTTTAACGATTTAAGTTTATCGTCGGTAACTACATTAATGTTTTGGCCACATATTGAATCCATCATAATTAGCACACTTTATTATTTAATAACTATACTATATGTTTAATTATATAAAAATGCAATATAATAATAAAACGCTTAAGCGATTAAGCGTTAATTATTTGAAAAAATATGAGTTAAGCAGAAGCGGGCCCTGGATTTTGTTTAGGCTTCTTTCTACCAAATCCCTTAGGTGGTTGAAAAGGAGGAGGCGATTTCCTAGTCCTAGACTCAAATTCTTCCACCTTTCTCCTTTTCTCTTCAATCACAAAGGTTCCATTCATGATTTTGTCTAGATCTTGCTTATCTAATGATTCAAATTCAATCAGCATTTCTGACATAAGCCTAAGAGTCTTATGATCTTCCTTTAAAAGTTTCATGGATCCTTGGTAGGCTTCATCAAGAAGTCTCTTTACTTCCAGGTCGATCAATTTTGCAGTTTCTTCAGAGAATTCCCTTTCGTGGAATCCTGCCATAAGATTACCCTGAGAATCGTCCCCGTAGTTAACCATACCAATTTTATCGCTCATGCCCCATTTACAGACCATAGAGCGTGCGATACTTGTGGCTTGCTTAATATCCATTTGAGCACCGCTTGTAGGATCTGTATTAATGATCTCCTCGGCGCACCTTCCACCCATCAAGACAAAAAGCTGATTTATTAGTTCTTTTTTTCCATAACTTACTCGATTTTTCTTCAGTTCAAAGTGTGTAGCACCAAGAGATTGCCCTCGTGGAACACATGTTACCATTGTCACTTTATCAGATACATCAAGAGTCATTGCAACCAAAGCATGTCCAGCTTCGTGCCATGCCGTCGTTTTAATATCTTCCTCATTCATAATCATGCTTTTACGCTCTTTACCAAACTGTACCTTCTCTTGAGCATAACGTAAGTCATCTTGAATCACAGATTGACGTAGTTTTTTTGCAGCATAAAGGGCTGCTTCATTGATAATATTTTCTAATTCAGCACCAACAGAACCAGAGGTTCTACGAGCAATCTCTTGAAGCTGTACGTCTTCAGACATCTTCACTTTTTTTGCATGAACTTTCAAAATAGCCAGTCTACCAAAATAATCAGGAAGCTCTACAGATACAGATCTATCAAAACGGCCAGGTCTTAGCAAAGCTTTATCCAATACATCAGGTCTATTTGTCGCTGCAAGGATGATCACACCAGAGACAGTGTCCATCCCATCAATTTCAACAAGCAGTTGGTTTAAAGTCTGCTCCCTCTCATCATGACCGCCACCCATTCCAGAACCTCTATGACGACCAACGGCATCAATTTCATCAATAAAGATAATACTTGGAGCATTTTTTCGTGCTTGGTCAAATAAATCTCTCACTCTTGATGCACCCACCCCCACAAACATCTCCACAAAATCTGAACCTGAGATAGAAAAAAATGGAACCCCAGCCTCCCCTGCCACAGCTTTAGCAGTAAGGGTCTTTCCTGTCCCTGGCGCCCCTATCAAAAGAATTCCTTTTGGAATCCTTGCTCCTATCTTTCTGTATTTCATTGGATCACGTAAAAAATCCACAAGCTCTTCAAGCTCTTCTTTTGCCTCATCAATACCGGCAACATCATCAAAAGTCACCTTTTGCTGCCCTTTTAACACTTGCTTTGCTGGAGACTTTCCAAAATTCATCGCCGTACCACTGCCACCCTTCATCTGTTTTGAGAAGACAAAGTATAAAAGCCCCCCTATCAGAAAGATGGGTAAAAAGGTAAAGATATAACTAAAGTAATTTGTCGGAGGGAGTTCACTTTTAAAGGTCTTCTCAAGGACTAAATTCCTTTGCTGGTCGGGAGAATTAAAAGCTAACCCCTGATTTTTAACAAATGCTTCCATTTCAGTTTTTGAGCCTACAAACCACTTATGGTATACCTCTCCATCAATCTGAGTAAGCCCTTTTGTAGAGACTTCAGAATTATTAAAGAACCAGATCACATCAGCAACTTTTGCTTGGGCCTTGTCAAACTTCAAGGTATTCTCTTGATATTTAGACTCTACAGAAATATATTGTTCACGCTCTTCAATAACTGTTCTTACTGATCTTAAACCATACATCTTCACACCATTTGACTCAGCTAATAATGTAGAGGTAATCGATTTTAAGTTGTTGATCACTTGACCAAAAGCACCTAAATCAGATCCACCCTCCAAAAGCTGTTCACATTTTGCCAACTGCTCTTTAAGATTTACCGCCCCAATTCCCAATTTTGAAGACTTGTAAAAAGAAACAAGCTCATGCAAATGTCGATCTAACGCCCCTAACTCCTTTACTCCGTGCTCTCTTACCGCTATCTCATATAATGCAATCACCCTTTGCAAATTCGTTCGAGAGGGCTCAATCCCTTGAAGACTTACCGATACATCAGATAGATCCACCCCTTTTCCATCCATCCTTGGGATAATTATAGCATTAGTTGTCTTTGGGGTAATTCCTGAAATTTCATAAAAATACTTCACAGCCTTCTGCATCTCTGCTTCTGAGACTTTCATCTTTTCAATAAGAAGATTTCTTTCTTGGGATAAGGTATTATGCTCATCTAATAAGGATAAAAATCTAAAACGGATCTTTGACTCATCACTTTGCTTATCCCTAAACTTACCAGTAAATGAAACAAGATTCTCATTAATCGCAACTTTTCCACTCGATTTAGGATTTAAAAGATCCAAATTCACCAAATGTTCAATTTGATGACTAAATGCAACTTCAGCTTTTTCTACAGGTGTTGCATTCCTCATAAACAAGAGAATAAATGCTCCAATGATAAGAAAAATTAAGACTCCAGGGATTCCTTTTTTTTGATTAGGATTCTTATTGTCATTAGCCATAAATATTTATCTCTCTCTGAACTGTTTATTAAATTTGTCTATTACCTACGTATTACACATTAAGCTTAAGAAATACAACTATTCTTTTGCATTTGTTGTCACAACTTTAATCTTTTTGGTAATTGTGGTCAAAGGAATCGGATAGACATTTCGTAAACATATTGGAGTCTTATGGATTCTATGATACTCACTTACATTCAACTGCTTTATACTTTCTGTCTCAACATCCATTTCTCCACCCCCTTGCCAAAACTCTACCCATGAAATACCACTTTCAATAGCTACAAATGGAGTTTTATACCTTATCTCATCAATAATAAAAATCCCTTCCTTTTCAAAGAAAAGGATCCTATCCCCAAAAACCTTTTTTTTACCAGCAATTTTTAGAGTCACACTCCTCTTGATCACCAAACGATCATCTCTTGATAGAGTAACCCCTAATTCATTTAATAGATGGAAAATCATCATCTTATAGATATACTCTGAACCCTTGCAATAAGGATAGAAAGTCCCACAAAATCCTGGAACAGCACTTTTTAATTGACTTGCTATCATTTCATCTAAATACGAGCTAAGATCTTCTATTTGCTCACCTACATCACATACAGAAGCTCCAATAGACTTACCAAACTCCTTCTCTAAAAGGGGAAGTAAGTTAACCCGCATCTTTCCTCGCAAATTACTAGTAGTAAGGTTTGTTGGATCAATAAAATAAAACATTTCTCTTTTTTCTAAATAAGCAATTACAGCAGATTTTGGTGTATGAATCAGAGGTCTTACAATCAACATTCCTCTTAACTCACTTTTTTGCTTCATCCCTTGCAGATGGGTAAAACAACCCCCTTCAAAAAATCTCTTTATTATTGTCTCTCCCTGCTCATCCTGTTGATGCCCTAACAATAATACCTTTAAATGGTGCTCTTGCATCACCTTCTTAAAAAAATCAAGTCGGCTATTGCGTAAAGTCTCTTCTAAATTCCCTTGTTTAATCCCCTCTAACTTAAGGCTATGAAAAGGAATCTTGTGTGTGCTTGCAAATACCTCTAATTGGCTTTTTTCATCACCGCTTTCAGCCCTTAACCCATGGTCAATATGAGCAATGTGAAAAGGCTTTCTACACTCTAAAAGTAGGGCCAAGAGGCACATGGAATCAGGTCCTCCAGAAAGAGCTAGCAAACAGCCCTCTTGTAAGGAAAGGATTTGTCTCTTTGCATTTTGTATCATATTAGATATACTATCACAAAATAGGTTAGGTGCCAAGTTTCATGCCGATTCACTGGAAAATTTTTTCAAAAAAATTTCTGTTAAATATATTTTTTTTTACAGGTTTTTTTCTAAGTCTTACCATCTTTTTTAAACTTTCAAGATTAACAAAGTATTTTCTATCAGGAAGTGATGGCAAAGAACTCCTCCTATTACTTGGTCTATTTGTCCAAAAATGCTTCCCCATTGCTTTAGCAATCACAAGCTTTGCCTCTGCCTACCTTGTTGTTACAAACATTAAGAAAAACAATGAAATCAATGCCTTCTCAGCCCTTGGTCTCCACCCTAAAAGCCTTTTTACCCCATTGATCTTTATCTCTATCTTTATCTCTATTCTCAACCTTGCTATCAGTTTCATTGTTAGCCCCTCGATAAAATCTGAGCTAGATTTTCTTATTAGCAAAAAAAAGGAACAAACCCATTTGCTTAACACTTTTTCCAATCGATTTTCTAGATATGATTTATATGTATCGATGAATAACAGCGAAAAAAAGGATATTGCCTCAGACTTTCTCCTTATCAATACCGATACGGGGTTTTTTTGGATGATGTGTGATGAAATTCTTGAAACCGATGAGGGGCTCTATTTCAAAGACCTTACCTATTTCAAAGTAACTCCTGAAGATGGATTTGATACCATCCTTATTTCAAAAGATAAAAACACCTTTGCCTCGAAAAAAACAATTTACTCTTTTTTTCCCTACTCTATGATTCGAGTGCCCACTATTGATCTTTCCAACATGGCCTTGATTGCTTTTCTACTCTATCTTTGTAACCCCATTATTTTTACTATTCTTGGAATAAGTTTTGCCTTAAAAGGCTATACTACTTTTAGTTTTATCGTTTTTTTCTATACACTCCTAGTTTTTGCAATTACAACCACCATTTTATCCCCCCTAACTGCTTACCTAACTCTTGGTGCATTTACTTTAGCACTCCCCTTATACTTTCTTGAAATGCATAAATGCAAAATGGGTCGATCATGAAGCAATACCTAAAAAGTACGATGAAACGCTATTTTGTCCTCCTATTCTTTTTATCTTTTTCCTCCATCATTTTAACCCCCGATCTTCACTCTTTTAAAGATGGATTACACATCTTCCTCTACCGCTTTAATACTTTTTCTATTTTTTCTCTTCTTTTTTCTGCCCTTTCCACCGTGCAAACCTACGAAAGCAATCACTGTAATGTTGCGATCTCAATGAGTGGAATGCATTCATTTAGAATCATGAGGCCTATTCTTTTTTTTGGCCTTACCCTTTCCTTAATCAGCCTTGCATTCAATCAATTCTTCTTAAAAGAAGCGTTAGAGGCTCTTGGAAAAAGTGTTTTTCTTTCCTCATACAAACAACAACACCATGTATATAAAACCCCTGATGGGACGCTGTTTTATAAAGATGATTTTAAAAATATTACTTTCGTCGATACAGCCAAAAATATCCTCTATGCAAAATCTGGTAAAAAGCAATTAGACGGCTTTGACCTAGAGTATGTAGACCACTTTAAAAACACAGATCAGGGGTATGTAAAAACTCGGTCTAATGAAAAGGAATTTTTAGAGCTTTTTATCCCTTCTTACAAAACTCCCTCTAGCCTTAAAACTTCTGAAAACATTTCAACTTTAATACAGACCTATCTCTTTCCCCCTCCAAACATTGAAATCAACATGCCTATATTAGAAATTTCTATTGCATACAAAATTTTCATGCCCTTCCTACATCTTTTTTCTGTAGCACTTTCCACACTTTTAGGATTTAGCAACACATTTCGAAGGAGAAATTCTCTTGCTTTTTGCTTAGCACTCTTTTGTGCACTAGTTTGTTTTTTTTCTTTAGAATGCTCTGCAATTTTAGGGTTAGGATCTCTTCTTTCTCCAAGTATTTTTCTATCTCTTTCGGTGGTAACTGTACTTATCCCAACTTTTTTTACCTATCTTAAAAGAGTTTAGTATACATTTTTTCTCAGATCTGAAATACTGTACCCTATGAAAGCAAAAAATAAAGATATGGACAAAATTCTAGAGGAATGTAAGCGTATAGCATACTTCACATCCCTTTCATACCTTGCTAATTGGGACCAAGAAACTTTCATGCCACGTGAAGGAATCGATGCTCGTGCAGAAATTCTCTCTTTTATTGCTCAAGAAAAACATCGCATTCAAACAAGTAAGAAGTTTATCGATAGTTTAGAAAAGCTCATAAAAAATCCCCCTATTTCAAGTGATGATCAGGTGATTGTAAAAAGGCTTCATCGTGATATTATGAAAGAGCAAAAGCTCGATAAATCCTTTGTCAAAAAGTTTTCTAAAGAAACTGCCTATGCTGTTGAAATTTGGAAAAAAGCACATACAAGTAATAACTTTAAACTATTTCTCCCCGCCTTTAAAAAGGTAATCGCTTTAAATCAGAAAAAAGCAGAGCTTATCGGATATGATGATCATCCCTACGATGCTTTAGTTGATGAATATGAACCATCGATGACGGTAAAACAATTAGATAAGATTTTTGGAGCTTTAAAACCTAAACTTATCTCTTTAGTGAAAAAAATTACCGCTCAAAATGGTGCCTCACCCAATAGAATTTCAGGCTATTTCCCAATAGATGCTCAAAAAGAGCTTTCTCATGATGTTATCAAGCGCATTGGCCTAAAACCTGAACACTACAATTTATCCACTACTCATCACCCTTTTTGTACACCTCTGCATCCTCAAGACATCAGATTAACTACCCATTTTCATGAAGAAGATATATTGAAAGGCTTTTCTGCATCTATTCACGAAGCAGGGCACGGATTGTATGAAAACAATCTTCCATGTAATTACTTTGGAACCCCTCTTGCAGAAGCTGCCTCTATGGGAATTCATGAAAGCCAGTCTAGAATTTATGAAACTTGCATTGGAAACAGCACCCCCTTCTGGAAGTTTTACTACCCAAAATTCCAAAAGAAATTCCCTGAAGCCCTCTCTGCTATCCCCATGGAGCAATTTGTAGCTTCTGTGAGAAAAGTAAAACCTAGCTTAATCAGAATCTTTGCAGATGAAGTAACGTACTGCCTTCATGTAATTTTACGCTATGAAATCGAAAAAGGTCTTATTGATGGGACAATTGATGCAAAAGATGTTCCAAATGTATGGAAAGCAAAAATGCAAGAATCTTTAGGCATTCTCCCTACCTCTGATTCAACCGGTTGTCTCCAAGACATCCACTGGTCCATGGGCGCATTTGGATACTTCCCCACCTATGCATTAGGATCTATCTATGCAGGATCTCTTTTTACAAAATATATCAAAGAAAACATCGATTGGGCCTCACAAATTTCTTCTGGAGACTTTTCGATCTTTTCAAACTTTCTCAAAGAAAAAATTCATGTGCATGGAAGAAAATTCCTCCCTTTTGAACTTATTGAGAAGGCAACCGAAGCTGCCTTTACAACAAATGATTACATCACCTATCTTGAACACAGATATCTTATTTAATTCACTAAAGTTCCAATAAGGGTTTCATTTAAAAAGCTGTCAACCTTTACATTGCCTAAATTTCCCACAAGAGATTCATTGCCTTCAGCGATAATCTTTCTCCAGCACCTTGTACGCCCTTTAAGTTGACCTCTCTCATTTCTCCCTTCAAATAACACCTCAAAAGTATCCCCAATCATCCCAGCCCTTTGCTCTGAGGTTTGACGTTTATGAAGATCTGCAAGCCTTTGTAATCTTTGTCCTTTTACCTCATCTGAGATATCATCTTTAAAACGCATAGCAGGTGTCCCTTTCCTTGGACTATAGGTATAAAGAAATGCTATTGCATAATCCACCCTCTCCATATTTGCATATGTCTCTTCAAACTCCTCATCAGTTTCAGTTGGAAACCCCACGATCATATCTGTACCAAGGGCAACTTTTGGCACGATCTCTTTAAGCATCGCAACTTTATCAAAATATTCTTCTAAAGTGTAAATTCGATGCATCTTTTTCAAAATACGGTCACTTCCTGCCTGCATCGGAAAATGGACAAACTCACACAAAGAAGGAAGATCTCTCACTGCCTCCATCAAATCCTTGGTAATGTCCACTGGATGTGAGGTCAAAAATCGGACACGGTTAATCCCTGTCTTATCAATTTGCTCCAAAAGGTCATGAAATAGGACATTCCACTCCTTTTTATCCTTTCCATAACTATTTACATTTTGCCCAAGTAAAGTGATTTCTTTATAACCCTGATCAACAAGCTGTTTTACTTCCTCAATAATATCATTATAAGGACGTGACACTTCACGACCTCGGGTATATGGCACCACACAATACGTACAATACTTATCACACCCTCTAATAATAGAGACATGGGCCGATAATTTGTTATCGCGCTTTGCTACTAAATAATCTAAATCCTCTTCAAAAGCCTTATCTGTAATAGCCTTTTGCTTTCCAGTATGGATTACTTCATCAAGAACTGCCCCTAAATTTGAAATATTATTCGTGCCAAGGACAAAATCTAAATGTGGTACTTTTTTAAAAAGACTATCTTTTTTAGCCATCGCCATGCAACCTGTGACCCCAATAATTTTTTCTCGACTCTTATCACGACCCAATACTCCAAGCTTTCCCATCACTTTTCGCTCAGCAAGATCTCTAATAGAGCAGGTATTATAAATTAGAATATCACCCTCTTCCTCTGTATGAACCCTTGTCAGTCCTTTCTTTGCAAGCTGTCCAATCATAATTTCGGTATCAAGTTCATTCATTTGACACCCATAGGTTCTAATAAAAAATGTTTTAGGATCTTTCTCTTTTTGCATAAAATATTTCCTATGGTTTATTTTGGAAAGAGTATACCCAAAACTTTCTCGAACTTCAATAGAAAATCCATTTGCAAGAAAGATGGTTTTACAGTATACTCCTTTTTACTAAATGCTTTTTAGAGGAAATACATGGCAAATCATAAACTAAGAACGATCTTTTACATAAAACAGAAAGACAACGTTGCGCATTATTTATTTGACGCAAAAGGAAAAACACTAGGCAGACTTGCTAGTGAAATTGCAAAAATTCTATGCGGGAAACATAAGGCAACATACACTCCAAACCAAGACACAGGCGATAGCGTGATTGTTATCAACGCTAAAGAAGTGAAGGTCACTGGAAATAAAGAAGCTCAGAAAGTCTACCGTCACCATACTGGTTGGATGGGTGGTCTTAAAGAAATTCCTTACAAAAGAATGATGGAAAGACATCCAGAAAGAATACTTGAAAAAGCTGTTTATGGTATGATGCCAAAAACAAAGCTTGGTAGAGCTATGAGAAAGAAACTTCACGTATTTGCTGAAGGGTCACATAACATGCAAGCACAACAACCTGTATCTGTAGATATTTAAAGGAGAGAACCCCATATGAAGAAAAAGATAGAGAACACATCCAGTGCTGCAGGACGAAGAAAAACAGCGGTTGCTAGAGCTTACCTTCGTGAAGGTAAAGGGCAAATCAGAGTTAACGGAAAA
>CAMDFS010000045.1 GCA_945897715.1 Chlamydia trachomatis
GTGCTGGTGCTGGTGCTGGTGCTGGTGCTGGTGCTGGTGCTGGTGCTGGTGCTGGTGCTGGTGCTGGTGCTGGTGCTGGTGCTGTTACTGGAGTTTGTAACTGTCTTTGTCGTGCTGCTAGCGAGAGCTCTCTTTTAGTTTCTTCCTGTTTGGTTAGGGGTTTTCTACGTTTAGATGGCGATACTGCTGGTCCTCTCGCTGCTTGTTGTTGTGCCTCTTGAAAGCTAGCTTCAGCTTGCCTAGCTAAGCAAGCTCTAAGGGGTCTATTGCCATCTCTTTCAGCTTGGAGAATTTGGTTTCTTTTTTTAGTAAAGAAAGCAGCAAGGTCAGTCCCTTTATTACACTTACTAAAAATATATGCAATAAGACTTAAAACCCCTAATGTAAGAATACCTACAATGATAGCAACAGCGAAACGATCGCTTTTTTTTGTCATCTTACAATTAAGATCAGGGCGATTTGGATGTATAAGAATTTCTGAAAATCTATAAAAGTTTTGCTCTAAAGTTTGATTTATTGATGTCATAATTAACCTCATTTCTTTTTATTAATTATACCACAGATAAAAGTATTATATAAAGTTGTTTTTTTTAAAAATTCACAACCACTAAAACGCTGTCAGTTAACAAGTTGCTATAAACAAGGCTTCGCAGATATGTAGGAAGCAGTTGCAAGACCATCGGCAATTGCGCAGCTTTCACAACAAATAGATTTTGAGGAGGGTTTTTGATTAACCACCACAGGTTCAAGAGTTTGTGGATTGATAAAGTGGCTGTAGAAGATCGTTTTACCATCTTTAAAAATAGGGTAAAGGTGGAATGTTGATCCAGAGGTTGCAATTGCTCTATCTGTTAACAAAATAACCTTATTACCAGATAAAACCTTAAAAGGACCACCGCAGGTTTGTATTTCCCCCGCCCATTCTACTAGAAAGTTCTTTAATCCGTAAGCTTGAAGTTCTCGTTTAATAAGGTCACAGAGAAAGCCTTTGGAGATGCCGTCGAGGTCAAGGGTTATTTCAGGATGAGTTTTTTGGAGACCGTCTTGATGGATAATGATTTTGTCCCAACCTGAGGCGGGAGCTAGGCGGTTAATTTCCTCGCTGCTTAAGGTTTTGCCAAGTTTTAGGCATTGTTTCCATTGGTAGGTGATTTTACCTAAGGAGGGGTCATAACTTCCATTTGAGAGGGAATGGACCTGATCAGCAAGATTTACTATCTCAAGTAGAAGGGGAGAGGCTGGGATTTTTTGGGTGGATTTGGAGTTATTCCATTTGGAGATTTCAGAATCTTTATTCCAACCATTGAGTTTTGTGTTAATTTCTGAAAAAGCATCGTTGATGAGTTTTTCAATTTTGGGGAGCTCATTTAAGGGGATATGTTCTCGTATGAGAACTTTATAAGCCATTCCCATTTTCACCCCTTCTATTTTTGTCTCGTTCTCCTTGCCGCAGGAGAAAAATAAGAGAGGGAGTATGAGTAATAACGTCTTCATAGGAAAAAATTCGCTCTAAGTCTTGTTTTGTGACATTGAACTGTATTATAAAGGAGCATAGCAATTGTCATAGGTCCAACTCCACCAGGAACGGGTGTGATCTTTGAGCAAATATCTTTGACATTATCATAGTCAACATCGCCAACAAGCTTTCCGTTGAGGTGGTTAATGCCCACATCGATTACGACAGCACCAGGCTTTACCATTTCTTTTTTTACAAAAAGGGGGATTCCAATTGCTGCGATGATGATGTCCGCATTTTTAAGATGCTTTTCAATGTTAGTGCTTTTGCTATGTAGAAGTGTCACTGTTCCATCGTACCCTTTTTGGGATAGCATGTTGGATAGGGGCCTTCCCACAATCATACTTCTTCCAAGGATAGCAATGTTTTTTCCACATGTTTGGATATCTTCCATTTCCAATAGTTTACAGATTCCGTGTGGAGTGCATGGAAGGAGGGCGTCTTTTTCTCCAATCATCATCTTTCCAATGTTTACGGGGTGAAAACCATCGACATCCTTTTGCGGTGCAATTGCTAAAATGATTTTGTTGCTATTGATATGACTTGGAAGGGGCATTTGCACAATAATAGAATCAACTACAGGATCGTTATTGGCTATTGCAATAAGATTTAGAAGGGCTTTTTCGGTGATGTCTTTTGGGAGGAGGTGTTTAATAGAGATGATTCCACACTCTTTACAGGCGCGCTCTTTCATTCCAACATAGACTTTTGATGGCGTATGATCTTCCATCAAAAAAAAACTCAAGGTGGGGGTGTATTTTTTTAAAGTGATTTCTTCTGCTAAGCTCGCTTGTATTTTTTTTGCTATTGCTCTACCGTCGATATCCATTTTGCAAACTCATCTACAATGTTTTTATTAGCTACTAGTATGTCAGATTTTTTATTGGTGTCAAGAGTCTTGCTCTTTAAACTAAAAATTTCAGCGCCAGCTTCCTCAGCGATCAGGGATGATGCGGCAAAGTCCCAAGGGTAGAGGAGGGGGTCAAAGTACCCATCAATAGCCCCTTTTGCCACATAGCATATGTCAAGAACAGAAGATCCAGATCGCCTTATTACTGCTGAAAGATTTTTTTCAAACAGTATTCCTGGAGAAAGAGATAAGACACTGTGGTTAAATTCTGATACCGTGCTTGCCGATATTTTATCACCATTTAAATAGGAACCTCCGCCCCTAATAGCTGTAAAAAGCTCTTTAGTGATGGGGTTGTAACAAACACCTAAAAGGCTTTTGTTGTGATGCACCAAAGCAATGCTGATAGCAAAGGCGGGGATACTTCGTGAGAAATTTAATGTACCATCAATAGGATCGACAATCCAGAAAGGCTCACTTGCTTGATAGTTTCTATAACCATCCTCTTCACCTAAAAATCCAAATTTTGGATAAAGCTTGGAAAGCTTGGTGAATATATACTCCTCGCTCTCTTTGTCATATTTTGTAACTAGATCGTGAGGGGAGCTTTTTTCTGTAGAGATAATCAATCTATTAAACGCTTTGCTGATAACACACCCAACGTCAATGACAATGGAGGAGATGGTGGTTACAATACTTTCAAGCTCACTTTTTCCTAATGTCATTATCTAAACACCTTTTGTTGTAGTCTTAGCACCTTTGCAAAGAGGCGTTTTTTGAAACTTAAGAAAAATGCCCGCTGTCTTCTTGCTGTCACAAACTGATATAGAGCAATAGGTCCGGTAAAAAGAGCCAAATGATAGAAAGTATCAAGAACTGGGAGAAAAGTTGTGTCCAAGAGGCAAGGGAAAAATGAAATAGAAAATTTTGGTTCTACAAATGAATGAAACAAGGTAAACACTAACGAATACACAAAAGAATAGAGTCCTGTATACAGGACAAAGACAAAATACTGTTTCTCTGAAAAATAGATCCTAAACCTGTAGATTGCTAACGTTACGGCAATACACACAAGGGGATAAAACCCAAGGGGTGTGCTTGTTGTGCACATATCAAAAAAAAGCCCGATAAAAAATGAGATCCATATACAAAAAAAGAGCGACTTTCTGGAAAAACATAAAGTGAAAAACGGTGCAAAGTACAACACTGGAAACACTTGAGTAAAATATGGCAAAAGCAAATGATAGAAGAAAGCCAAGGCAAAAAAGGGGATGAGGGTAATTTGCGTCATAAAGCTACAATATACTACTTAAAATAAAATATCTATAAGTGATTTTATTTGCGAATATGTTTTGTGGAAAGGGGGGTCAGCTGACCGCGAATTTCCCCCAATTCATTGAGATAGGTATGGATCACTACGTAACAGCCCCCCTGCACTAACATCTTCTCCTCTTTACTTACATCCTCTGGGTTTGCTGTCTCTTTAGGGGAGGCAAGCTTTACAATCCCTGTTACAAAGCCAGATCTTTCTTTTGAGGTCATTTTCACCTCATCGGCCTTACCGCGGCTTGTGTGAGGGAGGTCGGAGTTTTTTGCGTAGGGTTTACCTTGAATAGTTGCTATTATCGGCCCGTCCTGGTGAGGGTACCCAAGTTGAAGGTGAATCATCACAGGGGGTGAACTAAGATTTGTATAGGCTATTGCATACTCCAGCTCATTTGTCTCTTTGTGATAGAGGAAGGAGGCCGACCCTACTGCTTTTATAGGGGATAGTATGGATGCTTTATCCACCTTTATATCTGAAAAATAGGGATGGGGAATGTTTTTATCTGTTGGATGATAGATTTTATGCGTGCAATTGGACGTATTTAATATACTATTGAAAACAATAGGATCGGTAAATCCAAATGTAGGGATGATAATAAATAGCAATTTCCACTTCATAATCTTCTTATGCAGGAAAAATGTTTTTTTGAAAAGACTTTTTTTTTATACTTGAATGAGGTGTCCATTATCTAAAGAGTAACTTCTGTCGCATCGAGCCGCAAAACTTCGATCATGAGTTACTACTATTAGAGACTTATTAAGGTCCTTACAAGTTTCTAGTAGAAGGGCTTGCACAAGCGAGGCAGCCTCAAAATCAAGGTTCCCTGTAGGCTCATCTGCTAATATAATCTCTGGGTCATTCATAAAGGCACGCGCTATGGATACGCGGGCTTTTTCTCCACCTGATAGAAGTTTTGTCGTGAAATCTTTTCTGTGTAAGAGATTCATCCCCTCAAGAAGTGATAGCCCTAATGAATAGGATTCGCTCTTTTTGGAGATACTTTTATGCCCGATCTGAGCTTTAATAAGAAGATTCTCCATTACTGTATATTCATCTAATAGGTTGTGATTTTGATAAATAAACCCAATGTGTTCATTTCGGATTTTTGCAAAATTTTTCTTCGGAAGGGGTTTGCCAAAGAGAAATAATTTGCCGCTATCTGCTTTGTCTAACGTTCCAAGGATCGATAAAATTGTGCTTTTTCCAGATCCTGATGCCCCTGTTATGGATACAGACTCACCCTGTTTTACATAAAGTGAGACATTTTGTAATAAGTCTACCTTTTCTGGATAGCTAAATGTCTTACAAATATTTTCTGCTTTAAAAATGATCTCTAGTTCTTCTTTCATTCAGACCTCAAGATTTGGGAAGGACGAAGTCTGCAGGCCTTTATCGCTGGAATTAACCCCGCCCCTAAAGATAGTAGTGGCGCAGCTATGGCAATAAAAGTAAAGGCTAGCATACTGAACTCATTAGGAAGCTTTGAGCCGTAAAAGGCTGTGTTAAAAGCATCCTTACCTTCAATAGTGTTTAACACCCACACTAAGGAGTCTATATTTTTCAAAGTGACGTAGGCAAGCATACTTCCAATTAAGGTGCTGATCCCACCTAAAAACACCCCCGCAAGAGCAAAAATTGTCGAGATTTGAAATTTTGATGCCCCAAGAGATAAGAAAATCCCAATTTCTGTTTTTTTGTCATGAACAAGCAATAGCAGTAAAGTGATGATATTACAGATTGCTACAAGGAGGATAATGACCCCTATTAACATAAATAAATCACGATCACTTTGAAATTGCCCAATTAAATCTTTAGCAAAGTCATATTCATAAAAGGGGGTGATGGTAAAATAGGAGTCAATACCTCGTGCTATAAAATCTTCCCTTAAATACTTTGTCACCTCTGATGCTTTAAGACAATCATCAAACCACACTTGGAAACCATTTGATTGCAATGGATCGATGACTAAACTCTCTTCTTTAGAAGAAATGCTACTTACTACATCCCTTGATGTAAGGATGTATCTAACGCCAGTGCTAATTACCCCTGGATCATAGAAACCTGCGGTGACAATCCTTTTTCTTTGCTCCGATACCATGAGAGGGGAGGTTTTTCCAAAAGAAAAATACCCATCATCTCCTATAAAACATCCCTGCTCCTTGAAATGAATCGGCAGCAGGACGGCGCCTTCATTTAAGACAAGTTGATCATTCACAAAATAGGCCCATAAAGGTGGGGTTTTTGGAGTTTTTGAAAATTGATTTTCAATTTCAATCTCATTGATTGTGATCTGATTCCAAGGGATGATTGCTGTAAAGTCTTGGCCCTGCAAAGAAATATTTGCAGAAATTAATAGATCTGTTAATGAGACTGCCTCAAGTAAGGATAGGTGATCAATTGACCCGGTGAAATCCACATTTTCTGCAAGTAGCAGAGGGGCTGTAAAGTCCACTCGCATTGGAGTGATTTGCCCATTTTCTAAAAAGATGAGGTGGTCATCATATTTTTTAATAACCCCTTTGACAAAATCGCCAACAGGTGCGGGGGAATCTACCTTTTTTGGAATCATGTAATAAAAAACTTCCCCACGAGACTTTCTTGCATATGCAACAAGGGGCTCTTCAATCACTTCTTGAGGGAGGGAAAATCGATTCAGAGTTTTAAATGACTTGATATGTACATTATGAAATATGGGAAGGAGTTTTTCAGCAAGGGATCCTTGCTCCACAAGCTCTTGCTCTGGAACATCAGTTGTGGTTGCAATTCTTCCCACATTTGCTAAATAGATAAGGTGGTTTACATCTTCTGCAGTAGGCTTAGTAATGAGTGTGTGTAAAGGTCCTTTATCAAGGGGAATTGAGTTAACATAAGTTGCTTGCGTTAAAAAATTCAACGCAGGGGTGTTTGAATAGGGCTGATCGATAGCTTGACGAGCAAGAGTTAATCGAAGTAAAGCCCCAGCCATTTGATAATCATGGGATTTTGTCTCTGCAAGCTCAATTGGAATAGAGGCAAGGGACTTCTTTACCTCTTTTGTCAGATCTAATACGCCGCCTTTTTCACTTAATACAGGTTTTGGTATGTAGAGGGGAAGTTCACTATCAATAGTCTCATCATAAGGATCTGTAATCTTTGCGGTGAGTTTTTCATGAAAAGTTTTCTTCTCATACGCTGATGCATAAGAATGCTCATCTATCAAATGATAATAAGATCTATAATACTCCTCGGTAGGAGTAATTCTTATTGGAGCATTAAGAGAGGTAAGCCTTCCTAGCCAATTCTTTTCAATCCCTTCTGTGATAGAAAGAAAAAGAATCAAAAGCCATACAACAAGGGAAATTACAAATACTGACATTAAAGCAATCAAAGCAAGAGACATTCTCTTTCTTTTTGGCTGTAGATAACGACGTAGTATTGAAAATTCAAACAATTATTTATTTTTTCTCTTTAAACATTACATGCTTTCGTAATGTTGGGTCATACTTCTTCAACTCTAATCTCGAAGTGGTGTTCTTCGGGTTTTTCATTGTTGTTGTTCTAAACTTGCTCTCAGTGCTCTCTAAAGTGATAACTTGTCGAGATTTCTTCTTTGCCATTGGGGAATCCTTTATTTAAAAATCTGAGACAAGTATACATTTATCCAATATTCTAAACAAGGATTTCTTTATCTCACATCTCATAATTTTACTTCAAGAAAAATCTTTGCAAAAAGTAAGTGATGTTTTCTTTGATGAGGGGGATGCAGAAAAATCTTCCAAAGATGCTCCATCTCTTTGATATCGGTAGTAACCTAATGCCGCAATCATTGCAGCATTATCTAAGCTCAAGTCTTTTTTTGGGAAAAATGATCGTACTTTAGGATGGATATTTGTTTCAAACATTTCTTTCAAAGTATTACTACAACTTACTCCACCACCTACAAGAAGGGATTTGCAGTCAAATTCATCAATAGCTTGATTACAGGCGCGTATTAAAGAGGAAAATGCTGCATATTGAAAGGATGCTGCAATATTTGGATATTCTGATGGGGGGATAGAGCTTTTTTCAGTTTTTCCATTTTGTCCATGCAATGTATATAAAATTTTTGTCTTTAAACCTGAAAAAGAAAAGTTATATGGGGATCCTTTTACACTAGGGGCTTTAAAAGGGTAAGATCGGGGGTCGCCACTTTTTGCAAGCTTTTCAATTTCCGGACCCCCTGGGTAGGGAAGCGCTAGCATTCTTGCAACTTTATCAAAACACTCACCGATTGCATCATCAAGAGTTGCCCCTAAAACGTGACTTACTTCCATACTCTCCATTAAAAGAAGGGCAGTATGCCCTCCTGAAACAATTAAGCCAATAGCCGGAAAGAGAATTTCCTCAGAGTAATCGATAAAATTTGCAAAAAGATGGGCTTCAACATGATTTACCCCTATTACAGGAATGTTTAATGCAAAGCCTAGTGCTTTAGCGCAATTTACACCCATTAATAACGCTCCAATAAGGCCTGGGGAGGATGCAACAGAGATTAGTTCAATGTCAGATTTTACAAGAGCTGCCTCTTCAAGGGATGTCTCAATCACCCCTAAAAGATGATCTAAATGACGTCGTGCAGCAAGTTCTGGCAAAACCCCACCAAATTCTTTGTGAAGCTCAATCTGAGACAGCACAATATTTGATAGAATTTTTTTACCATCATAAATACTTGCAGCTGTCTCATCGCAACTTGTTTCAATACCAAGAGTAATCATGAAACAAGTATAGTGAAACTTAAGTGATATCTACAAGTTCAATTGCAAAATTTAAGATTTTTCCTGCAAGTGCTGGGTTTGCATCTAAAGTAACCTTGTCATCTTCTATTTTAATAATCTTAGCCATTGTTTGAAACTCAGCTCCACCAATCATAAATTCTTGCCCAAGAGTTAACTCTATATCTTCAGGGAAATATTTTTTCTCCACCTCTTGAACTAATTCATGAGAAAACTCCCCATAACCCTCTTTAGGTGGGATTTTCACATCTTTTTTATCGCCGATTTTCATGTTTAAGCATGCATTTTCAAAGCCTTCAATCACCTCTTTTTTGCCGAGCTTAAACTTTAATGGATCTCCTCTATCATATGAGGTGTCAAAAACTGACCCATCCTCTAGTGTGCCTTTGTAATGGACGTGCACTGTATCGCCTTTTTGCGCATGTTTAGACATAAAAGTTCCTTTTGTTGTAAGTTTTTATTTTAACTAAATTTTTTTAAATTGAAAAGATATTTTTTACCGGAAAAAACGGTAGCATAATTGAGGATATAAAGAAAGAGGGGTGGTGGTTTTACTCTGTAAGTTTTTTTTAGAAATGTCCTTTTTTTATTTAACGTTGAGAGTTAATAAGTGCCTACCAAATTCGCGTAAGCATCGAACTTGTTTGAAGCTTTCAACAAAAGCTGGTCCTCTTTCTCGTCTTCCTTGTAGAATAAGACCAAAGATTGTTTCGTCAAGGTTTTCCAGAAAAAGAGATCCATTTTTATAGAGGTGGTAGAGCTCACGGGCAACAATAAAACTTCCTGTTCTTCCAACACCTGCTTTACAGTGTACAATGATAGGATCGTTTGGGTTTGATAAATTAGTTTCTAATGTTTCAATCAATTCAAAAAGAGCTTTTGAGGTAATAGCGCCATGATCTGGCCAATTAGGAAATTGGATTCGTCTCATCTCCTTTACCCGATTCTCATATTTAAGTTGGTAGTCATAAATACAAACTGCATCTGTTTTTTCAGAAGAGGAGCAGCTAACAGCTATATTAGTTTTATCCGGTTGTTCAATTTGAGCGCCTTTACTAGAAGGGTAACACTCAGTTGCCCCATAAACATTATCTAAAACCTCGTTATCATTAGTTAAATCTACAATAATATTTGACTCTGATTCTAAGAAATAAGCTAGATATAAATCCCTACAAAGCCAAGGAGCTTGCATAGCAATAGATTGTTTAGAAAATGGCAAAGAAGCGATTTTTGTATCTGATAACCAAGAACATTGATCAGGGTAATAGCCAATGGTATTAGCATGTAAGAACGTATTTTTCCCATCATGTAGTATTTTGAGAGCAGTCTCTTTTCTAGACAAGATGTTGCTAAAGTTGTGCTTGGTATCGGTTTTTTCTAAACAAGGATACAAAGTAGAGGTAATGTGGTCCTCAGTCAACTTTATTAGTAAGTTAAAAAAATCTTGATCAGTCACGGTCTTAAAATCTACTCCCTGAAGAAGAGGTTCTTCTGTTTTTCCCCACTCCGTCCTACTACTACTACTACTACTTTTACTAGTAAAGGTGAAGTAGATTCTTGTGAATTGGAGTTACCCCAAACCCTATTAGACATCGCAGTGATTAATTGTTGTAGTCTGCTAAAAAATTGAGCAAGAATTCTTTTTGTGGAGGTCTTGATTTGGTAGTTGCGCTCTCTGACACTACTGGCGTTGATTGCCTGCTTGTTTTTTTTCTTTAAATTAGATCGTAGCACGCTTAATATAATAAATGCTACCATAAAAACGATTGGAAAAAAATAACATTAATAATACGAAGAGCGTCAATACCTACATCTCTTTTTCTGATGTTTTCAAATATCAATTATTTATCATAAAATTTTCAGTGAGGTTGTGTTTTCTTGAAAATCAAGCATGTTTTCAAGATTTGTATGAGTTGGAAGCACTGAATTTTTTTTATAATTA
>CAMDFS010000046.1 GCA_945897715.1 Chlamydia trachomatis
TAAGACGTTCAACGTTAAATATACTCAAGAATGATAAAGCAAGTAAGAAAAGCCTAAAAAGGCGAAGATTACAAGCCTCTTGGGACGTTGACTATCTTAGACGATTGATGACGGATGTAAACTAATTTCTTCATGCGTTAGCCCTGAAAAACTGTTGGTCATCAGCATGACCCTGTAAAAAAAGCAGATTGGCACAATAAAATGGGCACCAGAAACGTGATCATAGGCGGCGGAAGAAATGACGAACTCATGCATTGCCACATGGCCCTAGCTGATGTTTTTTTTACTACAAAGATTAAATTTTTTTCACGTACTGATATAATGGGCAGTGAAAGTCGTAATGAAAAAAATACCAAAATTATTATTCAAGCAACGAAACGTGGGCATGGTTATATAAACTGGAGTCATTTAAAAGATGCTGTGCAAAAAGAATTAAACTAATCTAGAGAACTTAATTGTTATCATTTCGGCAAGTTTTAATATCAATTACCCCTGTCCACAGCCTCCCAAGAAAATGTTTCTCCAGCGTTTTTTTTATCAAAGAATTGTAAAGTAAAAACAAAATTTTAGGATGGTTAGGATGGAAATAAAAAAATTATTATAATAAATTTATAATCTTGACAAACATCTTTAATTTATTTTATAATTATATCATAAAAAACAATTAACCAAGGATTTTTATATGTCAGTAGCCCCTACCCTTCATGAAAGACCACAATTACCAGAATTAAGTTATTCTACAAGACAAACTCAGGACCAGATTACAATCTGGGCTATAGCTGCAGCAGTGTCTGCTATTTTTATTATTATTTTTGCAATTGTAATAGGCACCTGCGGAGCTGCTTTACCAGCAGCGGCTCTTTTTATTACACAAGTAATTTTGGGATTAGCAAGCGGAGTGTTCGTTGGCTCTGTTATTAATGTGATGAAATTAAGCTGCTGCAATTTCTAAAGATACTAATAGTTTTGTTATCGTGCTTTAGCTTTAATACATTGAAAAGTGAAGCACGATAGAGTAAAATCGGTAATTGTTATCTTTTATACATTAGACCTTTTGAGCAATTACATTTGCCCGCTAAAATCGCCTGTTTTGACATCTTTATGGATAAATCTGCTCAAAAAATATCGATTTTTTTAAGTAAAGCTAATTACGCAAGAGGTCTATTTATTTCTTACGATCACTCCTATCGTTATCGCTATGTCGCGTTTTAATACGAGTTACCTCTTTCATCTTCTCTTTTGATTCAAGAGCTCGTTCTTTCAAAGATTTCTTTGGCTTCTGTTTTGGAATCACTCCCTGAAGTAACGATGAAAGATTTTTTGACTCTTTCTCATCATCGATGAATATCCCTTTTTTGGAAAGATCTCCAGCTTCAGTATCCATTGTCTTTAATCGATCAGAGAGCTGCCTTAACGACTCTAATCTCTGTGATAGAGCGTGAAGTTTTGTATCCACAGGCTGTTTAGTCGTCCCTTTCATGCTAGCAAGGAGTTTTTCTTCCGAATCAAATCTTGAAGAGAACATCGCCGCCGCATTATTAAATTCTGGAGAGAAGACAAAAGGGCGTAGAGCGGAGGGAATTGTGGTATAAAAATCATCGGCAAGATCTGGCTCAAGCTCTTCTTTAGCCTGCAGTTTTGGCGGCCGCCCCCTCTTAGGTCTTGGATTCAAAGCATCACTTGAATAATACATTTTTGCTTTTGCCTCCATTGCATCTCGCGCCGAAGTGATATCTTTTGGAACACGGGGAATAAATTTCAATTCCTTGAGCTTTTCAATAATAGGGGTTGGAAAATCCAAATCTTCTTCAAAGACAAACACCACTTCACTATCTCTTAAAAATTCAATGATGCGCACTCGTGATCTTTCTTGGTAGTATTGCTGCCATTTATCCAGTTCTGTTAAGTGGTCATAGACAAATTCTAAGAAATTTTCCCTAGCACCGCGAGAGCTGATAATTTCAAGTAATTTTTCTTTAGTATCGATATCATAGACTTTCTCAGTAACAAACCCTTCCATAAACTTTCGAGTTTCGTAGTAAGTAAGCTTTGGGATAGCGCAATATCTATCTGGATTGTTTTTTAGCTCGACCTCAGCAAGGTTAAGCTCCTCTTCCCCCTTATCTAAATCAAAATAGATCAAAAAGCCTTCCATCTTATCTAAATAAAAGTCTCTAATATCATCAGATTTTGAAAAGACCTCCAATAATCGGTGGTATCTTAAGATTAAAGGTTGTCTGCATTTTTGCATCGGCTCGCTCATATCTTCCTTTCCGTGAGGTTAAAGATCCACTATAGCAAAATTCTTTAGTTTTTTCAACATCTATTTGGAGCCCTTTCCTCTCTATAGGATTTGCTTGAAAATGAACAATCGGCTAAGATACTAGACTTCACCACATAAAGGAGAGAGCTATGCTACCGATTAAAAAAATCTTAAAAGACCCCGCCGAGATTGAAAAGCAACTACGTACTAAAGATCCTTCTGTTTCTTTAAAAACACTTTTAGAAAACTACAACTCTTACACTGAAAATCTATCTAAACTAGAAAAGTTAAAAGAGCGTTTAAACATCTTATCAAAAGAAATTGGGACACAAAAAAAACAAGGCAAAGAGGCTACTTCTGAAATGGACCAAGTAGCTAATATTAAAAGCGATGTAAAAGATTTAGAGGAAAAAGCTAATGAACACAAAGAGCTCTATGAAGCATCTATTGCAACCCTTCCAAACCTGCCTGCCCCTAATATTAAAGTCTCTCTTGATCCAGCAGAAAATGAATGTATTAAAGTAGTTGGTAAAAAAACAGTTTTTGACTTTCCTATTAAAAATCATTTAGAAATTGGCGAGCAAAACAAGCTTTTTGATCTTGCCGCAGGAGCAAAAATATCAGGATCAGGTTTCCCAGTCTACACAGGTCTTGGTGCAGAAATTGAGTGGGCACTGCTAAATTTAATGATTGATACACATAAAAAAAATGGTTTTGAGATGCGTCTTTTACCGCACATGGTCTATCCAGAGGTAATGTATGCTTCAGGACAGCTTCCAAAATTTGCTTCTCAGTTATTTCGTGTAAAAGATAAGGATTTTGATCATTACCTTATTCCTACAGCAGAGGTTGCCTTAAACGGCCTCTATATGGATGAGATCATGAATGTGGATGAACTTCCAAAAAAACTTGTTGCTTACACTCCCTGCTTTCGAAGAGAGGCCGGCTCTCATGGAAAAAATGAGCGTGGGTTGATCAGAATCCATCAGTTCAATAAAATTGAGCTCTTTGCATTTACAAAGCAAGAGGAGAGCGAAGAAGTTTTTCAGCAAATTCTATCATCGGCTGAAGAGGTACTCGTGCAACTTGGGCTTCATTACAGAAATATGCTCCTTGTTACTGGGGATATGTCTTTTGCAGCTTCAAAAACTATTGACATCGAGGTGTTTTTACCTGGGCAAGATCGTTATTACGAAGTTTCTTCTGTATCAAATTGCACTGATTTCCAAGCAAGGCGTTCTAAAATTCGTTATAAAGATAAAACAACAGGCGAAAATACCTTTGTCCACACAATCAATGGATCTGGCCTTGCAACACCCCGTTTAATGGTAGCGCTCTTAGAAAACTTCCAAAATGCAGATGGATCTTTTAATATCCCCCCTGCTTTGAAAAAATACTTATAAAGGCTTTTATATGACCACAAAAAAATCCCATTTTGAAAAGCTATCGGTTGTGGAGCATTTAAAAAAAGCTCGCGAAAAAGGGAGTCGGGCGATAAGTGATTTCCATGCAATAGAAGCTCCAGGGCATATTTCTGCAGGAGCCGACAGTGCAAAAGATGCTGCAGTCTCCACCCTTTTGATTCAAATGATCGCCCATACTTTAGCAATTGCACAAGCAAAAATCTTTATTTTACTCTCCGTCTACCTTCTGGGGATTTTATTTTGGAAGGTGGGCAGATCCGCTCATCTTGGATGGGCGAAATTAGAGAGAATCAATAAAGCGGTAACTGAAGAAAAATATGAAATAGAGCATAATCGTGAAGAGGAAAGGGAAGAGATTACCCAAATGTATGAAGCTAAAGGGTTACGGGAGCCACTATTATCAAAAATTATTGACGTCTTAATGGCTGATGATAACAAGCTTCTTGGAATCATGCTTGAAGAAGAGCTTGGAATTCCTATGGAAGCGTATGTTCACCCACTAAAGCAAGCCCTTGGTGCTGGGGTGGGAGTCCTTATTACTGCAGCCTCTATCCCCCTTGGCCTTGCCATCTCACCCTCTTTTGGATTATTTATCACGACATTTTGCATTACAGGGGTAGCAAGTATTTGCCTTGCAAAAATGGAGAAGCTGGAAATTTTGGAATACACAATAAAGGCACTAAGTATTACATTTCTTGCCACCTTTGCAACCTATTTTTTCACAAAATTCCTTATTAATGAGTATCTATGAAAAAAAAAGAGATCCCTCCTTATTTACTAGAAGACTACCTATCCTCAGGATTTGAAGAGACGATAAACCCCTTTATTACTTCCGATTCTCGTCTATGGGGGAAATATTCCTCTATTTTATCTTCCTCGATCTCTTTGCTCCTGCTCATCCTTTCTTTTGCCCTTTCCTACTATTCACAGAATCTATCCAACTTCTTTTTAATCATTGTCTATTTTTTTGTAGGGACCTCAGCACTAATTGATACTCTTAAAGACCTTAGGAAATTTAAGATTAACATTGAAGTTTTGATGACCCTTGCTGCCTTTCTATCCGTTCTCATTGGCAGTCAACTAGAAGGGGCCCTCCTTCTAGTCCTTTTTGCCCTCTCCCACTCTCTTGAACACATGGTGACACAAAAAACAAAAGGAGCCCTCTCCGCTTTACAAAAAATCTCCCCCACCCTTGCTATTGTCGTTGAAAGCAACGGAGAGACTTTTCAAAAATCCATCCGAGAAATCACCCCAGGGACAAGAATCTTAATAAGATCGGGAGAAATTGTCCCCCTTGATGGAAAAGTTCTTGATGGAGCCTCCTATGTAAATTTATCCCACCTTACTGGGGAAAGTATCCCCATCTCTAAAAAAAGAGGCGATGAGGTACAGGCTGGAAGCATGAATATCGACGGTAGTTTAACTGTAGAGGTGACAAAAACTTCTGGGGAATCTACTTTAGCAAAAATTATTACCCTCATTACAGAAGCTGCTGAGGCCAAACCAAAACTACAACGTTTTCTAGACCGTTTTGGATCTATCTACGCAACCTCAATCATTGTTATTTCCATTTGTATTGCAGCAATCCTCCCTTTCCTCTTTTCTATCCCCTTTCTGACCAATGAGGGGTCGATCTACCGCTCTCTTGCTTTCCTTATTGCAGCCTCTCCCTGTGCACTTATTATTGGAGCGCCAACTGCCTATTTAGGGGCTATCTCAGCATGTGCTAGAAAAGGAATTCTCCTCAAGGGAGGGGTGATTTTAGATGCATTAAGTTCATGTACACGTCTGTTTTTTGATAAAACAGGAACTCTCACTACCGGTGAGTTAAGCTGCACCTCTATAGAGTTAATCTCCAGCACTTTAGATAAAAATTTTCTGGTCAGTGTGGCCGCTGGCCTTGAAAATGGCACCCACCATCCTATTGCTGATGCCATACTTTGCTACGCAAAACAAAATGCAATTGTTTTTGCCCAAATTGAAGACCTAAAAGCTATTTCTGGATATGGGGTCGAAGGGACTATAAGGATGAATGATGGAAAAGAGAACGTCTATATTGGTTCCCCTGACTATATTTTAGGAAAAATCCCTAACGAAAAAAAAGATGCTATTGTTAGCAAAATCGATCGCGAGGGAAAAGTTGTCTCTCTTGTCCTTGTAAATGAGAGTGTTGCAATCTTTCATTTTCTAGATGAAATTCGCCCTAATATCAAAAAGAGCCTTGCTGACCTTTCTAAACATATTCAGCTGGAGATGCTTACAGGGGATCACAAGGCTAACGCAACTGTTGTTGCAAATCTTGTTGGTTTAAAGAATATTCATACCGATGTGACCCCTGATCAAAAATTAGAGATTATTAAAAAATTTAGCGAACATGAACATATTATCATGGTTGGTGACGGAATCAATGACGCCCCAGCGCTTTCTTATGCTTATGTGGGTATTGCCATGGGTAAAATTGGGAGTCAAACAGCTATAGAGGCCGCCGATGTTGTCCTTTTACACGATGATATTGCTACAATTGGTTGGCTTTTAAAGCATGCTAAAAAAACCCATCGTATTGTAAAACAGAACATTACACTTGCTCTTTTAGCCATTGCCATCAATGCTATCTTATCCTTATCTGGTGTTATTCCGCTTTTTGTAGCAGTAATCCTTCATGAGGGAAGCACAGTTCTTGTGGGGTTAAACTCCCTCCGTTTATTAAAAAACTAGACTTCTTGCTTAACCTGAGTTTTGGTTTTATGTTGTGATGAGTATATATATAGACAAATATAGCAAAATATTTAGTCTCGAGGGCATAGACAATAGGATATATCATGAAAAAATCTATGCAAGTTGCTCTCTCTCATGAAAGAGAGACTTTTGAACTCCATTACAATTGGACTGTACAGCATATGCCTGCATCGTTTTTTGAAGAATTCTCTGATGATCAGGTGATGACAATTGTCCATAACCTGATGGGATTTAAGGTACAAGGGGAATTTGTCCAAATTCATTTTAATGATTGCTCCATTGTTGTGTGTGTCGATGGCCCTCTTGCAGACTTGAAAATCTTAAAACATTATGCCTACTTCGGAATCCTTAGTTATCAGACATTTATTTCAAATACTGCCCTTCCCGGCTACTGTGCGGAAGAAAAAATACGTGTTGCAGTGATTTATTATACAAAAGTTATTAATGAAGGAAGTAAGGGAGAATCTCCACTAACTAATAATGACTTAACAGAAATCTATAACAACCTCCACCACCGTACCCCTGAACTTACGAAAAAAGAATTTGACGCTTTGTTATTAAGTATTAACTCAAGATACCTTAGAATCCTTACCAAAGATCGATTAGAACAAACGTTAGAGATGTATTATCGATCAAAAACAAGGGATCACCTTCAATATGATGTTAAACTACTAGAAGATTGGAAGTTGCACCATCATCAAGGTCCTTCTATGCAAATTGTCCTTGCATGGAAAAATACCCATAAATATAAGTTCCTCTATAAACTTGCAAAACTTTTTCACCGCCATAACCTTGTGATGAAAAAAGTAAATGCTACCTATATCGATCCCTATAGCTCAGATAATATTTTACTGATGTCTTTATCTGTCCATGGTAAAAATAACACCTCTGCATGGGACGCAACCGACATAAAAGACTTTTTACAAGAGCTTGCCACCCTGAAATATTTTGGCGATGCTGACCCTGTGGAATGCTACTTTGTTACTCCCCTTCATATCACTGGAAATGAAGGCAACCTTTTACGTACAATGATTGATCTCACGCATCAATTGATCCTTCATGCCGATGCAAATATGTACTCAAAAGAAAGTATTAGTGAAGCTGCTATTTACCACATTGATCTAACTGTCAGGCTGATCAAATCCTTCCATATTAAATTTGACCCAAAACATGCCTGCTTAAAAAAATTCGAAGAGGAAAAAACAGCCTTTTTAAAAATGATCGATGAAATTGATACAGGGAACCTTGCTCAAGATACAAAGCGGAAAAACATCCTCCTTGCCATGTTTTCAATCGTTGACTACACTTTAAAGACAAATTTTTATAAAAATAATAAAAGTGCTATCGCTCTGCGCATTGATCCATCGCTATTAACAGCACTCTTTTATGATTATAGGGAAAAATTCCCTGAACTTCCCTATGGAATTTTTTTCATCAAAGGAAAGTCCTTTATCTCCTTTCAATTAAGGTTTAAAGACCTCGCTCGTGGTGGCCTAAGGACGATCTTTCCTAAAAAACCTGAGCAAGCCAACTGGGAGCGCTTAAACATTTTTTCTGAATGCTATAATTTAGCCTATACACAACAGAAGAAAAACAAAGATATCCCCGAAGGCGGATCAAAGGCTGTAATCTTTATAGAGCCTTTTGAAGACTTAAGCTTTGAAACGGAAGTCTATCAAAAAGAGCTTTACAATGCAGGTTTAAGTTCCGATGAAATACAACAGAAAATTTCCAAGTATCATGAGGGACAAAGAAATATTTACCTATATTCTTCGCAACGCTCCTTTATTTATAACTTGATGAGCCTTATCAATATGAACGAAGATGGCCTCCTAAAGGAAAAAGATATTGTGGACTACCACCGACGCCCTGAATATATCTATATTGGACCTGATGAAAATATGCATAACTCCATGATTGAATGGATCGCTGACTATAGCGTCCGTGCTGGCTATATTTTAGGGGCCGCTTTCATCTCCTCCAAGCCAAAATATGGCATCAACCATAAACAATATGGGGTCACTTCCTATACTGTGAATGTCTATATGCACAATACCCTTAAATATATGAACATAGACCCATTGAAAGATGTCTTTACTGTAAAAATTTCTGGTGGCCCTGATGGAGATGTTGCTGGAAATCAAATCGTTAATCTCTATAAATTCTACCCAAAAACTGCAAAACTTTTAGCAATTACTGATATTTCAGGAACTATCTATGATCCCCTAGGCCTTGATTTAGAAGAGCTTGTAAAGCTTTTTAAAGAAGAAAAGCCTTTGCGTTTTTACCCTGCAAAAAAACTTCATTCTGGTGGATTACTCCTTGATATGGAGACCAAAAAAGAGAAATCTCAATACCAAGTTGAAACGCTATGTCTTAAAATGGTTGGGTCAAAATTAGAAGAGCATTGGCTTTTAGGTAATGAAACGCAGCATTTATACAGCCATAATTTACATCAAGTGGAGGCTGATATTTTTATTCCAGGTGGCGGTCGGCCAAGAACGCTCAATATCAATAACTACAAAACTTACTTGAACGCAAAAGGGACCCCAACATCTAAAGCAATTATTGAAGGGGCAAACCTTTACCTTACCTCTGAGGCAAGAACTGCCCTTGAAGAGTTGGGATGCCTTATCATCAAAGATAGCTCTGCAAATAAAGGGGGGGTGATTTCCTCCTCATTGGAAGTATTGTGTAGCTTATTGATGAAAAATGAAGAGTTTCTCCAAGATAAAGAGGTATTAATGGTGGATGTCCTATCTTTTCTTCATGAAAAAGCACAAAGTGAAGCCTCTTTACTGCTAAAATCTCGTGATGAGCTTAACCTTCCCCTTACACTTCTTTCAGACAAGATATCAGAAAAAATTAATGCCTATACTTACCAAATTCTAGATCATTTAGAGAACATTGAACTACCAAATTCCTTAACAGATCCATTGATTAAAACTCTTGTAGATTACCTTCTTCCGATCTTCCAAACTAAATACAAAGATCGAATTTTGAAGAACATTCCTGATATGCACAAAAAAGCCATTATTGCCTGCGCTATTGCACAAAAGATTGTCTATACTCGTGGTCTTAGTTGGACACCATCCATTGTTGATGTACTCCCGCTAATTATTGGTCCGCGATGGTAATATGTTTGAGCTAGTCTGTTTTTGCTCCCCCGCCTCCAGCTGGTCCTAAATCGGTAAGCTTAGAGGGGTGAAGAAAATACTCCATTATTAATGTAAACATTTGATGTACCGATTTCACTGTTTTAGATTCAGGATATTTTACAAGAAATTCTTTAAAATAATCATTAAACAACGTAGCGTAAGGTCTTTGCGTTTGAACAAATTTTACTACTAATTCTATATCTTCTTTACTTATTTCTTTTCCTTTTATTTGTAACACTCTCAAGATGATTGCAATGACTGTTGTAACACTTCTTTCCATGCCTTGAGAACAATGCACCACCATCATTTCAGGATTTTCACTGCCTTCTTGCTCGATAAGAAATTGCGCTGCTCTATCAAATGAAGCAAATACATGCTGTATATTAGTTTTATTGCTACCTCCAGCTCTATCAAAATTAAAATCCAACTCTGCATCGATCAGACGTGGATGTTTTTTCATTGATGTATCTTGTTGTATTCCTAACCTTTTACCCTTCTCAAGAACTATAGGAAATTCTTGAGTATATTCAGGTTTTAAGTATAGACGCGCAGTAGTGCTTGGCTCATTTGAATTAAAAGGTTTTTCAATAAAACTAAAGGCTCCACCAT
>CAMDFS010000047.1 GCA_945897715.1 Chlamydia trachomatis
TACAATGATATGCGATGAGGCTGAAATGGATGCTCTTGCTAAAATTATTTCAAAAAATCTTAAAAAAGGCGCTGTAATCACACTAACTGGTGAATTAGGATCAGGGAAGACTACCTTTACTAAATTACTTTCAAAGCATCTTGGAATACAAGATCAGGTCAGCAGCCCTACATTCACCTATTTGCATATTTATGATGATCGTATTGCCCATTTTGATCTCTACAGATTAAAACATGCAAATGAGTTCTTTTCGATGGGGTTTGAGGAATATTTAGATAGTGATTTTATTACAATTATTGAGTGGCCCGATTTGATCAAGAAATTTCTCCATGAGGATACAATTCACCTTCATTTTGCCCATCATGGAACTAAACGGGAGATATCAGCAAATGTCAAAATATTGCTTTGATCAATGCAAATTTATTTTATCGGCTACAGACCCTGCTCATTACCCAAAAGAGGATTTTCCTATCCTTGTTTTTGCAGGCAGATCTAATGTGGGCAAGTCCTCTTTAATCAACCACCTATTTGGGAAAAAAGATCTAGCAAAGACTTCATCAGTCCCTGGAAAGACAGCTCTTATTAATTATTTCCAAGTTGGAGACAATCTATACCTTGTCGATCTTCCAGGATATGGATATGCAGTACGAAGTAAGAAAGAGCAAAATAATTGGAAAGACTGGATTTCAGATTTTATTGAAGAAAATTTAGACAGAATTATCTTCACCTTATTAATCGACAGCAGACACCCACCTTTCCCTAAAGATATAGAATTGATACAATGGCTTGTATCAAGAGAAAAAAAACCTTTAGTTGTTTTTACAAAAACAGATAAACTAAAAGGAAAAGAGAGAAGTAAATTAAAAGAGCTACCAGAAATTTTAGAAGGGTGTAAAACCATCAGTTACTCGACAAAAAATTATTCTGGGAAGAAACTGCTCATCAATACCTTGAAGGAAGCCTTAGAAAATGGGATCAATTAAAACAGATACATTGATATGTCTCGACTGTGAGACAACTGGACTTGATCCTGAAAATGATGAGATCATAGAACTTGCGATAGTAAAGTTCACCCTAGAGTGTGAGATCTCTTCTTTAGATACTCTCATAGATCCAAAACGCCCAATTCCGGCTGAATCCACCGGAATACACCACATTTGTGATGAAATGGTGAAGGGCAAGCCCCATATCGAAGATGTTTTAGATCAAGCCACAGCTTTAATAGGCAAATATCCTATCATGGGGCACAACGTTTCATTTGACATCAAAATTATCGAGGCAGCATTACGTCGTCATAACCATTCCAAATCTTTAATATCAAACCCTGTAATCGACACTTTAAGATTAGCTCGTCTCTATGGTGAGGCTCCGAAAAATTCTTTAGAAGTGTTACGTGAACATTTCAACATCCCTGAAGAAGGGGCGCACCGGGCAATGAATGATGTAATTGTCAATATAAAAGTCTTTGAGCGTTTAGCCTATGGCTTTACTACTACAGAAGAGATGTTAAAAAGATTAAGCAAGCCAATAGCAATGAAAATGTTTCCTTTTGGAAAGTACCGAGGGATGCTTTTTAGAGAGATTCCCATCGACTACCTGCATTGGGCTGGCCATCAAAATTTTGATGAGGACCTTTTATTTTCAATTAATATTGAAAGGAAGCGTCGTAAGAAGCAGACGCCGTTTTTTGAATCATCGAACCCTTTCAAAGATCTTTAGATTTAGATTGTCTTAAAAGACTTAAGTGACTAGTATTTTTTCTTTCAACATCTAATGAAAGGTCCTATGCAATCTAAGAAAAAATTCATGACGCTCACTACTATGCACCTAAAAAATAAAAAGGTTTTAGTAAGGGTAGATTTCAACGTGCCGATGGATGAAAATGGCAATATTACTGATGATTCCAGGATAAAAGCCTCCCTACCCACTATAAAATACATTCTAGAGTCAGGGGCATCGTGTATATTAATCAGTCACCTAGGACGTCCTGGGGGACGTTTTGTTCCCTCTTTATCCCTTGCCCCTATTGCAAGGCATTTGGCAACTCTTCTTGGGACAGAAGTTGGGATGGCCCCTCCAGAGTATGGGAGCCGAGCAAAAAAAATGACAGACAGACTCCGCCCTGGAGAACTTTTACTCCTTGAAAATGTCCGATTTAATCCAGGGGAGGAACACCCCGAAAATCACCCTGAATTTATTGATTTCTTAGCTGATCTTGGGGATATTTACATCAATGATGCATTTGCAACGTTGCACAGAAATCATGCTTCTACAACATATGTCCCTAAAAGATATAAAATTAAAGGGGCGGGATTTTTAGTAGAGAAAGAGGTCCTGGTATTAGAAAATTTACTCGGACAGGCTGAAAGCCCTTTTTATGCTATTATTGGCGGCGCCAAAGTCTCCACAAAAATAGGAATTCTTGAATCATTACTACATAGAATAGATGGCCTTGTAATCACAGGGGGGATGGCCTTTACCTTTCTTTTTGCTCTTGGATATAAGGTAGGGAATTCTTTAGTTGATCATGATCATATAGACACTGCAAAATCATTAATGAAAAAATGTAGATCAAAAGGGATCGCATTTCATCTCCCAGAGGATATTGTCATCACTCAAACTTTATCAGAAGGGGCAGAAACAGCACTTGTTTCAATAAAAGAAGGTATTGATCAAGGGTATATAGGTGCTGACATTGGCCCTCGTACCATCGCTGAATTACAAGAAATTCTTAAAAAAGCTAAAACAATATTTTGGAATGGCCCATTTGGGGTCTTTGAGCTCGCCCCTTTCCAGAACGGGACAAGGGCAATGGCTCAATATCTCTCTGAATGTTCGGCAATGACAATTGTCGGTGGCGGGGACACAGCATTGGCCGCACACCTTACACCAAAATATCAAAAATTTACTCATATATCTACCGGTGGGGGCGCGACCCTTGAATTTATCGAAAAAGGGACTCTTCCCGGCCTAGACAACCTTCTATAAAGAATTTTTTTGTATCTTTTTATAAAAAAAACAAAAAATGTTAAGAGAAAACCTTGCTTAATAAACATAGTATGATATACTTTTTGTATGTGCAGAAGATCTTATCTTCTGTTCGAGACAATAACTCTCATAGAGAATATTTTGAAGATTAAAAAAAATACTTCCTCGTCTCAATCCTTTATAAATCTATTTAGATGTTTCACATCTAAAAGTAATTCATTATTAAAAATTTCACTGTTAGGTTCTCATGACTAAAGAAAATGTCTTAGAAGGAATGCATCCTTTAAAACGTTTATTTTGGCCAATATTTCGATCTGAATACAGAAAGATATTGCCAATGATAGTAATTTATTCTTTGATTGTTTTCAATTATAGTTTGTTAAAGACGGCAAAAGATGCCCTGGTTGTGACGGCAAAAAGTTCTGGTGCCTCTACCATACCATTTATAAAGGTATGGGCAATCATGCCCCTTGCAATCCTTGCTACTTTAATCTTTACAAGGCTTGCCAACAGATACTCTAAAGAAAAAGTTTTTAATATCATGATGATAGGGTTTTTAAGTTTTTTCTTCTTATTTGCATTTTTTTTATATCCAAACCAAGATTTTTTACACCCACATAAATTAGCAGATAAACTACAAAGCTTCCTTCCTGATGGATTTTTAGGCTTAATTGCAGTATTTAGAAATTGGACATTTACCCTCTTTTACGTCATGTCTGAACTTTGGGGTACAATGATTATGACAGTGCTGTTCTGGGGCTTTGCCAATGAAGTCACATCGGTAAAAGAGGCTGGCAGGTTCTATGCAATTTTAGGATTAGGCGCAAATATTGCCACCATCCTTGCTGGTCAGGCGGGAATTTTCCTCTCTGGGACATTCCTTTATTCGATGTTTAGCATACAATCTGATCGTTGGACATTTTCCTTAATGTTATTAAGCTCAATTATCATAACTATTGGTCTTGTTATCTTATTTGTATACCAGAAGTTAAACTCTGTTCTACGAGCAGAGGCCCCAAAAGATAGCTGTGCCTCTGAAAAGCAACCAAAACCAAAGATGGGAATTAGGGAAAATTTTGCCTACCTGGCTAAATCCAAATATTTAATTTGCATTGCTTTGGTAGTACTTGCATTCAATATTGCTTTAACATTAGTAGAAGTTGTATGGAAAGACCAAGTGCACGAATTATATCCTTACGCAGCTGATTATAGCTCTTATATGGGGAGTGTAATGACTTATATCGGGATCTTATCGACCTTCTTCTCTATTTTTGTGTGTGGACAGTCTGTAAGAAAATTTGGGTGGACAGCTACTGCCTATATCACGCCAGTAATTTTACTCATCTCTGGGATGTTATTTTTCCTCTTTTATCTTGGGAAATCTACTTCAATGGCCCTTGCTATAGCGACCGCATTTGGGACATCGCCACTTGTCATCATCACCTTCCTAGGGGCCTTCCAAAACTGTTTTTCAAGAGCTTCTAAATTTACTTTCTTCGACGTTACAAAGGAAATGGCTTTTATCCCATTAAGCCCTGAATCGAGATTAAAAGGGAAAGCAGCTATTGATGGCGTTGGCTCAAGACTCGGTAAATCAGGAGCTTCTGTAATCCATCAAGCTCTGTTTGTATTCTTTGGAACAGTATCAGCAAGTGCTCCTTATGTAGCAGCAATCATCATCTTAGTCTTTTTAGGATGGATTTTTGCGGTACGCTCTTTAGGGGATCAATTTGGTAGAACAAAGGAAGAAAACATAGAGGGGAAGACAACAGTTGCACAGAAAGCCTAGTCTTCAAAAAAGGAACACTAAAAAATTAGTACACTTTTTTCTGAGATAGAACTATTATGGGAAACATGTTAACTCTTTCTAATACGATATCTTTACTTAGAGCGCCACTTGCCCTATTATTTCTTTTTGATTCGACAGCGATTCGAATTATTGCGATCGTGTTAGCGATGCTATCTGACTGTGTCGATGGATTTCTTGCTAGAAAATTTAAAAATGGGACGTTTTTAGGCAAGGTGTTAGACCCTGCAATGGATAAGTTGTTTGTCTATTTTGTGATGGGGGTCTTTGTCTTTGAAGGGAGCCTTACAGCCTTTGGATTAGGGGCGTTATTAATTCGCGACTTAAGTGTCTTTTTATATGTAATGACTACCCTTTGTACTTTTGGCTGGAATGGACTTGTCTATGCCCCTGCCTATTCAAGTAAAATCACGACCTTACTACAATTTTTCATCATATTTGGGCTAGTTCTAGGATATACTCCTCCTACAGTAGTCTATACCTTTCTTTTTCTGTTAAGCCCCATTATTTATATTGAACTTTTAATCAATACCATTATTTCTCATCGAAAAAAAACTAAATAATAGTTGATACTATCAAAAGAAGCAGGTATGCTTCACCTAAAGGAATTTTATGTTTATACAAAAAGAGACGATATTTACCTCCATGCTTAAAAGATTTACAGGGGCATTTGCTTCTGTTTTTGGTTTTTTATTAGCCCTTATTTTCATCGGATTTATTTTAGGATTTTCACAGATGGGCAGCGCTGTTAAAGCTGATTTAATGGTCATGCAAGTCCATCCTATTGATAGTTTAATTGCAAAACCTTTTAAAGCCAAAAAACCTGTAATCCTTCAAATCAATATTGAAGGACAAATTGGCAACGACCCATTAACTTCAAAGCACATCCAGAAAATTTTATCCCAACCAGAGGCTTACAACTTCTCTGAAGGTCAGGTAAAAGGGATTTTATTACGAATAAACTCCCCTGGTGGATCAGCTTCAGTATGCTCAGAAATGTACGCTGATTTAATGAGTTACAAGCAAGCTAAAAGCATCCCTATTCATACCTGGATTGGGGATATATGCGCCTCAGGAGGTGTCTACCTTTCTTGTGCATCTGACTACATCTCTGCTCAAAATCTTTCTCTAATTGGATCGGTAGGCGTTCGATCAAAACCTAACTTTAACTTCTATAATTGGATGCAAGAGCATGGTATTTCTGAGACTACAATCACTGCTGGTAAAAACAAAGTCCATTTACCTATGTTTTCAAAAATGCCCCCAGGGACCTCCTCTTATGACGACCTTATTGCAGTCATTGATTTCATCTATGACAATTTT
This sequence comes from Chlamydia trachomatis, assembly GCA_945897715.1. Taxonomy (GTDB): domain Bacteria; phylum Chlamydiota; class Chlamydiia; order Chlamydiales; family 2-12-FULL-49-11; genus JAJACQ01. Next base: position 6,119 of record CAMDFS010000047.1, read on the forward strand.
TTAGGAGTGGTTGTAAAGGCTCGCGGAGCTCATGGATTAACAAAAGAGAAGTTAGTGAGTATTGGCGCTAGCGTCTATTCTTCGGTAAAAGCTCAGGAACTTGGTTTTATTGACGAGGCAAATGTACGCTATAGAGAGGCTGTAATGCATCTTGCTAAATCCTTAGAACTTGATGATTACCAAGTGATCAGTTTTGAAAATCCAGAAAGCTATATCGATGGTTGGAAAAAAAGTATCGAATCAAAATGTTCTTTTTTACTTAAAAATACCTCAAAAGAGATGCCTTTTTCGTTAGAAGCAGATTTTAGTGAACCCTCTGCATGAAAAACATATATATTGTAGATGCCAGCAACTATATTTTTAGATCATATTATGCGATCAAGAATATGTCTAATAGTAAGGGTGTTGCAACAAATGCACTCTATGGATTTATAAGAGCTGTTCTAAAAATTCAAAAGGATTTTACCCCTGATTACCTAGCAATTGTTTTTGATGGTCCAAGGAACAAAGCGTCAAGGGTAGCTATCTATCCAGACTATAAAGGGCACAGAGAAAAAGCCCCAGAGGATCTCTACGCACAGATAGAATTTGCAAAAGAATTTTGCCTTGCTGCAAATATCCCAATCGTTGAAGTTGATGGTGTTGAGGCAGATGATGCAATGGGAGCTGTTGCATCTCTTGCTAAAAAGAATAATATCCACTCCTACCTTTGCTCTTCTGATAAAGACCTTTGTCAGCTTGTCGATGAGACAACTTTTATTCTTTATACCAATAAGGAGAACCTTGTTTTCAAACATGTTGATGTTGTGAACAAATATGGTATTTCCGCTAATCAATTTATTGATTACCTGGCAATTGTTGGAGATGCATCAGATAATATTCCCGGCATCAAAGGCCTTGGACCAAAAACTGCTGCAAAGCTATTACAGGAGTTTGGGACGTTAGAAAACCTTCTCCAAAATGCCCATACCCTGGCAAATAAAAAATTAGCAGAGAAAATTTCCAAGGAGAGAGAAAATGCAGAAATTAGCTTTAAGCTTGCAAAAATTGATACAAATTTAGATATTCCTCAAAATCTCTCCTTTTATGAAAATAAAACACCTGACGTTGAGACAATAAGGGTCTATTATGAGAAAATGGAATTTGCATCATTTATCAAAGATACCCCCGTTCAAAAAACCTCCAAAAGTACATACACACTGATCAATGATGAGATGTCTTTAAAAGGGCTTATAAAATCACTTCTACTTGAAAAAAGCCTTTGCGTGGATACAGAGACTACTTACCTAAACACCATGACTGCAGAACTTGTCGGAATTGGACTTGGCGCAAGAAAAGGGGTTGCTTACTACATCCCTTTAAATGGGGCTATTGCAAAAGAAATTGTCCTTACCCAATTACAGCCCCTTTTTAATGGAAGGATCACTTTTTTTGGTCATAATATCAAATATGATATCCATGTTTTATCTCGTTTCGGGTTAAAAATTTCAACGATCGATTTTGATACTTTTCTTGCCTCTCACATACTTCACCATAACGTCGAAAAACCTTCTTTTAAAGAGCTTGTCCCAAAAGGGGGAGATTTTAGCTGTGTCCCTCTTCTAGATGCGTGTAACTATTGCTGTGAAGCTGTAGATATGACTCTTTCCTTAAAAGAACTATTTCAAGAGCAGATTTCTCAAAAGGGTTTTGAAACCCTTTTTTATCAGATCGAACTTCCTCTAATTCCTGTTTTAGTTGCGATGGAAGAGCATGGAATTTATCTTGATACTGAATCCTTGAAAAATTACAGCATCGAGCTTAAAAGCAAAATAGAGGCCCTCACAGAGAAGATTTATAAAGAGGCTGGGAAGGAATTTAACATCAATTCTCCAAAACAACTTTCCACCATTTTATTTGACGACCTTGGGATCAAATCGTTACAAAAAAACAGCACAGGGGTTGATGTCCTCCTTGCATTAGAAAAAGAGCACCCTATTATCCCCTATATTTTAGAATACCGCACTTTAGAGAAACTTCGGTCTACCTACACCGATTCCCTCCCTAAAGAGGTAAATGCAATCACAAAACGGATTCATTGTACCTTCAATCAATCTGGGACAGTAACAGGAAGACTCTCTTGCTCCCACCCAAATTTACAAAACATCCCTACCCGGACAGCAGAGGGGAAAAAAATCCGTGAGTCTTTTAGACCTCAGAAAAAGGGATGGGTATTTCTCTCTTTAGACTACTCTCAAATTGAATTGCGCATCTTGGCGCATATGTCCGGAGAAGAGGGGCTGATCTCTGCCTTTAAAAATGATAGAGATATTCACCAAGATACAGCCGCAAGTGTTTTTGGAGTTTCTCTTGATCAAGTGACAAAAGAGATGCGCTATCAGGCAAAGGCAGTGAATTTTGGGATATTGTATGGACAAAGGTCCTTTGGCCTTGCTAAGGAGCTTGGGATAGAGGTCAAAGAGGCTAAAAGGATTATTGATACCTATTTTGAAAAATATCCGAAAATAAAAGGTTTTATCGATCATTTAATGGAAAAGGCAAAAAGAGAGAAGAAAACGGTCACTTTACTTGGCAGGGAGAGAGCTCTTCCAGATATTGACAGTAAGAATTTTGCCATAAAAGCAGCTAATGAAAGATTTGCAGTAAATGCCCCTATTCAAGGATCTCAAGCAGATATTATTAAGATCGCGATGATTGAGATTGAAAAAAAGATGGTTAAAGCAGGTCTTGAGAGCTACTTAGTGCTGCAAGTCCATGATGAGTTAATTTTTGAATGTCCTGAAAATGAAGTCGAATTATGTACAAATATTGTGAAAGGAGCGATGGAGGGGGCCTATTCTCTATTAGTTCCATTAAAAGTGGATGTTTCCGTTGGAAAAAATTGGAGCAAGTGCTAACATACAAGTTATAGGGGTTACAGGAAGTGTATCCTCTGGGAAGAGTACCCTCATGGGGATCCTTCAAGCGATGGGACTGTCTACCCTTTCTGTAGATACAATACTCAATAATCTCTACAAAACCAACGTTGAGCTTATAAATAAAATACGGGACCTTTTAGGAGATAACATCCTGACAAATCAAATGTTAGATAAAAAATTAATTGCAGAAAAAGTATTTACAGATAGCAAGCACCTACACGATTTAGAAGCGCTCACTACTCCCTATGTAATAAAGGAGATTAAGAAAATGCTCCCTTTGATGAAAAGCCCTGTAGCTATCGAGGTGCCGTTACTATTTGAGCTATCTCTTGAGGATTTATTCGATATAACAATCCTTGTAAAGACAAACGAATCGATCTGTAGAGGGCGCTCCCCCTTTGAAGATTTTGACGCAAGGAACAAAAGGGGCCTCCACATGGAGGTAAAAGAAAAAAAAGCGATGTTTACAATTACAAATAATGGGTGCAGGGCTGATTTTATCAAGAGCATTCACAAGACGATGGAAGGGATTATAGCACAATGACAGAAGAAAACAAAAAACCAATTAGAGAGAAGAAGATACCTGCACAAAAAACTGCGGAGGTTGCCCCGCCTGTAGAAAAAAAACCTGTAGAGCTATCAAAATTTTTAACTCCCCCGCCCTTTGTTCCAACCATACGTGAGGCGGTGCCTCCTGCACCAAAGCAATCGACAGACGAAGAGATCCCCGCCCATGTGACCCATGGTAATACTTCCATGAAGAAAAAT
>CAMDFS010000048.1 GCA_945897715.1 Chlamydia trachomatis
CCAATATCCGCTTTTTTGAAACTTTTCAATGGTAGATGCCAGGTTTGAAACTTCGACTAATGGAATGATTTCGGTCGCGCCAACGCTTGTTTTCGTTACAGTGGGTGTAATTCTACACCCTTTATTTTTGGAGTAGATGACAGCATCTACCCCAAAACATTCGCAAGCACGGATAATAGTCCCTACGTTTTGTGGATCAAAAATAGAATCTATCATTACCACGATGCTTTTAGATTTAGCATTGTCAATGATATCTTGAACCGTTACTGGATCACGCTTTGTCGTTTCAACTACATATCCTTGATGGGATGTGGAGTTAGACAAATCATCAAGTTTTTTACGGCTCACCTCATAAACAGGTTTTTTAAGCTCTAAAAGTTTCTTGATAAGATCATCGTCTTTTGGATGAGCTGTGATTACAGAGACAATTCGATGCGGTGCATGATCAAGGAGTTCTTGCACACAATTCTTGCCAATCACGTAGCTTTCAATGGACCTCTTAGGTAGCTGTTTTATCTTCTACCTCTAACAGGTTTACTTCCAAAAGAACGTTTTTCACCAGATGGTTTGCTTCCATAAGAACGCTTCTCACCTGACGGCTTGCTTCCATATGAACGCTTCTCGCCAGACGGTTTGTCTCCATATGAACGCTTCTCACCAGAGGGCTTGTCTCCATATGAACGCTTTTCGCCAAATGGCTTGTCCCCATAGGAACGCTTTTCTCCTGATGAGCCTCTTCTTTCGTCAGAAAAAGGTCTTGCAGAAGGACCTTCTTTAGAGAAATCTCCTCTGCTTTTTGAAGTTTTTCTTTCTTCAGTTCTAGGTCTGTCATCTCTTCTTTCGCTTGGTCTGTATTCTCCTCTAGGACCTTTTGAATCACGTCCCTCACTTGAGCGACCTTCAGTTCTTGGAGGTCTTGAATCGCCACGGTCAAAAGATCTGCCTTCAGCTCTTGGTGGTCTTGAATCGCCACGGTCAAAAGATCTGCCTTCAGTTCTTGGTCCTCTTGAAGAAGATCTATCATTTCTATCACGTCCTGATCCTGAAGAGCGGCTATTGCCACGGCTTCTTCTAGATTTATCAGTAGTGGAGGCTACAGGTTTTTGCTTAGGCTCTAATCCTTTAATTTCAATAATGGAGATTGGTTGTCCAGTAAATTTTTCAATTCTTGGAACCATATGCATGTCTTTAGAACCAGCAAATGAAATTGCAGTACCTTTATTTCCAGCACGACCTGTTCTTCCAATTCTGTGAACGTAATCTTCTACATCTCTTGGAAGGTCAAAGTTGATTACATGAGAGATGTCATTGATATCAAGACCGCGAGCAGCTACATCTGTTGCAACTAAGATATCAATTTTTTTATCTTGAAGCATTTTGATGGTACGAGTTCTTTGTCTTTGGTTCATATCGCCATGAATAGCTGATGCTAAAAAGCCTTTTTCTGCTAATTCATCTACAAGCTCATCACAATGTCTTTTTGTTGCTGTAAAGACAATTGCTGATCTCATTTCTTCAGCATTTAAAAGATGATCTAAAAGGTCATTTTTATGTCCTAAATTGTCAATATAAAGAAGTTTTTGTTCGATATTCTCGTGTTTTTCATGAGCAGAGTGAACAACAATTTCAATAGGATCTTTCATAAATTTTTCTGAAAGCTTTAATACTTCACCTTTAAGTGTCGCTGAAAATAGAAGTGTTTGACGATTTTTAGGTGTTTGTGAAATAATTTCTTCCACAGGCTCAGAAAAACCCATATCAAGCATACGGTCTGCTTCATCAAGAACAAGCATCTCTAAATTAGAGAAGTTGATCTTGCCTCTATTCATATAGTCTATAAGACGGCCGGGAGTTGCAATCAATATATCATGAGAAGCATTAAGTTTTGCCTGCTGCTTATGATAAGGAACACCACCAACGATACAAACAGAGCGAACTTTATTCATATATCTACTGTATTTTTCAGCTTGTTCTGTAATTTGTTGAGCAAGTTCACGAGTAGGGGTTAAAATCAAAATTTTAGCGCCTTTACCACCTCGAGTGGAGCTTTTAGCAAGAAGATTCAATGCTGGTAGCAAAAATGCTGCAGTTTTACCTGTTCCAGTTTGAGCTGATGCTCTGACATCTTTTTTATCTAAAATTTTTGGAATAGCTTCCTTTTGAATCTTTGTAGGTTCTGTGTAGCCAGATTCCTCAATTGCTTTAATAATATTTTCGTCTAAATCAAACTTTGAAAAACCCATGAAATTGCCTTGTATATTTTGTTAATCGGATAAAGAATACACCATCGCTGCATTAAAAGATACACTAGTTATAAAATATGAGTCTTTTTCCATAAAAAAGATTTTTTCAATGGATACAGAGAAAAACATATGTAGTTTAAATACCTTGTTTCTTATATACTATTTCTATCGGTTAGAAGTAAAAACAGTTTTTGCAACTGATCGTGTAAAGTAAATTTGAAAGTATAGTATTTCCTTAGGGGAGTACGTTTTATTAGGAGACCCGCAGTGGCACAAGAAAAAAAATTATATGTAGGAAATATCGCTTATTCAATGGATAACGACAGTTTAAAAGAAATGTTCACACCGTTTGGTGATGTAACTTCAGCTCAAATTATCATGGATAGAGATTCTGGACGTTCAAAAGGTTTTGGATTTGTAGAATTCAGCAATACTAAAGAAGCACAAGCAGCTATCGATAAGATGAATGGTAAAGAATTTGACGGACGCGCTTTGACAGTTAACGAAGCAAGACCAAGAGTTGACAAACCTGAAGGAAGAAGAAGATAATTTCTTTTTGATTTCGCCCGATTTAGAAATAATTCGGGCATTTTTAACCTTTGATTTAATAGATTAAAATAGTTATGATGAGGTTATCAGTTTAGGGGGTGAGTGGTATCGCCTGGATGGTGTAAGTAATTATTGCATACGGAGGGTTCTGGTTGGCCTCCTAAAAAAACCGGAAAAAACATAAATGCAAACAAAAGACAAAGCATCAATTTTGGATCATGCGATCTAGAACTAGAGGCAATTGCAGCTTAATCACCCAAAAGGTGATTTTGCCGATGACTAAGATTTGGACCAGGGGGTCTTAACTCATCGTAATATTCTTGGTATGAACTTTGGGAGGGTCTTTTTCGGCCCTTAGTTCAAGATTTCGAAAAAGCCTTACGATAAATGTGCTTGTCACTTGTCGTCATTTCGTAAGGTTTTAACAAGTGAATAAGTATGTAGACGTGATCATGGATCCATTCAACACGGGAGTTCGAATCTCCCCACCTCCATTTTGGTGTTTTTTTTGGTCCGTTTTGATTATTTTAATTCTCTGAGTACCCCCTGTACACTATCGAATCAAAATAATCAAAACAGCCCAAAAAAAATTCACCAAAATCTACCCATCCTCTTTTTGTTCTATTTATTTTAATTCTCTGAGTACCCCCTGTACACTATCGAATCAAAATAATCAAAACAGCCCAAAAAAAATTCACCAAAATCTATCGAGCCCTTTAATCAGCTCGCTTTTTTATTAAAATCACTACCTTCCTATTCATTTTGTTAATTCACTTGTTGTATTTCAAATTACAATATTCAAGTTATAACGCAAATTTATAGTAATATACTATTTTTAAAGGTTTTTCAAAAAGCTATTTATGTTACAATTATTAGGAAAAGGTGAGCTTGATAGCGTTAATAACAGCTATTGCGTTAGATTGTTGAATCCACCTAATCAGAGGAGTATATGGATGGAGTTCAAAATATTATAAAATTGGGTAATGCACTTTTCCAAAAACATAAGAATTATGTTATTAGACGTGAAAAAGGTGATATACCTCTAAATCGTACAGATTTTATTTTAAAAGAGATATTTGGAAAACTTTGTTCCTATAAATCTATTATAGAGGGATACATAGGCTCTTGCGCTAATAAGGTTGAAATAATTCAGGATAAAGGAGTCGTTGATAAAATCCACACTTGTTTTAAACTAGTGATACAAAGATTTAACGATATTGATAGAATTCCAAAAAATCCTTTAAAGGATAAAATCACAGCAGTTTTAAGTAATAGAAAAGAGCTTCTCAAAATTGAAGATAAATTTAACTCAGCTATTACATCTGAAGAAAGAATGTGGCTTAAATTTATCTATTTAGAGTTTGAATATAAAATCATACAGATTTTAGAACAATTAAATTTATATAAAAACAAATACCCTCTTAATAAAGAAATAAATCCACTATTTAAGAATTATGACAGAATAAAAAAAGACCTTAAAGTTAAGGCATCTATTTTAAAGGGTCTTATGGAAAAGTATCCTCAAAATATTAATGAGGAAAATATATGTGGAATGCTTCATTTATATGATAAGCAAGAAATATGGAATGAACTATTTGGTTATAAAAATACAAAAGAGTTATCCATACCTTGCCCAGAGTGCTTATCAGTTGAAGAGCTGGAGAACATGCACGAGCAATTAGTGAATGAATTTTCAATGGAATTGAAGCATGTTTTAAATCGATTTGAGCCACAATATTTTGAAGAAAGAGGCTCTTGCGGAAAAGGGGGCGGAGGGGCTAAGGATACAAGAAAAGATGGTGGAGCAGAAGCTACAGATCAAGGGGGTTGGAGAGCAGATTTTGATAATTTTACCAACGGATGTATAGACATAAATCAAACTAAGAAAGCAGTAACTGCAGAGGATATTGCAAAAGCTGAATTACAGGCAAAACAACTCTTAGAAGCAGAAGTAACAGAAAAAAAAGCAGAAAAGCCTAAGAATCCAACAAAAGATTCTAAAAGAAACAAAAAGAAGAAAAAAACTAAAGGCCTACAAAAAACTTTAGCAACGCAAAAGGAACAGTTTCCTGCAGAGGCAGCATCAGCTTTTGCAAGTGAGCATCGAGTTACATTTGAAGAAACTGTGCAAAAAGCAATGTATGGTATCCTTCCAGCAGGAGCAAGATTTGCTGAAGCTAAAAGAGTGAAGAGGTGGGATATTAAAATGTTAAATGCTGAGTATATTTTAGATAATCCAACATTATTTCCTGAATATCAGGGTTTAACTGAAAATCAAATTCATCGTCAAATTTTACTTCACTCTGGTAATAGATTACATAGACTATTAATGGATCCAGAACTTAAAGAAAAATATGCTAAGAAGGTTCGCGGTGGATTTACAATGGAAGCGGTTTTAAATCTAAAGAATGGGGGGCAAAATTATGGAAGATTTGAATTTGGGGTAGAAGAAGAGCCTCCAAAAAAAGTCTATCATAGAGGTTTTAAAGTACATATGTGGGGAAGAGATTTTCAAAATTTTGCTGAAATAAATTTAGAAAATATTCCACAAAAAGAGCTGGCTGCTGAAGAGGAAGAAGAATTTACTGCAGTTGGAGGAAGTACAGCAACTGTTGATGAAGAAGGAAATATCAAAGTGTTTCTAGAAAATCATAGTGTTCTTGCAAGCTACACAATTTTACCAAAATGATTAAAAGTGTCTATACTATGGGTGCATTATTAATTGTTTATGCCCCATGTCTGGTAAAACCATCATTCCAAGTTTTGAATGCCGTTGAGTATAGGTTGTTTTTTTTATTAAAACAAGATATACAAAAAATATATGAAAAAGACAATTTATCTATCGGTTTTTATCCTTTCCGTCTCAGTGATACTTGCGGCAATGATCCTTGTTTTTTTCGGAAATAGAAAAGAGGAGACTACATTAACTTTGTATGGAAATGTCGATGTTCGTGAAGTGGATATCTCTTTCCGGGTGAATGGGAAAGTAGAGTCGCTAGAATTTCAAGAGGGCGATGCGGTGAAAAAAGGGGATCTTTTGTGTCAATTGGAGCAAAACCCCTATGATAGTCTATTAGAAGAATCCATAGCAAGGGCAGAGGCTATTGCCGCCGAATTTTTTAATGCAGAGTTGCAATACAAAAGACGATTAGAGGTCATTGAGTCAGGGGCAATATCAGGGGAAGATTTAGATGATAGCCTGGCCAGATTTACTTCTTTAAAAGCAAGTTTACAGGAGGCAAAAAAAGCAATTTGTGTAGCAAGGGATAATCTATCTTACACAAAATCTTATGCACCTAACGATGGGATTATTTTATCACGTGTTAGAGAGATAGGAAGTGTCATAAATGCTGGCAATCCTGTATACACTCTTTCACTGGTTTCTCCTGTATGGATAAGGGCTTTTGTCGATGAGCCGAACTTAGGTGTTGTTCATTATGGAATGGATGCAACAATTTATACCGATATTAAAGGCGGGAAAAGTTACAAAGGTAAAATTGGATTTATCTCTCCTATGGCTGAGTTTACCCCTAAATCAGTGCAAACCACAACTCTTCGTACCGACCTAGTCTATCGTTTAAGAGTCTATGTCGATGATCCAGATTCTCAGTTAATTCAGGCAATGCCGGTAACTGTGAAATTGCATTTGGATAAGAGGTAACTCCTCTTGGTAGAAAATAACATACAAATACATGGTCTACTAAAGCAATTCCAAGGAAATAGTGACTTTAAGTTAATAATTGATGAAGCAATCATCCCTAAAGGTAAGATCACAGGTATTGTAGGTCCAGATGGAGCTGGAAAAACAACTTTCATGAGAATTTTAGCTGGACTTCTTTCTTTTGACTCTGGTTCTATTACCATCTTTGGGAAAGATATCGTAAAAGATTTTGAACAAATACGCCGTGGAACAGGGTATATGCCTCAAAAATTCGGATTGTATGAGGATTTAACTGTAAGGCAAAATCTCAATTTATATGCAGAGCTTCGTGGCCTTTCTAAGGATGAAAAGGGAGAAGTTTTTAAAAAGCTGATGCATTTTACAGCCTTGGAACCATTTCAAAGTCGCCTTGTAAAAAATCTCTCAGGGGGAATGAAGCAAAAATTAGGCCTTGCTTGTGCGCTAATAAAAAAACCTGCATTGCTATTATTAGATGAGCCAAGTGTTGGTGTCGATCCTGTGTCAAGAAGAGAGCTGTGGAAAATGGTACAAGCTCTTATTGATCAGGATGTAACTATAGTTTGGAGTACTGCCTATTTAGACGAGGCAGAAAAGTGTGAGAATGTCCTTTTGTTAAATGAGGGAAAGCTTTTGTATCAAGGCGATCCCAAGCACCTTACCGAAACATTGAAAAATAGAGTGTTTATGATCTCTCCAAAAGAAGGCGATAAAAGGGAGGAACTTTTTAAATGTCAGAAAAAAGATGAGGTCATTGATGCATTAATTCAAGGAAATCTTATTCGAGTGGTGTTAAAAAAAGGCAAAACGCTCTTAGGGGATTTTCAAGCTAGCAGCGTTTTACCACGGTTTGAAGATGCTTTTATAGATATTTTAGGGGGAGGGGGGCCGCCGGATTCAAAGCTTGCTGACTGCATAGAAAAAAAAGAGGAAAAGGAACATTTTCCTATTGTGGCAAAAAATCTTACTAAAATGTTTAATGCTTTTACCGCAGTAAATAACGTATCCATAGAAGTAAAGATGGGAGAAGTGTTTGGATTATTAGGACCAAATGGTGCAGGAAAAACTACAATTTTCAAGATGCTTTGTGGCCTTTTACAGCCAAGTGCTGGTCAAACATTTGTAAATGGGTTGAATTTGCAAAAATCTCCAGATGTCGCCCGTATGAACATTGGGTATATGGCGCAAAAGTTTTCCCTCTATGGAAATTTAAGTGTTCAGCAAAATTTAGAATTTTTTGCAGGAATGTATAGTTTAAAAAATCATAAGAAAAAAGCTGCTATAGAAGAAATGGTCGATGTATTTAAACTCGAAAAATATTTATCCACCAATGCGGAAAAGTTACCTTTAGGTTATAAGCAAAGGCTGAGTCTTGCTTGTGCTAATATGCATAGGCCCTCTATTTTATTTCTCGATGAGCCAACCTCTGGTGTAGATCCCCTTACAAGAAGGGAGTTTTGGAATCATATAAATGGGCTAGTTAGGAAAGGTGTTACCATTATGATAACCACTCATTTCATGGAAGAGGCCGAATACTGCGATAGAATCGCATTTATCTATCAGGGGAAAATCATAAAGATAGCCTCTTCAACAGAGGTAAAACAAGAGGTTGCAACAGATATAAATCCAAACCCCACCCTTGAAGATGCCTTTATTGCAATGATAGAAAATTATGATAGGGAAATAGATGCAAAAAAGTAGAATGCGAAGAATAAAAGCTCTTGTATTAAAAGAGACTATCCAAATCCTCAGGGATCCAAGTACTTTATTAATTACTGTAGTGTTACCTATTTTGTTAATTGTTATCTATGGATCAGGTGTCTCCTTAGATATTAAACATTTAAAAGTGGGTTTAGTTTTAGAGGATACATCACCGGATGCAAGAGATTTTGCAAATAGTTTGATTCACTCACCTTTTTTTGAGGTGACAAGTGCTTACAATCGACGTAGTATGGAGGAGAGGTTAATAGATGGCTCTATTGCTGGGATGATTGTCATCCCTTCCTATTATACAAGGGTTAAAAAGACCTTTGGAAAAATAGCTCCTATTCAACTAATTGCCGATGGTAGTGAAGCTAATACCGCAAGCTTTGTAATCAACTACGTAACAGGGGCATTTGCTAATTTTCTTATACAAGAGGCCCTTGCAGGGGGAGGGGCTGGTGAAAAGCCAATGATTGAGGTTAAGCCCCGGTTTTGGTATAATGAGCAGCTAGAAAGTAGATTTTACATTCTCTCTGGATCGCTTGCAATTACTATGACTTTGATAGGGGCGATGCTTACTGCACTAGTTGTTGCAAGAGAATGGGAGAGGGGCACTATGGAGTCTATTTTATCAACCCCTGTCACTTCATTTGAGCTTGTTATAGGAAAAGTAATTCCCTATTTTATACTAGGGATGATTTCAATGGCCCTTTGTGTTGCAATCACCGTATTTTGCTATGGGGTCCCGTTTAGAGGGTCTTTATTATTACTTACCTTAGTTTCTGCAGTCTTTTTATTGTGCTCGCTAGGACTTGGTATGATGATTTCTACCATAGCAAAAAGTCAAGTGCTGGCTTATCAAATAACTTTGATGGTGGGCTTTCTTCCTGCCTACATTTTATCTGGATTTTTATTTGAGATTCTAAGTATGCCAATATGGATACAAACCATTACAATATTTATACCGGCAAAATATTTTGTCCAAAGTTTGCAGACATTATTTCTTGTTGGAAATGTATGGAGCCTTATATTTTATGATGTGGCAGTAATAGCTTCCATTGGGTCTATCTTTTTTATAATTACAGCATTGAAAACTGCAAGGAGAATCCCTTGAGTAGGATTTTCCCCTTAATAAAAAAAGAATTGCTTGCAGCCTTTAAGGATAAGAAAATACGCTTTTCACTTTTATTGCCACCAATTATCCAATTTTTTCTATTTACTTTTGCTGCAACTCTTGATGTAAAAAACGTCCCT
>CAMDFS010000049.1 GCA_945897715.1 Chlamydia trachomatis
GTGCTGCTGCTGCTACTGGTACTGGTGCAATAAAAAACTTTTTAGGTTCTTTTTTCTTCTTTTTAGAAACTTTAGGAGCTTTAGGAGCTTCAGCTGGCCCTTCTATCATTGCTGCTAATTCTGCAGGTGTCATACCTTGAACGTCTAGATTAATTACTGGTTGTGGTGGACCCATTTCCTTTTGTAGATCTTCCATTTTTGAAATAAATCCAAGCTCAAACCTTTTAATAGAATATTCTTTAACCATCGGATCACTGTAATCTCTAGAACAAAGCTCTTTTATATTATATTTTTTTAAAGCTTGTTCAAAAAGTACTTTTTTAGACATTTTCGCAATTGCCATTTTTGATTTATTTTTTAATAAATATGCAACCAATTCATTTGCAGAAGCTTGCCCGTGCTCAAAAAATTTTCTACCTTCTTCAACGTATTTTTCTACCAAAGCGTCTCCTTTCCTAACTTTTTCCTCTCTTATTTTCTGTTGAATACTATTCATTTCATCACAAAATCCATCTTCGCACCTATTATAACGATTCAATTTAGATTGTATTATATCTCCTCCATCAACATCTTCACTTAAATAAACTTCATCTAGTCCGTACTTATCTATAGCCATTTCAAAAAGCTCTAAAACTGTTTGCCGGATAAGCTCTTCATCTGAGATCTCTTCTGTCATTTTTTTTGCGTATGCTTTCCCTTCTATATATTCCTTCGACATGGTTTCACTTATAACTGCTTGCGCCTGAAATACTTGAGATGCAACTTGCACTGTAGCACTTTGACCTCCACTGCAAGCTCCTTGTTGCGGAATTGGACAAAATGATTCTTCAAATTTTTTGTTTACACTAAGAATCCCACTCATGATACACCTCTATTTGTTTTATATAATTATAATTAACTATGAAATAATCATCAAGAATTGATTTATTGAAATAATATTGCTTTAATGCTTAAAAGTAAAACTAAGGGTGGTGATAGATGAATTCTATAGATGTATTAATTGTGGGTGCAGGCCCATCGGGCCTTACTTTTGCAATTGAATGTATACGCTATGGACTAAAAGTGCGCATTATTGAAAAAAACGAATCCCAAGCCACTTATTCTAAAGCTATTGCAATTCAAGCGAGAACTCTTGAAACTTTCCAAAGGATGGGTATTTCTAAAGATTTTCTAAGTAAGGGGAAAAAAATCAATGCTGCTAACATCTATTCTAACAAAAAAAGGCTTGCTCACATCCTTTTAGATCAAATTCCCTCCCCTTTTCCTTTTGTCTTAAGTGTGCCGCAAAATATAACAGAAAATATTTTAATTACTCATTTAAAACAACTTGGATGTCTTGTAGAAAGATCGACAAATCTAGAGAGCTTTGAGGAAAATGATGGGTTGATCTATTCCAAAACCAATAAGGAAATTATTCGATCAAAATATCTAATTGGATGTGATGGCGCCCATAGCATCATTCGTAAAGATCTTGGCTGCACTTTTGAAGGGAAATTATTTCCTGATATTTTTTCTCTAGCTGATGTGGAGATTCATTGGGATCTTTCTTCAAGAGAAGTCCATGTATTCCTAGAAAAAGAGGCAGTGATGGCAGCTTTTCCACTTCCTGAGGAAAATAGGTATAGACTAATCTTTCAGTTAAAAAGACTTAGGAATTTTGTGCCTAAAAATTTCAATGTAGAAGAAGGGATCATTCATACTGAAGATAAGATGCTTCCAACTCTTGCAGAGATTCAATCTACCCTCACCACCTTCATTGGAAAACCTATATCCATATCAAACCCTAGATGGATCGCAAACTTTCACATAAACAGTAGACTTTCTAATACATATAGAAAAGGTAATATCTTTCTAATAGGTGATGCAGCTCATATTCATAGCCCAGTTGGCGGTCAGGGAATGAATACAGGGATTCAAGATGCCTTTAACCTCGCATGGAAAATAGCCTATGTGAATAAAGGGCTAACAAATAACAAAAACCTACTTGATTCCTACGAAAAAGAAAGACACACACTTGGAAAAAAGCTTTTAAAAGGGACAGAACAAGCCTCCAAACTTGTAACTAATCACTCCTCAGTATTTTTTCATATCCGCAACCACCTTATTTCGTTTTTTCTATCTTTTAAATCGATACAAAAAATGATTGCAAAAACATTATCAGAAGTAACTATTGTCTGTGGTAACAGGAGAATGGAAGATATCATGGTAAGCTGCAATGGAAAAGAGCAAAGTTTCTATTCTCTCACCGAAGGATCGACAAAATTCCACCTTATTCTCTTTGGTATAGAGAATGCTTTGATAAAAAATCCTCAAGTAGATATTTTTAGAGTGAAAAATACATCTATACAAAAAGCAATTCTTGTTCGTCCTGATGGATATATCGCTATCGAAGACACTCCTCCCTTTCATAAAATTTCTAACTACAAAATCTAAATCCTGCACCTACTAATACACTGATAGGATCCAAAAAATATAAGTTATCATACAAAGTTCTAGGTGTAAAATCATTGTCAGGTAAATGTATACATAATTGTTCAGCTATATGTGCCTGCGTAATATCAGAATGAGTCCAAGCAAAGACTTGAGTGTTAATCATAAATAACACACAAATTTTTAATGTTTGTATCTGCTCTTCTGTATACCTACCAGAAAGATCAAGTGGCTCATAAGCTCTATTAGTTAAACCTAATAGCATAAGTACAACTCTAACTGGAACAGAGAATTCTTTTGTTTCATGAGTTTGCTGCAAACTCATTGGAGTAGGCGCGCTAACAGCAGAGGCAGCCACTGTGGTATCTTCAACTTTGGGAATTTTTGCAAAAGCTTCCTTAAATTTAACAAGAATTTTTTGAGCAACAGCTAAAACATCCATCGATGCAGCAATTTTTTCAGGATCTGTCAATGTCGTATGAAATTTCTCCATTTTTTGTACTTTTACTTCTTGTTCATTAACTTCATCTTCTAAATGAGCTAATACCCCATCGGACACATTTTTTTCAAAGGCCTTTATTCTTTCCTCTGCAATTCTATTTCTCTTGGCTTCTTTGCTTTCTTTAATGGGTTTTTGAACTATTGTTGGTAATGGTGTGCTAACCTTTTGTGGTTTAGGTCGATTTTCTTTTAGGGGGCTATCAACTACAATTAAAGATTTAGGGGCAGTTTTCTTTTTCTTTGATCGATGAGTAGGTTTTGGTGTAACCTCTCCGTTAATTTCCCTAGCTAAATCTTCTGGATCGGTAAATTGAGCACGAAAACTTCCTTCATGTTCTTTAAAAAAACTGTTCATTTCTTCAATAAAACCTTCGAGGCATATCGAATATCTTCCTGATTGTAGCATATTCTTATCACCTACTTTGAGACAAAATTCTAAATGAAAATTTTTGTTCATCGAATAGTCATGAAAATATTTTGTTAATTCTTCTCTATTCTCAAAAGCGTTTAATAGAGAAGACCTGTTTGAAGGGTCATTATGGAATTTCTTCGCAAATGCAACCCCTTTATTAAAATCTTTTTGCTTTGGTGAAGCTGATTTTTCTGATTGCATGTTTTGCTGTAACTGCTGAACAATGTGAAAATAGCCTTTGGTGAAATTTTCCTTTTTTTCACACTCACTTAATTCAGAATCATCTTTTCCATTAGCATCTTTTTCCATTTGGATCATGTGCTTCAGTGCTACATCGATTTGACCAAGCAGCACATTTTCAAAAAGTAAGCGGGCGTCCGATGGGAGATCCTCAAAGTATCGCAGCGCAACTGCTACCCCAAGGTCATAATAATACTGTGTGGGCTTTTCATCAGGTTTTGCTCCACCACCACCACCTCCACCTAAACTTGTAGTTTGAGGTTTAGTATTCATACTTAATCCATGCTGATAAAAAAGAAAGTCTATTTTCTGTTTGAAACCCTTAAAGCTATTCATAACTCTTATTTCACTTAATAGGTACTGATCCCCTATTTTAATAGAAAAAAGTTCGTAAAAATTTTTGTTCCTTGCACAATGATTAAAAAGGTCCTCTAATTCAATCTTCTTCATGAATGCCTGAGATAAAATGGTACGATTTGCAGGATCATTATAACAATTCATCGCAAATCTAGCTCCTGCACTGACATCACTTTCTTGCGTGCATTCGAAATACACTACTTCAGCAGCAGATTCCTTTATTTCTAGCGGTCTTTGTGAAAAAAAAAATGTAGTACTTACTCCATCCATTACTTCTACTCCTTAATTAAATGTACAAAAGGAAGATAGTATAGATAATTCACTGATTTTTTAAAAAGGAAATTTATTTAAGTATTTTTAAAGCCTCTTGAACAGTCAATTTTTTAAGGGCTAAATCCTTTTTTAAATCTTGAGGAGTATGGTCATTATCATTCATTAACTTAGTGATTTGCTCGGCAATAAATCTCTGATCTGTTTTATTTGTAAATCCAGTTAATATTTTAGGTCCTCGAAGGGTATATATCGCACAAATTTTTAGCGTTTCAATTTGTTCTAGAGTAAATGCTCCATCAAGGGAAACTAACTTTCCATTTTCATCCTCCATTACCGCTCTCTCTAACATATTTTTATGGCATAGAGATAGTTTCACATACCCTATTGCTGCATCACAACCAGCCTCTAACCTTCTCTCTTCTCGTATTATAGCCAATTCCTTTAGATCTGCTGCAATTCTCTGTTCTAAATCATACATCTTTGTATCTGTTTTTTTTCGCACACCTTCATCTCTAACCACCTTTTCATGTTCTGCCACCTCAATTGCTTTAGTATATTCGCTGAAAATATGCTGCGCTCTTAAACAGATGTCTCTTCTACTCTTTATAGTATCTGTCTCATCTTCTAAAACACTAGTTAAGAATTTTTCTGCAGTTTCTACTTTTACTCGTTGATCTTCAACTTTTTTTCTTAATTCAACTAAACTTTCTTGTGATAATCCATCATTGATTACTTTTTGTACTTCCATTTGAAAAGCTGCAATTTTCTTCTCTATCTTTTGGTTATTTGGTCTTCCTTTTTTTTCAGAAGCTTTTGGAAGAGCTTCTTTTAGGACAACTTTAGGTTGAGGGAGCACAGTTTTTTCTTCTAGAGGCTGAATGAATACGAGCTCTTGAGTCTTTTTCTTCTTAAGCTTTTTCTTCTTCATCTTAACTGGTGGTTTTTTTCCTTCAATTGCTTCTACTAAGCTATCTATACCAATAAATTGGCTTTCAAAACTAATTTTTCGCTTGTTAAAATACTCTTCCATTTCCTCTTTAAATCCTACTACAGTTGCGTCAAAAATTTGCCGAGCTGACACACTGTTTTGAGCAATTGTATAAAATAAATTTTCAACTGAATTGCTATCGGATACATATCGATTTAAAAGCTCGATTAATTTTCCTCTATCATGAAAAGCTTCTGTTATTAAGCCCATGTATGTAGTTTTATTACAACAGGCTTTTGCAAATTTTTTGCCTGTATCAAGAGATTCTGTAAAGGTTAGATCTGACAAGATAGATTCTTGCAACCCCTCGATGGTTTCAAAAAATCCCTCTATGAAATAGACCATTTTTTCTTCCGCCTTTATCGGATAACCTCTTTTTCCCAATGCACTTATTTCCACTTCAAGCATTTTTCTAGCACCAATTATATAAAATTGATCCTCTAGCTGATGTACTTGTTCTGGATTTTTTTGAATACATTCCTTAGCAGATGCTTCTCCAAGATTATAATAATACTCTTGACTTTCATTCTTAGGTTCTTCACATAAACCATCTTGAGCTTTTGCACCGCCCCCACCTAAACCTTCAGAGGAATTTACAGCAACACTTTTTCTAGATTTATTAATCAATAAACCCAGTGCATCTTCAAAACCTTGATACATATTATTAAGTCTATTGTCTTCAAAAGAGCGATTACTTAGTAAAGGAAATTGCTCGATACTGGCTATCCAAAAGAAAAATCTCTCAAGTATTAATCGACCTGTCATAACCTTTTTCATTAAACTTTTGTATATGGATTTTTTAAAACAAGAGGCGGCCAAAGTAGCGCCTGCATTTCTATCTGCCTGAATTTGCTTTGCTTGATCAAACTGCGCTTTAACAACTTTTTCTACTTTTTCTGAATCACCGGCAATACTATGTGGATCTAAGGGAGCTGATAAATTAACTTCTCTTGTATGAATTTGACCTATTGCGCTACTCATTACTTCTACTCCTTAAATATATAAATAAGAGCAGATAGAATATAGAATATCTTGATTTTATTAAAGAAGATTTATTTAAGGTGCTGTATAAGTATGCTTTAACCAAAAATCATTACTATGGAACAAGTACCAATCATACATACCAAAGGTATCCATTCTATAGAAAATCTCGTATATTCCATCATAGTTATAATAGTTAGGTGGGCTTGCAGGGATACTTGAAGGACTTGCAACGCTTGTAATTGGTAAAGAATTTGAACCTATTGAACATGGAGTATAACTATAATTTCCAGCAGGGTAGGTAAATTCTCCAGAGCCACGGGCATCAATATCGGTATTATTAAGCCGAGTAATGTTATTACCTGCATTAAGAATTACATCACCACCCTCCCCATCAGAGTAAATATAAGAAAGGTTTGGAAGGTCACATTCACCTCGAAGGCTAATATCTTGACCTGCTGTCATTGCTACAGTTCCATTATTAGTAGTAACTAGTGTATCGGAAAGAATTGAGTTGCCTGTATGCATATGAATATTTCCCCCCGCAGTAAAAGTAATATCCCCATTATCAGCCTCTACTCTTGAATGGGCATGAATTGCATCACCACTTGTCATAATAATATGAGAATTTGCATCAATAGTTACCCCATTATGACCATAAATAGCCGCATGAGCGCTATTTCCATGCCCCCCACGAAGTTCTACATCTTCTAAAGCATCAATAATAATACTTTTACCAATGATTTCTACCACAGAACCAGTAGTCCCTGCACCTCCGCCTTTTAACTCAACATCTTTTGTCGCACTAATACTTATCCTTCCATCATTTGAGTTATCAATAATTTTTGCACTATTATTTGTACCTAATGCCCCAGCGTTTAAAAATACTGAATCTGCACTCAAAGTAATATCCTTTCTAGAACCAGAAGAGACAGAAATCATCGCAATATTTCCAGCTCCATTAGCGCCACCTTGAATAGTTAAGTTCCCTGTTACATTTGAAGTTACAACTCCCCCAAAAATTCCCGTAACAAGACCTGACCCACACCCTCCGGCAATAATTTCCATTTGATGCGGGGTAAAAGCATTTCCAATTTGCACAAGATCAGAGCCCACAATTTTTGCAGTTCCACAAGCCTCACCAAATAAAGAAATATCACCTATTCCATTACTTAAAGAATTGATGGTTACGCGATCGGCTTCAATTTTTGCTTCGCCACCATTTCCCCTCATCCGAAGATTATTCCCAAAAAATATATCAACATCTCCTGCATCGGTTTGAAGAAGAGCAATGCCACCAGTAGAGCCTTGCAATAGCAAGATGTTTGAGGCATTTACTGCTATATCACCACTACTTAAGTGCACCCCTACTGTAGATGCCGATTGAATGTTAATAATTGGGGCAGTTAGAGTGAAAATGGTGGTGGAGGAAGAAGATCCTGTCATCGTAAATAATTTTGAGATATCAATCTGATTGGTTGCTATTAAGCTTAATGCATTTGCACTGCCCCAAGTGATATCATTTGTCTCTACATCGATGTCTACAGCAGAAATCACAACATTTCCTGTCCCCAAAATCCCTTCTAAAGAAGCTTTTGTAAAGACTGAATCTAACGCTGTATATGTATAAAGAGGTGGAGCAAAATTTGATCCGTGATTTGATGGATCTCCCACTTTAATCAAGGGACCATTTGCAGTAAAAGTTCCGTTATTACCAAGGTTTGCACTTCCATCTATCCCTAAATACCCTCCACCGGTAAGGGTGACATCCCCCCCATTTAGAGAGGTTGAGGAAACATTTATTGCACCTAAATATAGAAGCGAAGAAGAGCCATATAAAACAATATCCCCTCCGTTGCCTGTCGATCCTGTCGAAGTAATTATAGCTCCACTATGAATAGTTACATGATTTGTAGGATAGATTGTACTTGTACCAATTGTTACATCTCCACCATTTACTCCACTAACAATGATTGAAGCACCATCTAATAGCCCGATAGAATGACCGTAAATTTCTACAGTTGGGCCATTTCCAGCTGTTGAACATTCCCGTATAATGCTCCCCGACATTTCAAATGCCCCTTTAAAATTTGCTTTAGGATCGGCAACAAGCTTGACCCGTCCTTGAGAAGTAGTACAACTAGTTGCTTTGATCAACCCCCTCTGATTGATCGCAAGTGAATAAATATTACCATCGGCCTTCATCATTATGGACGATGCACTAATTGTCCCTCCATGGTCTATTCCTATACCAGTATCTACAGCCCCTGCTGCTTGAATATAAATTCTCTCTATATCTAATGGCTTAAAGACCATCGTCGATCCGGCTCCAATTGCAACAGTATCTTGAGCAACAATAGCACTATCAGGGGATGTTATCACTCTATAACCTAGAAAAATTGCATCATACCCGGTGGCAGTTACACTCCCAGAGACTGACACTGTCCCATTTCCAGTATAAGTCCCATCAATATCGGGTAAAAACGAGCCAGATAAATTTAATCCTGATAAAAATATCCCTCCAGTAATAATAGTTCCCGTGGGTCCAACAATCACACCATTTGGATTTACAATATAAATCAGAGCATTACTACCAGAATATATCCCTCCAGAAATAGTAGTTGCAGCCCCTGTTATCTTATTAAAAACGTGATACTTATCAGTAGCATTAGCCCCTGTTCGTGAAAATGTAATGTTTTCACCATTATCCAAATCGAAAGATGTCCAATTGATCACATTTAGATCCGATTGCGTAGAAACTGTAACTGTCGTAGCAGTAGGAGTTGAGATCGTTGCGCTACCTGTGGTAACACTACTTCCCGACGGAAGCGCTGACAATGTAAACGGTACAAGTAAAGAAATTAATACTCTACTATTAAATGAATACATAAAATTCCTAACGATATTATTCTATAATTATTAAATATCAGTTTTTATCATTTAATTAAAGGTTTTATTAATTTTAGTATTTAGGCGTTTTTTATAAATATCCCCTTTTGGTAAAACAAAGGTTTCAAAGCCTCGGAAGTGATGTCCATGAAAAGGGATATTTATTTGAGTATAATTAGGGCCCTTTCAAGGTTGAAGTGCAAAAAATAAGCATAGAGAATTTTAGAAATTCATGTTGTGTTCCTCAATTATACCATACCTCTAGATAGACTATCAAATACTTCTAACGGAGTTTTAAAGCCTAGGACTTTTCTTGGCCTATTGTTAA
>CAMDFS010000050.1 GCA_945897715.1 Chlamydia trachomatis
TTCCGAACACAGCAGTCAAGACCTCCATCGCCGATGATACTATACACAAGAGTATGGGAAAGTAGGACGCTGCCAAGTTTGTAGACCCTCAATCTTTATAGATTGAGGGTCTTTTTTTTCCAAATCAATATCTTAATTTAATGTAAAAAACTGTCGACATTTTGAACAAAATATAACCTTTTAAATCAAAAATTTCTTTTTCTTTTTTTTAATTTATCAATGCAAAGCCTAGCTTTAATTTGATAAATACAAATTTTCTTGGTGGTTTTAGAGGAGGGGAAATACCTGTTCCCATACCGAACACAGCAGTCAAGACCTCCATCGCCGATGATACTATACACAAGAGTATGGGAAAGTAGGACGCTGCCAAGTTTGTAGACCCTCAATCTTTATAGATTGAGGGTCTTTTTTTTGCCCAAATTCAATGCATCTGTTCCTTCCAATCTCAACCACCCTCAAACTACAGTTATCTAAAGATCTCAAAAAAAATACCAAGGCAAATCCATTCAAAACAATCTATCTTGAGTCTAAAATAAAAACTTTTAAATTAAACTTTGATTTAATATAATTCAATTCTTAACATTTGGAGGTATTATGGAAAACATTGTAGATAAATTTGTTGTGCCTGAAGAACCACAGCATAAACCACCCCATCTATTATTAAAGGTAGCAGATCTCTTTTCTAAAAAAGCAACAGAACTATCTCAATTAGTAACAGATACTGCTGAGAAAGTCGATACAACAGTTGTCAAAAAAATTCTAAAGGGTGCTGTAGGCTATGCTTTTTCTCTTTTACTACCAGTAGTTTCTATAATTGCTGTTCCTATTACAGATCACGTTCTCAAAAAAAAACAAACAAAGGTTAAAATTGTCCAAAATGAAATTACCCTTCATAACCAGTCAACAAAATAGAGCATACTCCAACAATTGCAGTTACAATTATCGCCACAGAAAAAATTACAACTATTACCAATGAAAAAATTGTGATCATTATTTCTCCCTCTATTTAGTGGTATTTTATGATAAGAGACTCTAAATTTGCTAAGTAATTAAGAGTTAAGGAGATAGTTCTTCTTGATAAAAACTCCATAAACTCTATACTAAATAATATAGGAGAGGTATGGAACGAGAGCTTGTTTATAAAAATTTAGAGATTATTAAAGAGGCAGTATTGCATCATCAAGAGATTTTGATAGATATCGATGATCAGAACAAACTTACAGTTGTTAGTCCGCAGATCTGGGAAAAAGCAGATTTTAGGCTTAAGGAACGCTCTAGGTTTATGATTTCTAAAACAATTTCATTTTGTCCATCCGTATTTGAAGAGAATGCAAATCTTCGTGATACCCTCTTTACGCTGTCAGCAGATTTAGTTAAATATTTCAATCAGAGAGGAATGGGTGAACTTGCTGAGCTTTTGTACGAGCTTATTCATAATGAGATGGAAAAAGATGGCTCTCATCATGATTACACCTCTGATCAAACTGGTACATAAGTGCGTTTTACTATTGGATTGATCTTTTAAATGAAACTATCCCTTCGAAGTTTGCGGTGCTTTCAGTGTTAAATAGAAATGTCATCTAAAGGATATCTGAGCAGACGAAGTCTTTAAACATTCACCGATGTTAAACTAATTAATTTTTGACAACCAGTTTTTATCAAATTCAAGTCGCTTTCTTCAAGAGATACTTTTGTTTCATTAAAAAATTTTGTTGCATAGGGAATTGCGACTAATTCTGGAATTACAGTTATTCCCATATAATTCAGAATTGATTTAAGCATTGATAAACTATTAATTCCACCACTTTTTCCGATAGATGTGCTTAATATAAAGGCATATTTCCCTTTATAAGCAGCAAGAGAAGGGATGTTGTCTTCGGCCCTTGATGTCCAATCAATTGTGTTTTTAAGTACCCCAGAAATAGAACCGTTATACTCAGGGCTGGTAATAATAAAAGCATCTGCTGAAATCATAAGAGATCTAATTTTTCTCGCATTTTCAGGCACTTTTGTTTCTTGTTCTAGATCAGCATCGTATAAAGGCATAGGGTAATCCTTTAAGTCAATTAATGTTAGTTCAACATTTTTAGGAAGAAAGGATACGGCTTGTAAAAGAAGCTGTTTATTATAGGAATCTTTTCGAGTGCTTCCTGAAAAGGCAAGTACTTTTATTTTTTTAGACATTTTTTATTATCCTTTTTTTAATTTCTATACGCATGTCTGTTCCGATAAATTTTGGAAATAGGTTTGCAAGCGTTCTGCATGTTTATGGCTAAAAAAATCCATCTCATCAATTTTTTTAATAGGGACAATTCCTCTAATGGTTGCGCAGGAAAATACTTCGTCCATCTCTTTTAAGGAGTCTAAAGAAATATTTCCTTCCACAACCTCATAGCCATAATCTTTTGCAATTTCCAAAATTGTTTTTCGGGTGATTCCGAAAAGAAGATTTTCTTTTGGTGTATATAGGGTATTTCCTTTCACCGTAAAAAAGTTTGCTTTAGCAAGTTCGTGGATATTTCCTGTCTCTCCCACTAGCAAAATGGTATCAAAGCCAAGAGCTTCTGCGCGTTTTGTCGAAACCATCGTATAACCATAAGCAGTACTTTTAATTCCTCGACTTTCTCTTTTATCAATAAAAGTCTTAAGGGAGAGTGGTCCAAGTGGATTTGTTTTTTCAAAAGAGGCTGGGGTATTGCAGAGGATAACAAGTTGGTAGGGCTTTTCATCTAATGCATCAGTAACGTAAAGACGGAAAATAAGCTCATCCTCAGGGTTTTCTTTAATCAATTGATCAACAATAGACTTTAGATCCTCATGAGGGTATTCAATAAGGAGGCTCGCACAGGTGTTTTGCAGTCTTTCTAAATGATCATCAAGGCGAAAGGGCTCTCTTTGGTAAGTTCTAAAGCATTCATAAGCCCCATATCCTCTTGTAAATCCAAGGTTTTCAGCAGGAATTGCAATTTGTGATGTTTTAATAAATTTTCCGTCAAAATAAGCAACAAGATCTTCCATAAAAATACTCCAAGATATTATAACAATAATGTAGCGTTATAATAAAAGCAAGGAGACCCTGTATGTTTATGAAATCTACCGACCAGATGGCAGAGCTTATAGAGGCAATCATCAAAGATATGCCAAAAGTATATAGGGGCAATAAATTAGCAATGCAGAGAATCAGAATCGCCACCATTGAACTTACCAAAATTTCAAAAAAATGGCGGAAACTTTCTTTAAATCATGAAAAGAATAAGGGATAAAAAGTCCCCTTTCTGCTATCATTCATCCCTATGAATGAGTCAATAATAGAAATTGCAAGTTTTTCAAAAAAAGGTTTTGGTAAATCCAGTGATCTACCAGGTGACATTCTCTCTGCAATTCCTATGGAAAAGGGAAGAGTAGAAAGAATTGCGGGAAAAAAGAAAAACGCCTTGTATATTTTAAGAGAAATTTTAGAAAAAAGTCCAGATCGCGTTGAGCCGCGATGCATACATTTTACTTCTTGCGGAGGGTGTAGTATGCAGCACGTCTCTTACGAGAGACAGCTTGTGGAAAAGCAAAAAAAAATCGAGACCCTTTTTGCAGGACATCAAGTTCTTCCGATCGAAAAAATGGACGATCCATGGCACTATCGCGGAAAGATGGAATATACTTTTTCTCAAAATCGTGAAAAAGAGCATTTTTTAGGACTTATCAAACCAAAAAGTCGTGGCATTGTCGAAAATCTAACGCAATGTCATATCGTTCATCCATGGTTTTCAAAAGTCCTCGGGCAGGTCAGGGAATTTTGGAAGAAATCAACTATTGCTGCCTACAACTCCTATTCTGATGAAGGGTCGTTCCAAACCTTAACTCTGAGAAAGTCTATCCATACTGATAGCACAATGGTCATCTTAACTGTTTCTGGAAATGCTGATTTTTCACTTACAAAACAACAACTCCGCGATTTTGTTGCGGCAATTGATGATGAGAATGTCGCTGTATTTATGCAAATTAAGTGTATAGCAAAAGGTACACCAACACGTTATTACGAAATGCACCTCTCTGGCCCTGATTGCTTTGTAGAAAAAATTGGGGATACGGAATTTTTAATGAGCCCTCAAGCATTTTTTCAACCTAATCCTCTTATGGCAGAAAAGTTTTTTTCCTCAATTTTAAAAAAACTTGATCTCAAGGGAAATGAAAAAGTACTCGATCTCTTTTCTGGAATTGGCACCATCTCAATGCTTTTAAGTCCCCATGTAGATCACATTGTCGCAGTCGAAATTGGAAAAGAAGCAGTTTGTGATGCCCGTGTAAATATCGATGTCTTAGGAATACAAAACATAGAAATTTATGCCGAAGATGTAGCAAATTTCATTAAAACAAGGGGGGAGCACTTTATTCCAGATATCGTGGTGATTGACCCTCCAAGATGTGGTATGGGAAAAGTTGCCCTTGCATTTCTAGAAAAACTAAAGCCGTCAAGAGTTGTCTATCTATCATGTAACCCAGTGACACAAAAAGAGGATATCGAGCAACTGCATTCTTATAAAATTGCTTCTATTCAACCCTTCGATCAATTTCCACACACTCCCCATGTCGAAAACCTGATCTTTTTAGAGCTTTTATAAAATAAATAGTGCAAGCAATTTTCCCTTTTCGTATGATGTCCAAAGTACTAAGGAGATATTATGACCCCGATTCTAGCAGATGGTGCATCAACAGGAAATGCTGGCATTTCACAAACTTTTATCATGGTGGCAATTTTTGCCCTATTTTCTTATTTTGTTCTTTGGAGACCTGATAAAAAGCGACGCGAAAAGATGAAAAAACTTCGTGATTCCATGAAAAAAGGGGACGTAGTCATTGCAATGGGTATCCGTGCAACAATTTATGAAATTAATGAGCGCACTGTAATCTTAAAACAATGTGATGGATCTAAAATAGAGATGCTTAAGGGAGCCATTTCAGAAGTGGAGACTCCTGCACCAACTCATGGTAAATCAGACTCTTAAATCCCATCCTACTGCCTGGTAGTCTTTGTGTCTAAAGTTTTTTCGAGCCTATTAATGGTTGCATTCTTACTTTTGACTTCGGTTTGTAGTTCGCTGATTTGAATTTTTGCGGCTTTGGAAGCCGTTCTAGCAACAGTTACTTGGTTTTTTTCGGCGGCAAGTGCAGCTTCTAATTGTTGAATCCGCTTTTGATAAGCATCTGCATCTCTTGCAGGAGCATTATTTTGTAATCTTAGCGCTGCAAGTGCTTCTTCTTGAGCATTAAGCCTAGCCTCCAAGGCCTCTTGATCTTTTAGCTTTTGAGTTAAGTCAATAATGTTTCTATTTGCCGTTGCAATTTCGGCAGCATTTGCAGTTTCTAAGTCGCTTATTCGTGTTGTAGAAGCATTTGCATTACTTACAAGACTTTGATTTTGTAATCTTAACGCCGCAATCTCAGCGACTAACTCAGTTTGATCTTTTAGCTGTGCAGTTAAAGCAGTAACTCGGGCCTCTAGGCTTAGATTTGCTTGCTGACTCGCATGTATTTGATTTTGAAGATCATGAATTTCAGTTGAAGGTGCGCTTATTATGTCCTCCTCCTCCTCTTCATCGTCTAAAGGATCTGGCGATAATGAATCAAGCAAATCCTTCACCTTAGATTGAACTTTCGTACACTCTTCTATACTTTCCTCTTGACTTTTGGCAGCTTTAAGTTTTTCAATGTATTCGATTAGAGAAACAGTGCCATTAGATCCCGTGATGCGTATTTCAGGAGTTTTTTCTGATTTAGAATACTTATTAGAGTAATGAAGAGAGTAGGCGAATTTACCTCCATCTGCAGGGGCTGCTGCGCTATGCAAGAAATTTACGATTCCCGTATTAAAGATCTCCTGAACTTTATCATTAATGGCAGATTGTTGCAAATCGGAAGTAAGACCTTCAGGAATACGACACTCGTTAATTCTTATTGCTGGGATTGACATAATACACCTATCTCTAATTATTAATACTCTTATTATATCATAATATTAATTACAATTCAATATTCTCTTTATTAAATCTAAATAATCTGTTAAGTAACAAAGTAAGCACCAGTTTTCTTCTTGAAAGGGAAATTGGGTAATAAAACCAGAAATAATAATAAGTTACTAATAATCAGCATGTTAGCTTTATTGATATCGAATTATTGTTTCATAATAGGATAGGTAATGAGATGTTAGTATCTGATTTTATGAGTTTTTTTGTAAAAAGGCTCTATGAAACGATGCCTGAAGAGGCAAAACGCGATCTAGTAAAACAAGATCGGACAGTAAAGCATGCGCTTTATTTGGTAATGGGTAAGTATCAAAGGGTTAGCAAGGATCTTGCCTCTCCTTTTCAGGAGAAGTTCCATTTAAAGATGGATCAGTTAGCAGCTGATTATCGGACATGGAAAAATGCTGGGTGTAAGAGCTATGCTCGGCCAAAGCAATATATCTCGGGGCAAGTGGCTGGAGTTTCTAAAAAGGCTTTTGATTTCACCCTTGGGACCTTTCTCCTTGATATTAAGCATCGTGGTGAAGAGCAAGTCTTGTTAGTCTCTGAAGTGGAAAGAGAAAGCTCTTGGGATGAACTCTCTGAAGAGGCTTCATAAGACAAACATAAAGTTTACTATTGCCCACCGGCGATAGTAAACTCTAATGTCAAGGGGTTGTTTGAATTGATATTTTCTAGTGCAAAGGGAAAAAGGGTAGGACTATAGGATTGATTCAATAGGTAGGAAACCAAGCTTGTTTGGTCATAGGGAGTAAGAGAGTATAGTTCATTATTGATGGTTTTTGAGTACCAATTTTCGATAAAGGATAGACATTCACTAGATGTGAGATCAAATCCAAGGATACTTCTATGCACACAATAAGAGGCATTGGACTCCTCTACCGGAAGCTCATAGATAGTTAGGCATTCTTGACCATTAAATAACATACTCAAAGCATACGGTGTTTTATAGGCATACACTTTGTTTTTTGCAATTCTATCAAAGATGATGCTTAAATCAATGATGGGGGTGACGGTACAATCAAGCCAGAGGACTTTTTTATATCCAAGTCTTACCGCCTCTCTAATTGCTGCAATTTTATAACCATGAGGGAGGTGACAAAGGCGCAAATCTCCCGCCTCCATGTTAGGCATCCCCCCAGTTCTTGAAATGATATGCCCTTTATATTTAGACTTTTTAATGATATTTTCTAAGCTTTCTACATTAGCAGGATATTCTTTGTTATAGCTTGCGTAAAGAACAATGCAGTTATTCAAAGGATCTTTTTTTTTGCAATTTACATAGGTGACTTTTCTACTGATAGCACTAGCGCTTCCTTTGATAATGGTGAAGTCTCTAGGCCATGGATTTTTCATCCAATCTACCCAGAGCCCTATTTGTGGTATGGTGCCATTTTTGATATAGTCATCAACAGATAAATATTCTTCTGTTGTCGGATTTGTGATGTCGACAATTGCATCATAAACTTCATCGGAATAGGGGTTTGCAAATAGAGCTCTTAATGAACAACTTAAGAAAATCGCACATTTTAACATGGAGCTATTCTTTAGAGGCAGCAGCGGCAAGCTCTTCAAGAACATTCCCTGTCCTCTTGATGAAATCACCAAGAGCTTCTGGATGCATCTCTTTTTGTGAAAGCAAAGATAGATCATAGACCTGTTGAACAAGTTTTTTAGAAAGTTCTGGAGAAGTTTTCTTTAATCTACCAAGGGATTCTACAAGAGAGTTGTTCGTATTTAGCACAAAAGTATGCCTTGAAAAAGCATCACGAGGCATCTCTTTTTGAGACATGGCAAAGTAATCCCGCATACGGCGAACCCCTTCTTCAATCATCACAAATGCAGGGAGCTCTTTTGATGACAATCCTTTTGCCTGAACATCCACATATTCTAAGCCAAGGCTCTCCTTTACAAAGTTTGTAAGCTCTTTATGATCAAGTTCTTCTTCGCCTTCCTTTTTATCAAGGATCAAATCAGAAATTCCCCCATCAATTCTTTGGAACTTGCAATGCAGTTTTGATTCTAACGTATTAAAAAGTGCGCTATCTAATGGACCTCCCCCTTTTAACACTTCAATTCCCTTCTCTTTATACATAGATAGAAAAGCAGTATCCTCATCCTCTGTTGTATAGAAGATTTTACTGTCATAGGCATCTTTATGAAGCTCTAAATACTGAGGAGCGGTTAAAAATTCCCCATTAATTGTTTTATACATCAAGATATCTTGGACTTTTTCGTAAAATTTCTCTTCACGGAGCGCTCCAAGTTTAACAATTGTCTCCATATCGCCCCAAACGCTTAAAAACTTCTCCCTATCAGTAGTTGCAAAACTTTTTAAGCGGTCACCAAGCTTTTTAGCAATATGCATAGAAAGTTTTTTTACCGTGGAATTCATTTGAAGGTAACTTCTAGAGACATTTAACGGGATGTCAGAGCTGTCAATTGCCCCTCTAAGGACAGTTAAATAATCAGGAAATAGATCTTTTAGGTTATCTGATACAAAAACTCTTTTTGAAAAAAGCTTTATCGAAGCAGACTGAAAATCAAAACGGGGATTGACTTTCGGAAAATATAAAATCCCTTTTAAATGAAATGGGTGATCAACATTTAGATGGACCCAGAAAATTGGAGGCTCTTCCATTGGATAAAGATTTTGATAAAAAGCACGATACTCTTCATCTGTGCAATCAGAGGGATTTTTCATCCAAAGAGGCTCTTCTTCGTTAATGCGATTCTCTCCAAGATAAATTGGGTGGGGGAGAAACTGGCAATATTTGCGTAAAATGCTTTCAAGTTTTGACTCATCGAGCATCTCATCGTCATTGATATGAAGAATGACATCTGTTCCTACCTCTTCTTTATCTGTTTCGATAATAGTATAAGTAGAGGATCCATCACAGGACCAAAGCACTGCCTGAGCGCCTTCTTGATGAGATTTTGTCCTGATTTCTACTTTTTCTGCAACCATGAAAGCAGAGTAAAACCCTAGCCCAAAATGGCCAATGATCCCTCCATTAGCTTCATCTTTTTGATACTTTTCTACAAATTCTGCAGCTCCAGAAAATGCAACATCAGTAATGTATTTTTCTACTTCGGACCCTGTCATCCCTAATCCATGATCAGAAATGGTAAGA